>NZ_CANLDZ010000021.1:0-92126 GCF_947489545.1 uncultured Ruegeria sp. | reverse complement strand
GTTCTGGAGAGTTTTGTCGCTTTGATTTTTGCTGTCTGATTACCCGCGAATACGCCCAGCCAATTCGTCCCGCATCCAACACTGGATCCAGATCACCGAATTGAAAAATACCGGAATTCTATTTTTGAATAGACATCGGCTATCGTGACGCCTGCACTTGTCAGACATTCACTTTGTCAACACGGGCCAACCAAACAGCCGATCAGTCGCAGCGAAAGCTCGTCAGGTCCCGCTCATCCGCCACTTGCCACGTGGTGTTGAATGTCCGGTTCTCGCGGTTTGCGACTTGCTGCACGAACGAAACTCAAAACGAAGATAAACATCTGGTCAGGGCTATACCTTCAATCGGCGCGCGCGGCAGGGAACGACGGCAAGGGCACAGCCATTCCCAATATCGCGACGGATGCCAATGGCCGGCTGACATGTTTGCTTGTCATGACTGGCCTCCCCCTAGTGCATCAACCGCCGCATGCACCTCGGCGTAGAACGCCTCCAGTGCGGCTTGCAGGGCGTCATGGGTGGCTGTGGCCTTGAGGGCGGCGCGACCCGAAGCGCGAAGGGCACCGGCCTGACCGATATGGCCATGGAATGCGATGTCTTTGACGATGATCTTTTGGGCCAGTTCATCTGGCGTTCTGCCGCCGCCTGCCGCCTCCGTTTCAATAAGCGCGGTTTGGGCGGCCGATGCTGTTCCGTCGAGATAGGCTTGCGCGGCCTCCGCCTTCACCAGCCATGTGTCGCGCTCTTCCGGCGTGGCGTGTTCGATCAGCAGGCTCAGGTAAGTGGCATGAGCAGTATCAACCGCTCGGAGGGCCTCTGCCTTGCGGGTCTCGACATCCGGCCCGACAAATGGCGCAATCATGTTCGGATCAAGCGCCGCCGCGACTTCGGCAGCAAGCGCAGTTTCTTCCGGGTCGTTGTAGCTGAACGGTATCCAGCCAAAATCGGGATGCTCAATCTCGACCTCGACGGCCCCGGTTTCGGTGTATTTTGGATTGCGGGTTTTCATTATGCGATCCTCTGGAACATGGTGGCACGAACATGATTGCTATTGCCGATCCGAACGGACCCCAGGGTGCGCCACGTTCCAGTCAGGGCGGGTTCCGCGCTCCAGGACTGGCGCAGAACAAGATTGGAAAAGCCAATGGATGTATTGTCACTGGGGGTCTGGGCGGCATAAAACCCACACGGGCGAAGGGACGCACCGGAAACAACCGAGCCACTACCATTGTAATTGTATAAAAGGTTACCGCCGTTGTGGACGGCAAAGACCATAGATCCGATTTCGGCGTTCTTACGCACCACCGCTTGATTCAGTGTTCGCGATGGCGTCATCACCTTGGCATTGCTGGTTCCAGCCTCAGCCTCGGCCGCAGAGGCAATATCAACAGAAAGCGTGCGATCTGCGTGCAAACCACCGCCACCGCTCAGGCCGTCTCCCGCGATGACTTTGCGTGATGTCCGAACAAAGGCCGAAGCATTCAGGCCGTCCAGCTTGTCGGCGTCCAATCCAGACCCGTGACCATGCACCGTGAGCAGCTTCGCAAGGATGTCTTCCGGGGTGTAAGTATCTGCCGACACGAACGCCGTGCTGGCATCGATCTGGATGATCAGGTTCTCAAGGTCCGAGAACACCACGTTGATACGCAGGTGCGCGGATACGGTGGTCAGCGGCTTGTTCACCGGAGGGTTATAATGGGCGACGGCGATCATGTCGCCTTCAGTGTCAAACAGCCCAGCCTCGCGGATCACAAATGGCCCCTCATCCTCGGCCAGCAGCACCTCAAAGAAGGCCGTATTCAGCGCACCGGCGGTGACGCCCCGCGCCGCTACCGGCTTGCGGCCTTGTTCACTTTCCAGTGCGGTCTCACCGCCTGCCGGAATACGGGTGCCATCGCCCCAGGCGATTGCAGTGATGCTGAGCGGCGTACCATCGGCCAGCGCCGCCGCTTCCTTGTTGCGCCCCACATTGGTGAGCATTGCATAAGACGCCATTTCAGCCTCCGATTTCCACGCGCAGGTGGGTATGTGCCACCACCGCATATCCAGATTGCGCCGTCAGAACCGGCGCTGGCGGTAGGTGCGCCGCCGCCTCGGCTCTGATGGCAGTGTGTTGGAAGGCCCCGACATAGGCAGGGGCATCGATGGAGAGGTTCAGCGCCACGTCAAAATGTGAGCGCACGGGCTTCACGTTCTCGATCACCCCCACGATCTCGGCCAAGATGTCCGGGCTGATCTCGATGCCTATCGCGTGTGAGCCAAGCACATCGACCGCAATGCGAAATGTGTGAGGTGTGCCGCCATGCTCGAACCATTCCGAGATATCGATAGCGTAGCCCAGTGTCTCCAGCGCCCGACGCACCGCTCCGATTGTGCCCTTGACGCGGTGGATCGTGGCACTGGCCATGATGGTCTCGCGCTTGATATCGTCCGGCCAATCGCTCCGCCAATCGTCCACCGAGAAAGCCCAGGCGAGCCAGGGCAGGGTATGGGACGGACAAGTGCGCGGGTCCCAAAGCGTGTAGAACGGGTTGGGTGTATCAGCGAGCCCAATGGCTGGCGCGATTTCAAGCGCCCGCTCTTGCGGGGTGGTATTCGGGGGCAGAAGGGCCCTGGGGTCAGACATCACGCCCTCCCACCGTTAGGGTGATGCCCGTGCAATACGCCGCCTGATGATCATCCACCTCAATGTGGGCGGCGGGTTGGATCAGAGCGACATTCTGGACCCCAGTCTGGTGGAGAGCTGCATGCACCCCCGAAATCGTAATGTCATGACCGAGCCGGTGGTGTTCGACTACGTAGGCATCAATGGCCTCTTGTGCCTCTGCCACCACAAGGCTTTCGTCCGGCCCGTTGTAAAGGGTCAGGATGGCCTCGACCTCGTAAGGCAGGATGGTGGCAGCCTGTACAGTCACCTGGTCGGTGAGCGGGCGCACATCCTCATCATTGAGGGTGCTGCTGACGGTATCGATCAATGCGGCATCCGAGGAGCCATCGTCCAAGCGAGAGAGCACGGTCACCACGACCTCGCCAGGCGCAGGGCTGGCGACGCTAACATCCTTGACACCGGGTGAGGCTGAGAGCCCCCAGAAGATATAGGAGCCGCGCGGCCCTGCGGTGCTGAACCCTTCGAGTGCGAGCTGCGTGCGGGTGCGTAGCCGGGTGTCGTCTTCCAGCACCTCGGGAGCGGGTGGTATCGCATCCGGGTCGGCGTCCTGGATCACTTGCCGGGTCACCCCAAGAAGGGCCGCAAGCTGATCGAGCGCGGGGCCGGTTGCATAGGCCAGCATGTTGCCTCTGGCCGCCTCATTGATCTCCTGGCGAAGGATCAGGAGCCGATATGCAAAAGCCTCACAGAGCTTGGTTGCAAGCTCGCTTTCCAGGGCAAGCGCGGCCTCCAGCTCAGGTGCGCGCGCCAGCACCTCGGCTTTGATCTCTGCCAGGAGCGTCTCGAAATCCTTCTCCGGGATCGCAGGCACAAAGGGCAGCTTGTCCAGATTAATGGCCGTGAACGCACTCATAGCACCTCTATCCCCTCGATCCTTATCTCCCGACCCTCCGGCAAGTAGCGCCCGACCAGATCGATGATGATGTGGCCGGGTGTGTGGCTGCGCAGGGCGATGTCCTCGACCTCGATGCGGGGCTCCCACGTCATGAGCGCCTCCGCAGTCGCCGCGATGATTGCGAGCTTGGTGGCCGAGGAGTACGGGGCATCGATCAACTCAAAGAGCCGAGACCCATAGTCACGACGCATGACCCGAGACCCGATCGGGGTCGTCAGGATGTCCCGGATAGACTGACGGAGATGATCGATACCCCTGAGATTCCGGCCTGTGGTCGCGCTGATGCCATACATGCTGCCACATTGCAGAGCTGGCGCTCTGGTTTCCTCTGGCGGGTCTCCGCAATTCTACTTCGGATCGCCCGTTCGGGATGGTCCTGGCGTGATACCCTTGTGAGTGTGGGTGTCACCGACGTTTGTGCCTTTGTGGTTGAGGCTTCCAGTATTGACCTCGGTCGAACCGCCGGTGTGGGTGATGCCGGATCCGTTAATCGTGAGCGTCGAGCCATTACTGCTGAGCACGATGCTGTCCCCGGTGATGCTGATTGATGATCCACCGATCTTAACCAGATGCTCGCCTGCAGCCCCGGAAGGCGCAGCATTTGCACCACTGAAGAGTGCTCCGAGGATGATTGCATCCCTGGTCAATCCCGACGGAGACAGGCAGAGAACCTGCTCTCCGGCAGACGGTGGGGCCCAGACCGCGATCGCGCTCGAGCGCTCGGTCAACCACGGCAGCCATGCGCTGGTCGCCGCAGGACCAAACGATACCTTTGCGCGGGCGGCACCGGGATCGACGGCGACCACATCAGCAATCATCACCATCTGCGCAACAGCCTTCAGGAGCTCCGATTGGGTGTAATCATTCACCGACGGCCAGCTCCTCGTAGTCGCCCTCGTTGGCGGGACCAATGGTCGGGAACCTCGCGGTCAGAACCCGGCTCGGGGTCACACCTTCGTCGACGAAATAGCTGGTCCCGATGTCGGCGGCGTGAACCCACTCGACCCGCCAGATGTCGAACTTTTCGACCTGCGGGGCGAACTCGTCAGGATCCACTGCAATCACCGAGGCCGCACCCCAGGGAACGCCCAGCCGGTTGCTGTGAACAAATGCCGCGACCGCACCCGCGGCTTTGACGACCTCGCGGCGTGCCTTCGGCGTTCGGTGTCCCATGATGATCCGGGCCTCAAGCCTGACCAGGCAAGGGAACTGGCCGGTATGGGGATCCTTGTCGGGATCGGGCTCAAGCTCCGACATTTGCACGATGATCGCTGGGACCGGTAACTTTTTGCGGTCTTCGTCCTCGGCAGCGACGGTTTTGAAGGTTTTGAACTGAGCAGCGAGCGTGGCAATCACTTTGTCCAGTGCCATGCCCAGGTCAATCGGATCAGCCATCGCCAACTCCCAATATTGTCCGGGCCCTGATCTCGGCGAGGAAATGCTTCAGAAAGATAGAATCCAGATCGACGAACACCTCGTCCTCGAGATAGATCATCATGCGATCAGCAACCGGCAGGCTGGCCTCGCCAATCTGCCAACGCTTTGCCCCGTAGCGCACCATCACCCGCCGCCGACCGTTGATCTTTGCGAAGAACGCGCCGTGGATCATGGTCTCGCCGATCTTGATGCCGCCCGCGACCTTGGTAGCACGACCCTTGAACGCTGATACTGGCAGATCATTGGCCCCGTACCAGAGCTTGAGCGCGTTGCGGCCTTTGCCGACGCGGTATTCCTTGATGCGTCGGCGGAGCGCGGTCGCATTGCGAAGCCCCAGCTCGGATTGCAAGCCCTTCGAAGATATGCGCCGGAGCGTCCCGGCAGTGCGTTTCAGAGCCCGCCCGCGGCTGAGATCGACTTGCTTCGGGGTAGCCGCATACTCATCCGCGATCTTGGCGAGCTGTCCATCATCGAAGTCAAAGGCCAGCATCGTAGATCACATTCGGCTCGGCCAGCATCAGCGCGGCGATCCCGGTACCGTCCAGCTCCGGCTCCTGCATCAGGTCGAAGGCCTTGCCCTCGATCGTGACGACGTCGCCTTTGCGGGCGTTAGCGACATCGATCTCCGGGCAGACAAATCGCGGCATCGGATGGTCGATCTCATACTCGCCGAGAGTTGCAACCTCGTTGGGGTCGTCAAAAATGCCGAGGACCTCTGCCACCATCTCCGCTCCCCGAGTGATGACCGCACTGGTCGCAAACTCGTCGGGTTCGAAGAAGGCGGAGAGGTCCTCCCAATCGGGGTGAGGCATGTCCTTACTCGTCGCCGGCCTCTTCAATGGCTGCGATCAGCTTGGCTTTATTCATGTCGTCAGCACCTTCGATGCCGAGCTCTTTGGCTTCCGCTTTCAGCTCGGCTACGGTCATTTTTCCAAGCTGTTTATCGTCGACGTTGACCGTTGAAAGCTCAGCTTTCCCGCGCTGCAAAAGGTTCTTCGCCAGGGGTTCATCCAGGTCCAGGGTTTTACCCGGCGTGATGATCTTACCGCCGATCGAGACAGCGGACGTGATTTTGATTTTGATCTGTTTGGCCATGTTCTTGCACTCCTAATTGAAAGGTTAGGGGGCGGAACCTACCGCCACCGAGGAATGATTAGGCGGCGTCCCGTCCAATGCAGAAGCTCTCCACGTTATTGACCGAGATATCGACGTCCTGATGCAGGATCACCCGGCGGGTACCTGAACGTCCCTTGGTGTAGGGATCGACCAGGATGTCGAGGGCGCCCCACATCCCGACATTTGCATCCGCAAAGTTGCCGTAGAACACGTCGCCGTTGGTGATCTGATTGGTGATTTCGGCGTTGGTGCCGTTGACCGTGTTGCCTGCTTCCCAGATGGGCGAGCCATTGGTTCCCGCGAACTTCTGGGTGGATTTGCAGTGTCCGCGGAAACGGCTGTTTCCGACATAAGCCATGGAGTCAACATCGGCGTTATCTGCGGAAACCTCGGTCTCCATCTCGACAAGCTCGAGGTAAGTCGGCTGCAGGCCGGCGAACTGGACTGCATTAATCCCCGGCTGGTTGTTGATGCCGAGTGGCATGTTTGCGCCGCCCGTGCCGTAGAACCCAGCAAAGTCAACACCAAGGCCCAGATCACGCGCGAGGCTGGCGCGGAACCGTGCCTCAACGTCCAGAGAGGATTGCATCGCCATGCGGCGCGTGACCTCGCCATAAACACCAATGGTCTTTGGCGACATCGACACCAGACGGCCCTCATAGCCGCCTTCACCTACATCCTCGTCCTCGCCCACCCAGAAGGTGTTGCCGCCGCTGGCCTGACCAGGAATATCGAGGTTGCCGATCAGCCCGCCCATTGGCGTGGCCATCTGCAGGAACACGGAACGATTCCGCAGAAGCTCGATGAAGCTCATCGTCATCAGCGTCGTGTCGACAAAATAGCCGCCGGTGTTTCCGGCAGCGAGCCCGTCCGTGCTGGTATTGAGGGCACGGGTCAGAACGTCCACGGGCACCATCATACCCTGGGCGGTGCGGCCCATGGATTGCTCTGCGGCACGTGAGGCCTCAAACTCGAACGCAGCAGCCTCCTGCGCTGCTCGGTCAGCGGGGTTGAGCATGGCGTTCACGCACCGCAGGAAGCTGAACTGGCGAACCTCGGCGGCGGACATACCGATCTGACCGGGGTTGTCGTCCAGCGGCTGGTTGCCTCCTTCGCCTCGTTCGCCTCCGCCATGCACGTGATCCAACACCATGCGGGTGAATTCTGCGACCGATGTATTGTCGCGGATGGCGGCGGCAACGAGTTGTTGCGCAGAGTATTGCTCGCCGATTTCGAGCAGGTCCGCAGTGCGTTGCTGTTCGGCCTGAGTTCCTTCCTGCACAAGTGCGCGAGTCGCCTCTGCGCTTTCGATGACCTCAAGGACTTCGAGGACATTGCCATTGTCGTCCACGCGGGCGCGGACAAGAGCGCCATTGTGCCGGAGAATACGTTCCATATTGCGCCTTCCTTCGAGTTGTGGGCTTTGCGTTTGAGGTCCAGTATCACCGGGACCCGGTGCCTCTTCCTCTGGCGGGTCTCCCGCGCCACGCCCGACCCCCACAGTGGCATCAGCGGGGACGCTGACCATGGAGATTTCATAAGGCTCCCATTCGGTGATCGTGACCTTGTCGCGCTCGCCCTCGCGCTCCTCTGTTTTGATGGCGCGGACAAAATAGCCGACGGAGACGTGACGGATCACACCGTCAACGATATCCGTCCAGATTTCCTCGGCCCGAGCGGATCGGCCAAAGCGGAGTGTCGCACGCCCCCGACGATCGCTGTCGATCGACGCAGCTTCGACAACGCCGATCTGAATATCCGTGTCGTGGTTCCAGAGCACCGCGGCCCCGTTCTGCAGCCTTGTCTCGAGCATTGCATCGGGCGAGTGGTCGAGGACCTCGTCACCGAACCAGCGCGGTACCGGCTCCTCGGAACTAAATGCGACCTCAACGGTGCGGGCGTCTTCGTCGATGTTTCGCACCGCCGCCTGTCGGCGAAGCGGGGCGCCGCCACGGTTGGCGTTGATCTGCTCGACAGTGATCGCGCGCGTTAACGCTGCGCCCAAAAGGGCAGGGGCCAGGGCGCTATTCGTCATCGTCATCGTCTTCATTGGATGTCTCCTCTGTTTGGCTGCCGCCCGTTTCGGAGGCGGGCGCGACCAGGCCAGTGCCTTTAACCAGCGCAGCCATGATGAATTTCTCGGGGATCCCTGCATCTTCCATCGCGCGGATGTCGGCGGCATAGGTCCGCCAGACGGTTTCCGGATCGCGGCCCTGTTTGCGAATAATCTCTGACGGCGAGGTCAGCATGTTGTCCTTGGCCGCAACTTCGGCTTCGATGTCTTTCTTTGGATCAACCCATGCCCAGCGACGGCCCTGCCAGTGAACATTCTCGTAGCGTGCGACGTTCTCAGGACGGAGCCGGATCCCACCATGCACGACCAGCCCGCGTAGAAGCGATTGCCGCAGAGCTCCTTGATAGATCCGGTCGATCAGCATCTCGACCAACCACTCCTGAAGGTCCATCCAATGATCACGTTCGTCGAGCACACCCTGACGGATGGAGCTAAAACTTACACCCTCGAGGTCGTTGGCGAAGCTGACGTAGGCAACACCCATGCCAGCACCCGCACCGCGGAGCATGGCTTTGTGGAAGGGTCCGAACTCCCCGGTTGGGTATTGAGACTTGAACTCCTTGACCTCGGCACCGGGCGGGAGTTCTTGGAACACTCCGCCCTCGGCCTCGATGTAGAGCTCCTCGTCCTCGAGCTCTTCGTCGTCAGGCTCCGGCCCGTAGCCCTCTTTCCACTCGAAAAAGCCACCCACTGACGCACCAGTGCGGGCGCTGGATAGCGCCGCTTTCTCGAAACCGCCGAGCATATGCAAGCGCCAGAGCGAGGTGGCGGCCCATGGCAGGCCGCGGCGCTGCCCCTCAATGTCTTCGAGAAACCCGTGAATAATTTCTCTGGCAGGAACCCGATCAAGGCTGGCGCCATTGAAAGTGTAGCCCGTGCTGGCCGGATCCCCGCGCAGGAAGAAGTAGGCCAGAGCCCGTCCTTCGCGACTGAATTCGATGCCTTGGCGAATGAACCGACCGTCTGGTAACCGTTCGACGTTGTAGTCGACAGGACAACGTTGGGGGTCGATGGTTTGAAGGGCATAGCCCATTGGACCAGCGGCGCGTCCGGTGACCTCGCGGATCATGAACTCCCCGTCTTTGGCCGCTGTGCGAACAACCGATTTGCATTGCAGGCGGAAACTGCGACGCCCTTTGATATCGCTGTTTTCAGCACGCTGCCATTTCTTCCACCAGGCTTCGAGGGCTTCGTTGGCCGAGCGATCCAACTCACCATTCTGTAAACGGGCTTGTGCTTGAAGCGCAAAGCCCCGATGCCCGACTATGTTTTGGGCGGTGAGGCGCAAGAAGTTGCGCATGTAGTCGTTCTTTTGCGCCTCCTCGCGGGAGCGTGCGACAAGAATACGCTGGTTACGATCGATCACCTGGTCAACAGTCAGGGGTGTTGTCGTCCAGTTGGCAGTCAATCGATTGGTGATTGCAGCATCGAACGACCGGTTTCCAGTCGGTGGGCGGCTTGGCCCAGAGCGGCGACGCACCTTGGGAACCGAGCTCTCCCGTGCTTCGAATTCAACGGGCGGCTCCTTGCGGGCGGCGTCCACTGCATGACGTGTTTTCCCAAAGCCAAACATCAGCGTCCAAACCTCACTTTGACTTTGCGGCGAACCAGCTTGTTGTGGCGCCCGCCTGACTTCTCTTTGGCGACCTCGGCCCGATATTTCTCGCGCAGCATCAGCAAGTCTGAGATTGCAGTCCGCACCAATGTGCGTCCGTTGATCGTATAGCTCTGCTGATCTTTATTCGCCCTGCCTTCAATCACAGCCTCGATTGCGGTGAGCGTTCGCTGGGCATGGCCGCGCGGGTCATGCGCGACGTCAATGCTGACCAGATCTGCCGCGATCGTAGTTTGCCCGGCCTCGATCTCATGGACGTTATCACCAAAACTGGCTCGAATGGAAACCGCATAGAGGCCCGGCTCCCACGTACCGGTCACTGTGGTGGGGACGGTGAAAACATGGCCGGTACCGGATGCCGCAGCGGTAAGGTCGATCGATGCAGGGCCGCGCAAGATGGCTGTGAGCTCCCAACCAGGGGCGGGGTACTTGTCGCAGATCACCTCGCATTGCAGGCTTAGACCTGCGGTGATCGATGTCGGAAAATTCTGAAGCAAGCCCTTACCATCCGTCGTTACCCGGCCCTGAGCCGCGCCCACGAGGTCGGCGGAGCCTTCGCCGCCTAGTCTTACGGGACTTGGTAGTCGCTTCCTCTGGCGAGTCTCCCGCATCGCTGGTCGGTGGCGTTATCTCATCAGCCGGTCGGAGCCGCTTCAGGCGGGTGGGGATGTTGGCATCAATGATCTTCAGGGCGGCATAGGCGTAGACCCGGCAATCCAATGCTTCGTTGCGATCACGCGTCTTCTTCCACTCGCGGATCGGGAAACCGCGGACAAAGCGCGTAACCAAGCGTTCAGCCGTGAGCTGGTGGAACCATTCGGGATCCCGATCAATGGGGACGTGGCAATAGCCCGGGCCCGGCTTCTCTTGTTTGAATCTACGTTGGACAATCAGCTTTGCGTCATTGACGCCGAGCGTGAATAGGGTGACAGGACGCCCACGCCTACCCGAGCGCGACTTCGATGGGGCAGACGCTATCGGCTTCTCCCAACCTTTGCCGCCCTTGATGGCGAAGATGTTACGCCGCTGTTTTCCGCGGAGCTGCTCATAAGCCGCCTGGGTGAGGCCGCCGGAGCCGCCGGTATCAACACAAGTGGCGGCGATCTTCATCCGCGCGCCGGTCTCATGCTCCCACGTCTGGTCCAGATATTCGAATAACTGATCCCAGACCTCCGGTTTCAATGGATCACCCCAGAACACCTGGTGGTCCAGGCTCCAGCTTTCCTCGCCCAACCCCCAGCCGACGCGCTCGACTTCAAGCCGATCCTCTTGCATGTCCACACCACAAGTCTGCAGCGCAACATCCTTGGGTATCTTTTCGGGCAGCGGAGCTGCACGCGCGATAAGTTGATCAACCTCAAGCGTCTCCGCGTCCTCTTCCCAGGCCTCGGCCAGAGATACGTTCACGAAGGCCTGCAGATCCCCCATCGCCTTCTTGTCGAGGAAGGATTGAACCACATCCTTCAGCCCGACAAAGCAGGAATAGAGCTCGCTCAGATGATAGGAGGCATGGCCTCGGAACGGTTTGCTCGCCTTCCAGCCTTGCCCCTGCGCTTCAGCGCTCTTGATCGCCTCAACACGGTCATCGTCATCCCAGGCGCAACCATTGGCGCGGCACTCGTAGTACGCCGTCTCAGGTAAGTGGGTGCCGTCGCTGGCCTTGTTCCATTTGACATTCGACCATTCGAGTGTTTGGGCTTCGCCGCAATGTGGGCAGCAAACATGGAACTTCCGCTGGTCACCTTCCTCATACGACTTGTCGATATGGGAAGAGCCCTTGAAGGTCGGCGTCGAAATCTCGAGCAAGCAGACCTGATCGGCCATGAAGCGCAGAAAAGATCGGGCTCGTTGCCAGAGCAGCGATACAGGATGACCCTCGGCGGTACGGTCGTAGCTATCGGTCTCATCGCAGACAATGAATGGAGCCGAGATCCCGCGCATCGTCTTCGGCGAACCCGACCAAGCGAAGATGAGATCGCCACCGGGGTAGGATTTCATCTTGGTGTTGTTGACACCCTTTCGGCCTCGCGGCTTTGCGATCCGCTCCTGAAGCGAAGGTGACGCCTCGACCAAAGGGTTGAATTTCGTGTTCAACCATTTCTGCAGGTCACCCTCAGAGGCCTGCATCATGATCTGGTTTATCGGGTCATGAACGATCTTGTATGCCTGCGCACAGAGGGCGAGTTGGGTTTTGCCGACTTGGGCACCCCACTTGAGCGTGATCCGATGGCATTCGGGGTTCACCGTCATGTCCAGCGGCTCGCGCTGGTAGGGTGCGTTGTCGAACCGGATCGGGCCGGAGATAGCTGCGCCAACGGGGATGCGAACGCCGTCTTCACTCTCGGCCCATTCAGACGGCCTCAGCTCCGGCGGCGGTGCCAACGCGGCAAAGGCAGCGGTCGCGACCATGAGCACGGCTGATCCAAACGGCCACGCCATCAGCTTTCCTCTACCAGGTCTGCCGGGTCTGTTGATGCCAATGCGTGCAGCGACGCCGCGATCTCGTCCTTGGCAATCGCTTTGATTTTGGCTTCCTTCTTCTCCGACTTGGTCCGTGCAGCGATGCGGGTGGGCGTGTTGTTGAGCAGCTTGGTCTTGATCTCCGACATGACCAGCTCGAGCGCTTCCCGCATCTCGATCGCATCCACCAGGTCGCCACGCATTTTGGCGGCTTCCATCTCCGCCTTGTCAGCTTCGGCCTTCGTCTTTCTGGCCCTCTCAGCGTTTAGACTGATTTTTTCGGCAAAACTTGGATTTTCCAGCTTGGCCTGAAGGTAAGCGACATAGCCTCGCACAACCGGCGCGAGCTCATATTGCCCTCGGGACGCTTTGGGAATGATCCCTTCTTTCGCGAGCTGTTGAATCCGCCGTGGTGTCAGATTGAACAGCTTGGCGAAAACCTCGACGCCGTAAGTGGGTCCGCCGGAGGCACTCAATCACATCACCCACGCTCTACAACGCCTTTGAGGGAGGCGGTTCGACATGTGTATCCGTTCGCGGCGAGCAGGTCATAGGCGGCTTGTTGTTCTTCCGCATTGGCGCAGGTCGCAATTACTGCCAGCTCGTCTGGATCAGTTGCCGGCACAACATCCCCTTCATCCGTTTCCACCTGCAGTAACTTCGCCAGCTCTTTCTCACTGAAACCTAAGACCTCGAGATTGAAGTCGGAGCGGTCCAGTGATCCGAGTTCGAGTGACAGGAGTTCTTTATCCCAACCTGCTTGTTCGGCGAGCTTGTTGTCGGCGATGACATAAGCCCGCCGTTTCGTTTCAGACAGACCCGAGAGTTTGACGCATGGAACTTTGTCCAGGCCCAAGACCTCGGCGGCGAGGAACCTGCCGTGACCAGCGACAATCGTCATGTCGTCCGCGATCAGAATGGGGTTGGTGAACCCAAACTCCCGGATCGATGCGACAATTTGATTGATCTGGCTCTGAGAGTGCGTCCTTGAGTTGTTCCCATAGGGTCGCAAACTCGAAAGCGTGACCATCTTTGATCCGGGATAGCTTTGAATATCTGACACGTTCAAAACCCCAAAGCGAAACGAAATGGGGTTCGGCACCCGCGCAGAAGTGTTTTTTTGCGACCATCAACACCCACTAGGCATTACCCCCCAGGAAGGACCCGCTTTCTGTAAGCTCAGCTCGCCGTGCGGCACTGGCTTTGGTGTGCAGATCGCAGAGCTTGACGCGATAAATCCCCGCCGCGCAGGCGCGCGCGATGGTATCGTCAATCCGATCCTGGTCTTTCAGCGTCTCACCCTTTGCGCCTGGCAGCGCATCCCCAATGGTGCGGTCAATGCCCACGACACTGGCCGGCTGCAAAGTCGAACACGCCGCCAGCGTCAATGCAGCGCTCAAAAACAGAGCTAGCTTGGTCAGCCGCATCTCCTGCCTCCTGATTTTGTTCAATGACATCGACCTGGGCGCTCTCGCGGCCAAGCCCGTAGATGCTGGTGGCAATAGCCAAGATCGCCATTGCCACCAGTCCGATCAGCATGACCCGAACGCGCATCACGCGACCCCAAGCATGCAAAGCTCGGTCTCCTCGCTGCGCCGATTGACCAAGCCGCGCAATACACGCCCGCCCCCTCGGTTCCACCAGCCGAGGGCCGTGCATGCTCCTGCAATGCTGCCCTCATTCAAGCGCTGCACTGCGGTGCTTTTCGAGGTGCGAGAAACGCCCACGTTGTAAGCCAGGCTGCTGAAGGCGACATCCCGCGTGACCGGCATTCGGTAGAGCAGTGTCTCAGCGCTGAAGGCGGGCCGGAGGGCATCTCGATAGGCGATGACTTCGCGGGCCAACATGGCATCGCACTCAGCCTTGGTGTGGGTGTCGCCGAGCTCTACGCCTTTGGTTTCGCCGTAGCAAACCGTGGGCACCCCCACGATGTCGAGGTAGGCCTCCAGGCGCAGGCCTTCCCATCGCCCGACAAAGGGCACAGCAATCTCCAGGAATGCGGTGTCAGCCGATGGCCCAGCGCTGGCGGGAACTGCATCTGTGCTCGACGTGGTTGCATCGCGGTTCTGGAATGGCGCGTTGGTAAAGCTATTACCATGCTCCAGTGCCAGCACCACGACCAAGCCGAGAGCCATCACGCCGACGATCCAAGGGGAGTTGGTTTTCGAGCGATCGATGCCTTGATCCCAGAGTCGCCCGAAGACGCCATAAACCAGGAGCACGATACCCGCGACCCACCAGATGCGCGGGTGCGTGTCGGTGTCGAAATGCAAGAAGATGATTTCAGGCAGGAGAAGGCAGATCAGGCTCGCATAGAAAGCCCACATGCTATGGGCCTTTTGGGCCACCGATTTCCAGTTAGGGATAAGTTTCATTCAGACCTCCAAAAGGTTGGTTGATTGCCCCTCGGCGATGATTTTTCTGATCCGATACGGTCTCCTTGGGTTGGGTTTCTTCGGCGCGCGCGATGATCACGCGCACCCAATACGCGGTACGTTCCACCATGTCGGCGATATCAGCGATTTGGACGCCCTCACGATGAAGGCGAACGATCTCTCGGTGCAGGAATTGCCACTCCAAAAAACGGCAATTGCTCGGCTGAAGGATCATTCCCGAAAAGGCATCGACCATACGTCGTGCATCGTGCCAACCTAGCAATTCCACGAGCTTGTGATCGGCTGGCAGGTCCTTTGGGATGTAGATACAGACTCGCCACGACCGTGAACCCGAGTTCGGCAGCTTGCCAATGAACTCAAGCGCCTTTTCGCGCCCGATCACGTCCGCGATCTCCTGGACAGAAGGCGGTAGCTTGGTTGTGGGATCAGGCGGCATCGAATTTCCCCACCTCATTGCCCCATACAGCCCAGCCGGGTCGAAGCTGGCGCGAGAACAGCTCAATCCGCCGGGCATCCGGCATCAGGTTCTCTGCGGCCTCGAATGCCTCGTCGGGCTTGCGGGAATGTTCGCGCACCTTCGCCTCGATCGTGATTGTCCCGGTTGGCCAGGGCCCGCCGCCGAATTCGGAATGGAAACCGTCGTCGAATGTTGCCACCGTCGATCGGGTGGATTTCGTCGTCCTGGGAGCGCCGCGCGTAGCGATCAGGAAGGGCTCGTTTGAGCTGCGCAGCACATAACCGGTACCGAAGGCCTCTTTGCCGCGGGTGGTGCGCTTCACCCACGTACCCGCTGTCTTGTATTCGAATCCCCAGGCTTCAACCACGCGCAGTGCATCGGGCAGCATCGGGTTCGTGGCCCAGAGCCAAAGCAGGCAATCCGCTGCGGCAATGGTCTCGACCGGCAACGCGCAAATGGCGTCCGTGTCCTCGCACGAATAGTGGGCCTGCGGAGCTTTCTCTTCTCCGGCCTCCGAGTGCAGATCAAAACGCCAGGGCGGGTCCGCCATGATCATGTTGAAACCACCGTGCGGACGCATATCCAGAAACTCGCGGAGGGTGCTCATACCTCGCGCACCTCCACACCCTGGGCGCCGAACTTTTGGTTCTTCGGTTGCTCCTGCAGATCGCGAAGTTCGGCAGCAGACATGCGATCCGTCATGACGCCTCCTCCGTGTCCTGGTGCCCAGCGCACAGAGCTTTGAACGTGGTGATCGCGCGGTTTGGGTAAGCGCGGGTCAGGCGCTCGAACGCAGCATCGGCATCCTTCGCCCGGATGATGTGTTGGATGTGGCCGACACCGGCCACGTCTGCTTTCACTGAAAAACGCTGCTTCACTGCCCTCGGACCTTCTGGTGTGCTTTGAGTTGCTGACCCGCGAACTTGAGAGCACGGGCAACATCCGCTGCGATCGGGTCTGTCGTGGCCAATCCAGATTGGACCTGGTAAGCGCCGTGGATTTCATCGAGGCTGTGAAACCGGGTGCTGCGCATCACCGGCATGACCGGACCAGGACGCGGGGCATGAACCACGCAATCGCCCGCGATTTGATCGACGGTGACCGTTGCCTTGCCAAAGGTGGTGCCGTTGGTGGCCGGGTCAGCGTGGATATTGCTCATAGCGCCACCCCCGCTGCCCGGCACTGCTCGACGGTCACAAGCTCACGCGAAATCAACTCCCGCGCGGACGCTGCCGACACATGGCGCCCAACCCACGATTGCCGTTCGCGGATAGCTTTGGCGCGTTGCTCAAGGATTACATCTGGGCTCACCGGCTTCGCGGTGGTGGCGAATTGCAGCCACCGCTTCTGCTCCACCCAATTCTCGGAATAGGCGACATAGCGGGGATGGTTGCCCTTCTGCTCGGCGGCATAGGCCTTGGTCCCGGAGAGGATGGTCTCGCAGCTCACGCCGTCCTGACAAACCGCCTTCTTCAGCGCAGCCTCGGTCTTTTCTCGATCACCACCCCGAGGATAGACGGCGAAGAACCGATCAAAGAAATCTGAAAGTCCCGTGTTTACGGCGTTAGCCGCACATAAAGGTTCAAGGATGGTTCCAGTAAGGTTTGGGTGACACTGTGACACCCCATGGGGTGACATGGTGACACCCGTCAGGTGACATGGTGACACGGGTGACATGGTGTCACCCGTCGATTTTGTGTCCAGGGGTGTCATGGTGTCACGTGTCGAGGGCAGCTTTTCGATGGCTTCGATGTTGATCCGATACTCTACCGTGAAACCATTTCGACATTTCCTCTGACCCACTTCAGAGATGAGCGACGCGGCCAGGAGTGCATCAACGGCCCGCTGGACCGTCCGCTTACTCATTTCCAAATCGGCAGCGATGTTAGCCTTCGAGGTCCAGATCCCGGAACCGTCATCTGAGGCGCATGCGGCCATGAACATGAGTACCGCCTTGTTTGCGGAACTTCCGGTTTGGCGTCTCTGAACGATGCCAGTCGCGATGTGGCTCATGGTCCATCTCCACTCAGTGGAGATGGACCATGAGCCTGAACGCTGGTATCAATAGACCCTGAGCTTTCCTGACTCCACTGAGTGGAGACGGATGCCCGAACCTCAAAAACCAAATGTTTGGGAGCTGCGCGATGGCTCATGGCCCACCGCACAACATCGCCTCTCGACGTTGCCCCATGTTTCTGCTCCTGAAAGAGGTTTTTTGCCGTGTTGTGAGCTTTTGCGGCCCCTGAATTGGGCGGGGGTGCCGCCAGAGGACACGCGCCAGCGACACTGCCCAGACTGTCTCCATCAGAAACCGCGAGGTGCGCGACGGTGTCACAAGCACCGCCGCGCTATTCCACCCCGCCCCCGAAAGAACAGGCGAGACGGAATATCTCACTGAGCTACAGTTCATTCTCGAGATTCTGTACGGCACACTTTGGCTCAGCGCCTTCATCTGCGCTACAGCCATATGACCCACTTGGGCATGGAAATGGCTAAAATAGCTCATGCGGCTCGCTCCTCCAGTTGAAGAAACGAGAAAAGAGAACGAGGCGGCTCTTGAAGCTTCGCTTCGCGGGCCATTTGGCATAAAGCATCGTACCAGGCAGATGGGAAAACCCCGGCCTGCATCGCCGTGTGGATTGTTTGCGGCTTCTTTCGCAGTGCTTTGGCTACCTCTTGATAGCCGCCCAGCGACGAGACAAATGTTCGTGTCGGGGTATCCATACAACACCCTTAGTGCGAAATAATCGTATTATCAACTATTCGAAAGTTAGGAAGTGCAAATTTTTCGTATCGCGATGTAATCAAGCTCATGGATTATCTTGAGCAAGAGCGCCGCACTAAGACTGGTGATGTATCGCCAGAGGCGATTCACTGTAGGCTGGTCGCCATTCGAAAGATGACCGGGCTGACCAGCAAAGAACTGGCTGCAAGTGCGGGTATAAAATACACTACATTCATCAGTCAGGAAAAGGCGGGGTCGCCGTCAGTCAAGCTCATGACCTACTACCTGAAAGCCTTCTTAGTCGACTATAACTTCATTCTCGGCGGAGACGCCGCACGGCTTCCTGCCGACGTTCGTGAAGCGATTTTGGTGCAGCTCGGCGAATCTTCAGCCACGTAATTGGCGCGAAAAACCAGTTTAGATTGATCCCCAGGGCCAGACCAGCTCGCGCGATCGCACGCACAATCAAGGCGATTCCCTCCCATGTTCTTGTTTTATTCTCATCATTAAGTTGGCCGTTGCATAGCCGGATTTTCAAATTATACGAAAATTTAGTAACTTTGGATTGACGATTACGAAATAATCGTATCTGCTTGCTTCCAACATCTACGGAGGCAACCATGCTGCATTTCATTCCCCCACAGATCCCTGCGGTCGAACCGACAACGCATTTCTGCGCGGATCCTCGACAGGTGGTTGCGAATCCCGAGCAATACGCGGATCGCCCGCTGCTTCGACGACTGGCATGGATGACGCTCATGACCGAGCGCGGGAACGTGGTTGACCAAGACCGGCTCGCTCGGATGCCAGTTGAGGTTGGTCGATGAGCCGCCGCCTTAACCTCGAGCGGCTGCGAGGCGTGATCGCGGTCTTTGACACGATCGAGCCCGAGAACCGGCTGGATTCTTTGGTCAAGCTTGCTCGCGACAACGGTGGCGCATGGGATTGGGCAAGCGCTCGGCTTCCAGTAGCGACGCCCATTTACATCGAGGTATTCAAGATCCGCGCCACTGCTGAAACCTTGGATGACCTGCCCAGCGCATGGATTGCCGAAGCCCAGCGTCTGCTCGAGGCTGCAGCATGAAAGCCCCAATCCAAACACCTCGCCCCGATGATGCGCCCGCACCGCCGCGCTCCGGGGAAACTACGCCCTCGAGCCATGGTTCGCCCAGCTCGGGGGCCTTTTCTTCATTCCCTGATCTCGGAGATGAGGTCCGGTTTCAAAGGTCGCCCACGCATCATCCTGAATTGGGAATTGTACGGGGCCGGGTCTTTGGCGCGCGCGCGATCGAGATCGTGGACATGAACGGCAAACCACTCCGCCTCGAGGCTGGTCAATACGAGATTACCAACAGAATGCCGCACTCCACTCACGGACGGCAGCCCCCGTCAGGGTCCACGCCCGGCGCTGGCGGGGGCACAGATACTTCCGATTGCGTGGAATGACCGCCCAGCGCCTTCCTTCCTGGGCCGTTGAGCCCATCGACATGAACGGGGCGGCAGCGGCGCTGGGCATAAGCCGTCGAACATTCGTAGCTATTTTGGCCCGTCATCCGCACTTTGAACTCAGGGGTCGGAAAAAGGTATTCTACCCCGAGCACATAGCGGAAATTAGGAAGGGGCTGAAATGCGAAAGGACTGGGACCCGATCTGGGACGAAAAATGGGGCTGGAAAGTCGATTTCTACATCGAGGGCGAGCGGGTTCGCCGACGCCTTGGCCTCCGTGACAAAAGCTTCAAGAGAATCGCGAGCCAAAAAGCGGAGCAGCTCTACCGCGAGCTCTGGGAGCGTCGTCTCAATCCGATAGCGCAACGGGAGGGAACACCCTTTTGGAAAGCTGCCAAGGGCTACGTGGACGCAGGCGGTGAAGCCCGGTTTCTGCCCAAGCTGATCCGGCACTTTGGTGAGCATACGCTGATTGAGGACATCGACGAACCGCAGATCGTCGGCGCAGGCGCGGTAATCTACCCAGGCCGAGCACCGGATACAATACGACGGCAGGTCCGGGTTCCAATCACCGCAGTTATCCGGTGGGCCCAGGGTACCAGGCGGCGACCATCAACCGACAATAGGCGGGTGCGCTGGCTTACCCCCGAGGAAGCCGAGGCATTACTCGAGGCGGCTGCGGCGCTGACATTGCCTCGCCATCCCAACCCGGAACCCTACACCCTCGCGAAGATTGCATTCCTGCTGGGGTCAGGTTGTCGTACCGGCGAGTGCTTTGCCGCAAAGGTGGACGATTGGAACGCGGGCACCCGCCAACTCTGGATACCGGCGATCGAGGTCGGGGCCGGGAAAACGCGCGGCTCCGCACGCTGGGTGAAGTTACCGGAACGGTCAGTCGAACTCATGGGGGACTTGCCCCTCAAAGGACGGATGTTCCGCACCCCATATGGCAAAGAGATCAAACTGATCGACGGCGGTGGCGGTCAGATGCAGGCTGCCTTCAACAAAGCCCGCGATGCCGCCGGGTTAGGGGACGATGTGACGCCGCATGTGCTCCGCCACACCTGGGCGACATGGTTCTATGCCCAGACCCGCGATTTCGGTACCCTCATGGACCAAGGCGGGTGGTCGAAAGCCGACATGGCGAACCGATACCGGAAACTGGCCCCGGACGACCTCTCCGAGCGGTTGCTGAAACACGGCTGGGATTTCCGGCGCGAGATGCCCGAGGATCAGAGGATCAGGCTGCGCGTCGTCGGTGATGAGTAGACAGGGCCGATGCTGTACGCAGCACAAAATGCCATTTCGTCACGACGCAGCATCCGGGCCGTATGGGGTCAGCGAAGCGCAGAGAGTTGACTTTGCAAAGTTTGAATCAAAGGCGAGCGAGATCGGCCTGACTGGCCCACAACAGTCATTCAGTATCGTACTGACGCTGCATCGCGACTTCCGACAAGCGGTCCTTTTACTCAGGCAAAGCGTGTGCCAGCTAGTCAATAGTGTGTGGTCAAGTCTATTCACCTTATAGACTGCAGAAGTTCGCCAGATGCTATGTGACTTTCGGAAACCTAAGGCAATTGCAGATGTACAATCCTTATGATGAAACAGGCGAAGTGCTCGACGCCAGGTATTCAGTTGAAACTTTGGGAGGCGGTTTCGATCTGATCATCGAGTCTCGGGGCGGATCCACAGGCGGGCGCCCTCCGCGAAACACCGACTACGCCCGAGCTTTGGTATTGCATCTCCGTCGAATGGCAGAACTTGGCATGGTCTTGGACGATCTGCAAGTTGCCAGTTCCGAGGCGATGCGGCTGCCAGAGAAAAAGCGCCAAATTCGACCAAAGGGCTACACGCTGCCGCTCGAACTCTCGAAAGTACCAGACTTCGACGAACTCCGACTGGCAATTGGACGGGTCACTGGTGAGCATGAGACAAAATCAAAAAAGGGAGGCAATCGAACAAAGAGGCTAAGGTTGCGGATACGCTGGATTGGTGCGTCCGGCATGTCGGCAGACTCAATAGCCACCATGTTGGCTCACTGGGATCCTTCAGAAGAACCCACTGGAGACCCGAAAGAACTGTCCGAGCGAGTCGAGCGCGCACGCATTCGAAGGCGCACGAAAAAGGCGGCTCCACCAAAGGGTCAAGAGAAAGTTCCAAAAACAACTGCTACCACTGAACGATATATTCGCGATCCAGAAGTCATAGCTTGGGTGCTGGAGGAAGCGGCTGGTAACTGCGAAAGCTGCGGCTCTCCCGCGCCCTTCAGACGTGCCGACGGCGAAGGGTTCTTAGAAGTGCATCACGTGAGACCACTCGGCGAAGGCGGCCCGGACATAATCGAAAACGCGACAGCCTGCTGCCCAAATTGTCACCGGCGGTTACATCATGATCCAGCAAAAAACACCCTCCGTCGCAAGCTGATCGCATCTATCAATCGGCTTAAGGACTTCCAGGCTAAAACTTAGTTTCGGAACCTTCACTGGCTCGCCCACAGCCATCGGCCCTTACCAGACATTCCGCAACTCCTTCAGTTGCTGCAACTGCAGCCCACTTTACAGACATTCACTCCCGCCAATACTGGGGAGTAGTTAGCAAGAAAAAGTGCCGGGTTCATATCACTGGTGCTTATTCACCAGCGAAGTCCAGCCCAATTCTAGTTACAGCACCTCCAAGGCGCTGCACAAGATTTTGAGCATACTCGTACCGAAGCTGATAACGGACCTCGCATTGATGAGTACTCATACCAAAAGCATTGGCTTCTTGGTCCATTTCAGAGCGCGATACGGTGAACCTGAAGCCATTGTCAAAGATGCCTTTGTTTTCCGCATAGAACACTTCTGTCTCCGGCATTGCATCGGGGCTAGACACAATTGAGAACACAGAAACACCGTCTTCTGAACTGAAGAACAGATATTGATTGCTCTGAACCTTGTCAGGAAGTTTGTTTGGAGTTCTCGCATGGAGCTTTAGCGCAGTGAACCTAAGACGGCTACCGTGTAAGTTGAGATTCTTTTTGGAAATTTGTGCTGGGACGGTGTCGCATAGCGGCGAGACGCAAATCCAGGTATCATCTGCTGCGTCGAAGATATGGCCTGTCTGAATATGCCACCCACCGACGTCATCGCTGCATACCAGAGCGTTATGCAACAGCTGGGCCCTCTTGAGTTGTTCAGGGTTGCTCAGGTCGACTTGATAGTGATCCTTCACAACCGAGATGTTGTCGGCCTTTTTTTCTTGTCTCTGGGACTCAACGAGCCTGTCAGCGAATAACCGCACTCCTGGTAGAACTTCAGCGATCATCGACTCAATGTGACGTCTAACCGTGCGATCAATTGTTGACCTGCGATTTTCCTCACCAGAAAGCAGGAGCTCTTTAAACCAAAGGGCGGACGAATGATTGTCGGCAAGCGCGCGATCCTGCATTTCGACACCCTGATTTTCGATATCGGCTGACATTTTGGCAAGGAAAAGCCGTGATGGCCTTGGTTTCCAATCAGCCAATGCGGCCCTTAGAGCATCTAGTAGCGGCTTCTTTGCTTGCTTGGCTGAAAATGTAATAAAGCCTCTGTCTGAGCGAATCCACTTCACTTCGCCAGAGTCACGGAAGCTCGTCACACGACAGTTCTCCTGGTTCAGCTGGTCCGCAATCCTGTCTTGATAGGAAAGTACGGCCGACATCGCCATCCCACGCCAATACTTCTTGTGCAGTTTTGTGTCTGAGAACAACTTATTAAGCGCAGCGAACTCGGCCTTTCCGGACATGACTTTTTGGATGTTATTGTAGTCAGCGACCACTGAAGCATACTGCCGAAAACCAACGGCTCTGTCGAGTTGATCGGAAAAGTTCTCTGGTATGTCCGTTTCTTCGTATGCCTCTTCAACCTGAGCCGCCGCATCTTCAGGCAGCGCTGGTAAGCGGTCGCTTTCAAGCAGGCCAACCAAGAAGCTTTCAAATACGTCGTCTAGATTTTTGTTGGTGTTAACGATGATTAGGTTGAAGTGATCGCTGGCGAAGAGTTTGCGTGCAATGCGAAGAGAGCGGGTGTGGTCCTCGGCGTTATCTGGATCAAGCTGATAATCCAAGACTAAGAGATCAGTTTGGTGCAGATGTGCCGCGCCGTCGACTTCCTCATCGTCAGTCAGATTCTGAGCGTCATGTATGTCGAGGATGTACTTCTTTTCTTTGGAACGGAACTCACTAACAACATCCATAACTTGTTTAGGGTTTTTGACCCATTCCTTTTGTCTCGGCTCTACTCCGTCGACGCCTTCGAGCTTTGGATCGGAACCTAGGACCTCTTCGATAGTCGGATAGTCGTCATCCACAATCACGACAGAACGAATTGGATCAATAAACGCTTCTTCGATGAAGCTCTGAAAATTCTCAGCCATTCTCGAACTCGGCCCCATTCAAATCGATCAAAAAATTGGCACCAGGGAGCAGCTGACTTGCGGCGTCCTCGGCATATGAAATCGAATGTCCACCGGAGACTAGATTTGCTTTAGCCAGGTAGAGGCCCACGCCTCGCCCACCCTGAATCTTCCTTGTGAAGAACAGCTTGAAGAGGTTGTTTACGTCTTCAGGCGCAACGCCCGGACCACTATCCGCAACTACAACTTTTGCCGACGCTACGTCGAATAAAATCTCACGGTGCTCGTTGTTGCTGGTTCCGACCCAGTAGATGCTGTTGTTCACCAGATTGATGAAAACCGGAAGCAGCCTGGAAGGCTGATCAAAAACCCTAAAATCGAGAAACGCTTCTGTGGACTTTAGCTCAATGCGACTCTTTGTAAGGCTGGGTCCGAAAAAGTCTTGGATGTAGTCGCGTATTTCGACACCGGTTATCCACTTTTCTACCTTGATCCCGGATAATCTAAGCGGAGATAGAAAACGGAGCTGGTCGGTCAACCCTTCGTAACCAAGGGTGATGTCTCGTACAGCTTTGGTTTCCGCCAATCCGTCCGGGAGAGCCCTAATGCCGGAGGCAATTATGTCGTCAAAGTCTTGAAGGTCGTGACCGGTGATTTCCACTGCGATGCCCAGTTGTGCAAGGCTATTTAGCCGATCAAGCTCGATTCTTGCCTCGGCTAATTCTTCCATTCCGCGGGTTGCCAGGTGTTCTAGGTCGATGCTCTCCTTGAGCCCTTCGAGGGCACGTACGTAAGGTTCAAAGATACCCTCATTTTCCTCTGAAATGTCGCGATCTAGCCTTGTTAGTTTGGCCGATGCAGATGAAAAGGTCTCGCGTTCTGCTTTGAAGAGCTGAAGTACAGCTTCGGCTTCGTCTTTAAACAGAGCTTTTCGTTGATCTGAGAGTTCGATGATACGTTTGAATTCATCGGTTTGAAGTGAGCGCACAAGTTTCTGCCATTGATTCACACGAGCCGAAATTCGGTTGCGTGATTTTTCAACCTGATTTTCCAGGACAGTCAGTGGGTCTGACGGGCGGAACTTCTCGACTTCCTCGTCTACAGCCTTGGAAACTGTAACGTATAGCTGTCGGGCACGAGCAGCTTGCGATCGGTATGCAGAGTAGTTTTCCTTCTGTCGAGGCGACATTGAACGCGGTGCGCCAGGAATTGTCGCGGAAGGTAAGTGATCTCGAAATGACGAAATCAATTCCTGCTTTTCTGCGATATCGGCATCGCTTGTGATCCTCAAGTTTTTCGCGGCGTCTTCGAGTTGCTCAACAAGGACGGGAAGTTTCTCGAGGCCTTCCTTGAGGTTTCGAGTAAACGTTCGCTTGTTCTTTGCTCTTAACTTTTCTCGGTTCTGGGCAACGCGTTCTTGCTTTTTCGTTTCCGTAACTTCCGGCAGAAGTTCTTTCCTGACCGGCGCGTCCGTACCAAAGTACTTTCGAGCCGATTGCATCAGTAAGTTTACACCGATATCTCGCAAAGCCTTTGCAGCCCTGTTGTCGATGAACCCTTCGCGACCTGCCTTATCCCTTAAGTTTGGGTTGTCTTCCCGGGTCGTTGCAATTCGACCGAACATTTGGCGATGGTTCCAAAACTCGCGACCTGCGCTTCTCGAACGCCTTTCGTCCATTTCAAAGAAGTCGTTGTCGCTTCTGCCATATGGCAAGACTCGTAAGCCATCTCTGAATACCATGAAGCCACTGTATAGGCTGGCCATCTCTTTGAATCTCTCATGTTCAGCCTTTTCGTGCGTTGATTTCATGTAATCGAATTCAATCGCTGAAATGTATAAATCGAAAGGCCCCAATCTAGTATCAGAGCGCGTTGGGATCTCGATGTTAGAAGCAGGCAGAATTTTCACTTCGTCCGGCAACCAACTCCCAAATGCCTTGACGCGACCGCGAAAAACGCCCTCCTCGTCAACTTCTCCCTTAATACAATGCTCCATTTTGGACACTTGATGCCGTGACACACCGATGTCCCTACCTATGATTTCTTTATTATTGCCGTCTCTCCAAGTTCGGACGTGATATCCAAAATTTCCAAAGAAATCTGGTATGTTACTGTTGGTTGGGTCAACGTAGGGGTCTACAAAGCTGGCCAGTGTTTCACGGAAGTTTTTTCGGGTTCTCGCTTCGGTTGGTTTTAGTTGTCCGTCCAACAACTGAGCGCGCAGATCGTAATTGATTCCTGATACAATCAGAGCTGTACCACTGTCCGAACCGTCTTGCGCAACTGCCCAGCCAGACAAGTGATCCAACGAGAAGTTTAACTCACGAATGCTTTGAACTATCGCCTTCGAAGTCACTCCACCGGCCCGCTCAGGCAGTTTGTCGAAATCACTCCAAGCCCGAGCAATTCTTTCTGCATTCTCTCGTTGTTCGGGGTTCGACTGATTGGTGCTCGATGGCTGCTCAGGTTCGATGTTTTGTAACAGTTCCTCGATCATGCTTGGAAGGCGTTCGAATGCGTGTTCGAGATGAGAAACTTCTACCGTGGGAAAGAATATGTCGGCGAGATTTAAGTACGGGTTCTCGAACAGCCGCCAGTCAATCAAAGACGTAACAAATTCTTCATCCGATCGTTTAGAGATCAGCAGCATTATTGGCCCAAGGTTTGCACAAGAAAGCCTGCCAATGCCCTTCTGGCCTTGTTTCACGCGTTCCTGCAGCCCCTTGCGATCACCAATCGGGACTCTGTCTGCGGTAGCTTTGGACTCTGTCCCAATAACCAGCCACCGGTCCTGAAACTCTTTCAGGTTCATCCCGTGACCGTTGTCTGACACGACGGCAACAGGAGACTTGCCGGCGAAGAGGTCTAGCGCAACATCTGTGGCATATGCATCAAACGCATTCTTCCACAATTCTGAAATAGCTGTAGGGCAATCCGCAACCTGTTCTCGGCCTAAGTGATCGACCGTTCTAGCCCTAGTCTTGAAGCCCGAACGTCTCACTGATTGTGCTCCTTGAGAAATGTTCCACTCACATTGACCTCTCGAGGGATCATAAGTGCAACCAATTGCTTTACAATAATTTCCGCCATTTTGACAGGAACAGCATTGCCAATCTGCTTGCCAGCTGCAGTCAAGCCACCCTCAAAGACAAAACTGTCCGGGAAGGTTTGGATTCTCGCTGCCTGACGAACAGTTATCCCATGATGCTCCGTTGGATGTACAAATCTACCCTTTGAGGGGTTGATACAAGCCGTTGTCATTGTCGGGGCTGGCAACTGTGAATCTATGCGGCCATACACGTCCTTGTGGCCATCATGGTTTTCATGACAGCGAAGGGTTCGGCCCGAATCTCGCCGTGAACCTCCATTTATTGGCGTGTTCTTAAACGCTCTAATTAGCTCGTCGTTGTGCTTCATATGTAAATCATTAGGGTCACCGCAAGGAGCTGAAATAAAAGCATTTTGGCAAGAAACCCATCTTTTCGCCGGATTGTCATTCGTCTCAGTGTGTGTTGGAGGCGGTGGCCAATCCAAATCGGCTACTCGATCTCTTTCTCTTACACCTAGGATAAAGACACGCTTCCTCCGTTGCGGGACACCAAAATCTCGGGCGTCTAAAGTCACTGGATCAAGGATTGTGTAACCTTCACGGGTTCCAAGATCGTAGAATTTTTCCAAATAGTCGCTATGCCTTGGCCAAAGTAGACCTGGGACATTTTCCATCAGAAAAGCTTTGGGACGAAGCGATCTGACGAAGTCAAAATATCGATAAATCAAAGAATTACGAGGATCACCGACGCCCGCATCCTTTATTCTATGTGTAGAGAAGCCTTGGCAGGGTGGGCCACCCAAGAGCAAATCACATTCGGCGCCATTGGTGAAATGCGCTTTCGCCAACTTTTCTGGATCAAGCTTAAGAATGTCCTCTGTGTAGAGTGTAGTGTCCCCAACTTCGCAGAAGTTTTTACGGTAGGTTGCCGCGGCAAATTTGTCGAACTCGACTGCAAAAGTAACCTGAGCACCGGCATTGCGTGCTCCTAAAGAAAAGCCACCTGCACCTGCGAACAAATCCACAACTTTTGGCAAGCAGCTTGGAACTGTCGCAGCCGCGTTCAACGCTGAATCTGGGGTTGTTTGCTCTAACCTCATCATATGGTCTTCTTTGTGTACACCACTAGCTGCAAGCTCACTCCAACCGGGAGGCGCATACTTTTTGTTTTTCTGAACGATAGCCCTCTCCGCAGACTTGAACAACCACTTGGCGAACAATCTTTCTTTGGTCCCACACGCATCGTCAGATGCAGCAATACTCGAACGCCCAGTGGCAACGATCAGCTGTCAGTTATTAGTCTGCTTTAGGAAAAATTGGCTGCTACTGTGCATTGGCGGCGAGTGACCGGTTACCGCCCATCCTCGGGGTGTCGGGAGGTAAAACAAAGGTTCCGATCACTTCCGCTTCGGGCTGCCTCCATCGGACAGGACGCAACCAACAAAAAGTCTAAGTGTGGGGCTCTTCCGAAGCCGGTAACTCTACACTGTTATAAACCGGCATTACACCGATCGCACGAAATGCTGCGTCGAACTGGTCGATCTTTGTACCGTGGCGAGGCTGAAACTAGCGATCGACCGAGTTCCGGTTCCATTCGAGTAAACGGGCCAACTCTGCGCTGTTAATAGATATTCGGCACTCCACATTTGTGTGGAGGTCAACATAAGTGTGCAGTCAATTGGCTTCACCAGATTCTGGGCAATTATTGGGCAATCGCCATTTGTGCCCTGATTTCTGCCCAAAGCAGCAAGTTGCGTTGCTCTAGATAAACACAATAATATCAGGGGTTTGGTGGCGGAGACGAAGGGATTCGAACCCTCGAGACGGTTTCCCGCCTACTCCCTTAGCAGGGGAGCGCCTTCGACCACTCGGCCACGTCTCCGCCGACGGGTATATCCGTGCATGTAACCGAGATACAAGGTCGATTTTTCCGGCGCGTGCATTTTTCTGCGATGCTTTAGCGGTGTCGTTCAGGTAACGGTCGAGTTCAAGTATTCTTGCGTGGCGTTTCGTTTTCTTCATGATAGTTGCCAGTAAATGAGTCGTAGCAGTCAGTTTGGTCCATCACTCGTTTTCACCTGAAGGGTGGGTTGGGGCAGGGTCAAATTGGTGGACGTGATATGGGGCATGTCGGATGGCATTCAGGCTGGTTTCCTGCGATGGGGGCGGGATTAGAGGGTACTTGACGTGTTTGATTCTGCAGAGCCTGCATGAAGAAACGCGTTTTCTGGATAAGGCGGATGGGTTCGCCGGGACGTCTACGGGTGGCATGATTGCGGTTGCTCTGGCGGATGGTCGGTCACAGGGCAAGGACATGTCTGCACTGGTCGGCAAACTGGCGGCGCATTACCGCGATGATGCCGACAAGCTTTTCCGTGAAAACGAACGGACGTTTCTGGACAAGGCATTTGACGACGTTCTGAGAAAATTCAAATTGGGCGGAGGCCCAGGGATCACGGCGTCACAGTACAACTCGACAGGTCTTGCAGAAATCGGAGAGAGCCTTGTCGGGCACCGGACGCTGGAGACATTGGACCCCGAGATCGTTCTGGCGGTCAATACTGTGTGCCTGCATCGGGACGACAAGGTTGGCTGGTCGCCATTCACAGTGACCAATCAGGATCTGAGTCACGAGCACTGGCTGGATATGAGCGCCGTCAAACTGTTGGATGTGGCGATGGCGAGTTCAGCCGCGCCAACCTACTTTCCGCCTCATCTGATCACTGCGGATGGTGTCGATTATGGTTACTTCGCGGACGGGGGCACATTTGCCAACAATCCGGTGATGAATGGCATCAATGTGGCGATTGCAGCAAATCACGCAGATGGGTTGGAAGACATTGAGGCTTTGTCCATAGGGACCGGTCAGCAACCGACAGATATTTCAGAAGAAATGATCAAGGACCCAAATGATTGGGGGTTGCTCAAATGGTTCGGTATTACGTCGGGTGCGACCAAGGGAGCGTTGATTGAATTGCTACTGACGACATCCGCCGAGAACCAGTACTGGATGGCAAATCTTGTATTGAAAGACCGGCTGGTACGTCTGAACCCACCATTGCCCAAAGTTGTCGGCCTGGCCACACACAAACCTGCCTCGTATGACATGATGGATATTGCTTTTCAGGCCAGCAAGCAGACCCATCATTGGGACAAAGCAGTCAAGCTGCTGAACAGATGGTAACTTTCCAAGTTTCCCCAAAACAACCTCTCTGTTGCGTTTTTGAGAGCAGTCGTTAAGAATTAGTTGATAGATATTAAAGAATTATCAGATTGAGAGTTGGGACATGGGGGATTCCGGCATTGCCGAAAAACTGGTGGAAGTACTGCATCGTCCTGATGGCGATACAGCACTGCGACCGGTTCACACGATTGGAATAAGCGCCACGGGGTATTTCAAGCCATCTCCGATCGCGCAAAACTTTTGTATTGCCGAACATTTTCGCGAAAAGAAAACAGATGTCATTGTGCGCTTTTCGAATGGATCAGGCGCGGCGACGGTACGTGACGGCTGGTCCGATGTGCGTGGCATGGCCGTTCGTTTTCATCTGTCGGACAAAAGCGATACAGATCTGATCGCAATGACTTTGCCCGAGTTCTTTTCGCCGACGCCTGAGGATTTTCTGGCTTTTGCCGAAAAAGCTAAGCCCAAGCCGTACAAAGGTGAGACCCCGTGGCAGAAGATCTTCAACTACTTGCACCTGATATTGCCAAAACGTGATCCCTATCCGGGTGAAACGATCAGCCCAGATGACGGGGCCATCGAGTTCGCCGATCAAAACGCGCATGCGCAGCTGGGTGTGGTTCAGGCCGCTGCGATCGGGGCTCCGGTCAGTTACGTGCGTGCAGCATATCACGCGGTACATACATTTATCATTACAGACCCGAACAAAACCCGTCGCTGGGTGCGGTTTGCCTGGCAGCCGATAGCGGGTGTTCTCGAGACAAACCCCAATTTGCCACCAGTGGATGACTTCCTTCAGCAAGAACTCAAAGACCGGCTGAGCGCGGAAACTGCGCGCTTTTCGCTGATGATGACCATCGGGGAGGTGGGTGACGATTTCAACAATTCCGCCCGGCCATGGCCACCACATCGCAAACGGATCATGATGGGAACATTGACGCTGAACGCAGTGCCAGAGGATCAGATCGAACACTCGGAAAAGCTCAGTTTTAATCCGGGATTGCTGACCGACGGGATCGAGATGTCGGACGATCCGGTGTTGAAAGTGCGCGTTGACGCCTACAAGGTCTCCAGCGCCTGGCGCAGCGGAACACCTTGCCCATTCTCGCAGAGGTAAACCGATGACACGCCAGAACACTTGGTTCAATCGCTACGTCAACAGCTTGCCGGAACGGGGATGGTTCAAGTTCCTGTCGCGCTATGTGGTTGTGCCCTATTGGGCCTGGCGGGATCCCAAGCCGAAACTACCAGGCGGTCCAAGACCCTCTCCGCAGCCAAGCCAGAACGTACAGCGCATGATGAACCTGATAATGCCGCTAAAAGACCCGTCGCCTGCCGGGCGTGCCCATGCGACTCTGGCCATTGCCGAGAACGTTGATGAGATTTTTGCCGGGCTGGACAATGTTGGCACCGTCCACTTTGCGCGGTTTCTTCTAATCGACAACAATATCTGCATGATATCCGTTTATGACGGCGATTTCAGCAATTACATCCGGGATTTCATCACCACGATCGGCAGCGTGTTCAACGATGTAATCTCGCTGGTGGATGGTGCTGAGCATCTTATCCCCACCGAACATAATGTCGAGGAATTCATTGACTGGGTGCAGGAACACGACCTATTCCAGGCGCCTGATTTTCCGACCGATTTGTTTGGTCTGCAGGATGCGGCCAAAGGTCAAACACCAAACGAACCGCCGCATATGTTGGCATCATTGCCGCGCGAGTTCGTTTTGCAATTGCATGCAAATCGTAACCTTTCGTTGGGCGGCGGCTATCGCGCCTATCCCGGGGTCTCGGCCGCGCAAGTGCGCCAGAAATTTGGACAGGGCTGGTGAATACGCATTTTAAACTCTCTGATATTCAGGGCAACATCCTGCGCGGTTATCGTCGTAATCTGGTGCGCCATCTGATCCTTGAAGTGAAAGACAAAGGCGCGGCGCGCCGTTTTCTGGCGGCGGCTGTTGATGATGGCACCGCAGACTCACCCAAGATCACACGTGATGTAACTTGGGAGGTAAGGCCGCCTTACTGTTTCAATATTGGCATCACGTATGAAGGCCTGCGCGCTCTGGGAACATCTTCCCGGCACCTGAACACGTTCCCGACCGAATTCAAGCATGGCATGACCAAGCGTGCGATCAAGATCGGAGATTTCGGCAACAGCGCCCCCGAGAATTGGCCCGCGCCTTTTGACCAACCAGACCGCGTGCATCTGATTGCATCCATTCACTCGGACGTTTCCGAGCATCTTGATCAAGTCGAAGCAGAGGTGGCGAAAGCCTTTAACGTCCTTGGTGTACGTAATGGTCGAAACCTTCCCGAAGGCCGGGTTTTCTTTGGGTATGTCGACGGAATTTCACAGCCTCGGTTCAAGCGCGTCATTGATCCGGAAATGACCGATGTGGATGAGCCCATGGACCCTCTGGGTACAGCGCTGTTAGGGTATCCAACCCGGCAGGAAGGCGTTTTGTACCGTGTGCCCACACCGCACGAGCTGGGCTTTAACGGCTCATTCAACGCGTTTCGGGTGCTGGAACAGGATGTGGTGGCCTTCGAAAACTATCTGGATCAGGCGGCCACAACCCTGATGGACCATCCCAAGAAACATCTGCTGGCGGACCCGGACAATCTGGGCCGCATTGGGGAAGGCCTAGACATGTTTGGTGCCTTGCGCGAAGTGGTCGCCGCACAGATGTGCGGGCGATGGCGCAACGGTGTTCCGTACGAGCTGTCGCCGGATGCACAATTCCCCGAAACCGAAGTCTCGCCGACCAATTTTGACTATACGCACGCGTCACGTTGTCCGGCCGGGGCACATCTGCGCCGTGCCAATCCACGTGGCGGTCCAATCGTGCAACGTATTGCAAATTATACGCGTCGGTTGATCCGACGTGGTATGTCTTACGGGCCCGATTTCGACCCCAAAAACCCTGACAATGCAGAACGCGGTCTGCTGGGTAGTTTCATCGGGGCCAATATCGCGGCGCAGTTCGAAGCGGTGATGTGTGACTGGATCAATTTGGGCCTTCAGGATCCGAATATCACCGGCGCGAATGATCCTTTATTGGGGGCAAATACACCTGAAACCAGCTGGTTCGATATGACTTTACCCGACGGGGATACGATCCGCATCTACGGGTTCCCGCGTCTAATCTACGCGCGCGGAGGAGCCTACACCTTCCTGCCGAGCATAGCTGCGATCAAATATTTGTCGGAACTGACGGACTGAGCCAAAACGTCACTTTAGTTCGGCCAGCGCCTTGTCGATCCGGGTCAGCATCGGTGTCTGACCCGCTGTTTCCACGACGACGCGGGCTTTGGTCAGGTGTTCGATGGCCGGCAATCTCTTTTTGTTTGCCTTGTAGAGCAATCCCATAATCATATCGCAGCGGGCAACATAATGCCCCTGGTCGTCAAATTGCGGATTGCGCCGTACCTCATCAATCATCGCGATCAGTTCTTTTTTGCCGAACAACATGACACGCATGATGGATCTGAAGTTCCTAAGGAGAACGCCAGGTGAGCCGCCGCCTTCACCTGTAAGAATTGCTAAGTACATCTCACACAGGAAAAGACGAGCCCAATCGGCAGCAACCTTAGTCCCTTCATCAGTGCGTTTCTGGATGGCGTTTTCAATCTGACGCAGGCCGTCAGCGACTTGACCATTCAGGGCATACGCAACACCCAACATCGTTGCGGGGCCCACAGTGAACAGGCTCCAACCTTTTGCATCGCAACTGCGAATGTGGCGTTGCACAGCTTCAATTGCGTCCGGTTTCTCAAGTGGCACCATGGCGCCAATTCTTGCAGCTTCGGCAATTGCCAGTTCGAATTCGACCTGCGACGCCGCGCGTGCCTCCTCTGCCATGGCCAGTGCCAGTTCATAGTCATCCGTGACCATGGCAATCAAGGCTTTCATTGCGGTCCCGTAACCCAAGGATCGCGGATCGTTTTTGGCTTTGCCCAGCTCGATCATCCGGTCTGAGGTCGCATGCGCACGTGCAACACGTCCGCGGGTCAGCTCGTTCCAGCCGACGGTCGCAAGGAAGAAGTTCTGAATATAGGCGTCGTCTATTCTTTGAAGCTCGTGTTCAATGATGCGTTTTTTGGCATCAAAAAGCTCGTTTTCAATGGGTGAGAAATAGATCGAAACCGACAGCTCGTTCACCATCGCATATGCTCGGGAAGCCGGATCGCCCAGACGTTCGGCCATGCCCGTCAGTTCCTGCTGGATAAAGTGCGCCTCGCGGTATTTGCCGTTGCAGACTAGGCAGGACACGTAGTGGTGCAGGAACAATGCGTGATGCGGTGTATCTCCGACTTGCGCAAGGATCGGTCGAACTGTTTCGGCGAGATCAATGATCGATTTCACGCGCAGGGAAATATTCGCACACAGCGCGAAACTGGCCAGAAACTCGGTAAACTGTTCTTTCGACGCGCAGCTTGGGTCATTTTGGAACAAGTTGAGCGCTGACACAAAGTACCTGTTCGCTTCGTCCAGCGAATAGACACCCAAGCTCTTGTCACCGGCCATGGCGCTGTATCGAAACGCTTGATCCGTTCGATCTGTTTGTCCGTAGTGATAGGCCAGAGTTTCCGCTGTTTCGTGAAGACGATTTGCATTGCGCGATGCCAGCGCATCGGCAATCGCCAGATGCAATTCGCACCGGCGTGAAGACACAAGGCTTTGATACACGGAATCCCGCAACAACACGTGTTTGAAAACGTAGTCTGATGAATTCGCCTCGCGGTAAATCACATCCTCGGACTGTAACCGCTGCAGGGTTGTCCCGGTTTCCTCGGTGTTCTCGACCAGTTGAGACAACAATCCGGGATCAAATCTGCGCCCGATAACGGCGGCAGCTTGCAACAGGTCATGGTCTTCTGGTTGCAGGCGTTCCATTCTGGCGGTCAGCAGGCTGCGCATACTGTCTGGCAGACCGGTTTCCATCAATTGTGTGTCTAGAACAGCCTCGTTGTTTTTAACCTGCAATGCGCCCTGATCCAGCAAGAAACTCAGGATTTCCTCGCCAAATAAGGGGTTTCCCCCAGCGCGTTCGGTCAGCTGCAGGGCCAAACCGTCCGGCAACGTGTCGACACCCAGCCGCGCCCGCGCTAGCTGGGCAAAGTCCTCAACGCCCAGCGGCTTCAATTCGATGGTTGTGACACCGGGCCAGCCCACCCAATCTGGCGTGTACTCGGGGCGTCGGGTCTGAATGATGAGCAGGTTTGACAGCGTCTCAACTTCGATCAGATTGCGCAGTACCTCTTCTGATGCGCTGTCGATCCAGTGACTGTCTTCGAACAGCAGGATGACTTTTTGCTTGGCACATCTGGCCTTGAGCAGAACCGGCAGCAGTTCTCGCGTGCGCAAGCCGATTAGAACGCCGTCAAGCCCATCCAGCACCCCTGGCGGCGGAGTAAGCCCAAAGAGATTGAGCACCAAGGCCTGGTTCTCGTGGGAGTAAACGCCCCAGGTTTTCAGCCCGGATTCAACCTTTTGCGCAACTCTGATGGGGTCGTCGCGATCCCGAATCTTAAATGTGTTTCGAAGGATTTCGAGGATGGGAAGATACGGAGTTTGCTGACCATCGGCGAAACAATATCCGGTCAGGATCAGCGCGTCTTCGCGTCGTAGTTGCTGCAGAAACTCAAAAACAAGGCGCGTTTTACCCAACCCGGGTTCCGCGACCAGATCTATGACAGAGAGGGCGCGGCGTGCCCGGGCCAGCGCATGAGACATGCCATTTAGCTCGGGCTCTCGCCCCACATAACCGCTCAGACCTTTCGCGACAGATGCGTCAAACCGTGTCGCATCCTGATGGATAGATTGCAGCTGCCAGAGCTTTTGGGGTTTGGTCAGGCCCTTGACCTGATGCTCGCCAAAAAAACTCAGATCTGTCACCCATTCGACCAAACTGCGCGTTGTGTCGCAAATCAGGGGATGGCCCGGAGTCGCAAGGTTTTCGATCCTGGAGGCAAGATTGACTGTGCTACCGACGGCTGTGGCCGGGCTGCCATCTCCTTGGACCGCAGCCATAAGCACATTGCCTGAACTGATGCCCACGCGCATTACGGGTCGGACGCCAAAGCGGGCCTCAATATCATCAGCGGCGGCTGCAAATGAGGCGTTGATCGACACTGCCGCACGGCAGGCACGTAAAGCGGGGTCTTCCAATGCATCAGGAATACCGAACAGCGCCATGATGCTGTCTCCGGCAAAGTCACGGACCGTGCCGCCATGTTCTTCGACCGCGCCGACAAGTTTCTCGTAGGTGAGACGAACAAATTCCAGAGACTGCTCTTCGCCCAGTTCAGCTATGATTGCCGTGTACCCGACCATATCGGCAAACAGCACAGAGACCTGGCGCTTTTGCCCCAAGTCTGCAGTTGCCTTAGCTGATATCCCCGAAATGTCCCCCATATCGGCCAATGGTTTACAACACTGCGCCGTTCCTCGCTAGCGCTAGCTGTCATATTGACGCAAAGGTTAAGTCAAATGCCAGCTATTTTGTCACGCATTTTGGTGCCACACCCAAAATGCGCGGCCGAAAACGGGTCAGGCTGTATACTCAAGTTTCAAACCGGGGCGTGGCCATCTGGTTCTGTAGATTTTTCCAGTGCTCGAGGCGGTTATCCACAGGTCGCGCATGTCATCGCCGCCGAAACACAAGTTTGTCGTGAACAGATCCGGGATCGCTACATGTTCGGTTGTGCCATCTGGGCTAAAGACTGTGATACCGCCGTTGAAGATCGTTCCGACGCAGACGCGACCGCATTCTTCGACCTTGAGACTGTCCAGCCACTGATATCCGGGCAGTGTTTGCACCACATTTCCGGGCATGCCGTGGATCGGACCCGGCTCTACCTGACCGGGACCAGTGATCTTCATGGCCCAGAGCCTGCCGTAGACAGTGTCTGAGACATAGACAGTCTTGCCATCAGGTGACAGCCCGACACCGTTCGGCATTGGTATCGTTGCCGCTTTGATCAGGGTCTTTCCGTCGATTGTTGCGTAGTACAGCCCGCCATATCGCGTCGATTCCTCATCCTCGATCCCTGTATCGGTGAACCAGAACCCACCGGCGCTGTCGAAAACAATATCATCCGGAGCGATCAGGCGCTTGCCTTCATACGAGTCGAACAGTTGCTTGACCTCTCCTGTGCCAAGATCAACCCTATGCACAGAACCGCCCTTATAGTTCGGGCGTATCGGCGCTGGGACGGTGATCTGATCGGGGCCAAAAGGTACAAAGCTGTAAACGCCACCATTGTTGCAGACATAGGCGGCGCCATCCGGTCCGATGGCGACGCCATTTGGGCCACCCGGAATTTCGGCAACGACGCTGACCTTCCCGTCTGTTCCCAGGCGCGCAAGCGTTTCTTCTTTGATGTCCACGAACAAAACCGATCCGTCGTTCATGGCCACCGGGCCTTCGGGGAATCCTAAACCGCTACACAGCTCAACCAATTCCAATGTCATATCATCTCTCCCACGGCCGTTGAATGTCAGGTAGCCTGTCCGGCTACGATTATGAAAACACGTCACCTTCCAACCCAAAGGGCTAAAAGGTCAAGTTTGGTTTTGATTTGGTAAGCGCAAATATACGAAAACCCACGGCAGGATCACCTGCCGTGGGTCTGTATTTCAAAAGAAGCTACTTAAAAACGTCCGCAAGATCCGAAACGCTGACGCCTTCTTTGATCTCTTTTAGGCGAGCAAAGATCAGCGCAATCGCGACACTCGTCCAGCCATAAGCAATCGCGTTGAGCGCGGCTTCGAAGAACAACCAAGGACCAGGCGTTGGTGACAAGGCACCCTGAACGGGATTTCCGCCCACCAATGCAAGAAGAAATCCAAGAACAAAAGACACCAGCATGACGCACAGGAAAACAAGAACCAGTGTTCCGGCAATAGGCCACCTGTAGTCTTTGGTCAGACTTGCGCTGCGCCGCAATGCGCCAAATCCGGCACCCTCAATCACAATAGCGGGGACGACAACCGAAAAAACAGCGTACAACCAAAGCCCGGGAATGATAACAAAGAGCGTTCCCCCCAAAATAACGAAAGCCGTGACGATCGAAAGGATGGCGATTGCAGGCAAGTTGCTGAGCGCGGCCGAAAAGTACTGTCCGATGCGCGCCGATCGTGCCAGCTTCGTGTCGTAAGCCAACTGGATGACCATTGCCGTCGTCACGGCGGCAGCGACCAACGAGATCAATCCGACCGCGATCATTGTCACTGCGAATCCGCCCCAGTCAAAACTGCTGCCTGGTACGGTCTCGAATGACGTATCCAGCGAATAGGTATTCAGTATGACATCGATAAGTGCCGGGATGAATCCCAACAAAATGACGATATGGATTTTTTTGAAGAAGATCGAAAACGTATCGCTGACAACAGTGCCGACGCCAAATGGAACATGCATTCCGGGGTTAACAGTATCCGTCATTTTAACACCCTAAACTAACAATTGCTTTTCTGAGACCGATAAAGCCGCTTTGGAGGTATCACCTGCAAGCAGAAAAAGTACGGCCGACTTCTTCCTTAGGTAAAATTGCAACATGGCGTCTTATTCCTGATCAGGTGATGCAGCGTGATGTTTATCCTGACGTTTGTCTCCGAACAGTTGGCGTTGTTCCAGGAACGCGCGCTGGGCCTTGTAGAAAGCTTCGAGAAAGGCTTGTTGATGCTCGGGGCGGACCGGCTCGGCGTAGTCGATCTTGCGTCGCACCTGCACGATGATTGCGGCCAACGTTTCTTTGTGGCGCTTGTAGGCGTCTGGTCCCTTGGCGCGATTTGAACTGCGCAGGACTCCTTCCAAAGTTTGCAGCTCGAACGCGCCGTAATGCTCCAACTGATGCGTGAGGAATTGAAACGAAGGTTGTGCAGCTGATGGCGGGCGCATGGTCTTGGACATGTCCGGCAGCAGAAACGGTTTCGGCAGGTGAATCACATAGGTTCCCGCAATAATGTCGCCCAGACGCTGCCGGCGCCGGTTGAACAACGGCACGGCCAGAACGCCCATCACCCAGATCAGAGACAGGATCGAAGGCACAAGGGCTTCGGTACTCAGGGTCAGCACCAGGGTGCCGGGCAGAAAGATCTCGGCCTCTTTCATCAGATTGCGCACGACCAAAGACTGAGTGGTCAGGGCTTGGCCATCGGCAGAAACGACTTTGATCTTCATCAGCCGCTTTCCCACTGTCTGGCCGTTCCAAAGCAATTCAGACGCCGCGTAGTAGGGGATGCGGATGAAGAAAAACAACATGCTTGCGACGGCGATCGCTGTTGTTGGCGTGGCAAGATTCAATGCCAAAACCAGAAGAAAGATGGCAACGGCGCCTGCGCCTGTGATCAGCAAATCCGTGAACTGGGCTGCAAGCCGAACGCCGATGCCGCCGACCCGGAAATACAGGGGCACACCTTCAGGTGATAAAAGACGATCCAGGGCTGCCTGGCTCATGATCGCTTTCTCCCGCCCAAAACAAACCAAAGCAACCACAGCCCACCGACGCCCCAGCCGATTGCAATGCGCGTCGAGCGATCCTGCACAAGCTGGCGCCCGAACCCTTCCAGCAGGGCCGCGACCACCAGCATCAGCGCGGCGATCAATGCCAGCTTGACCGCAGTGTGGCCCGCCGCACGCAACGCGGCGCGACGTGTCTGTTGTCCGGGAAAGAGCACAGCAAGCCCAAGCTGCAAACCTCCGGCGCTGGCGATGCAAATCGCTGACAGCTCGGTTACGCCGTGTATGGAGAGCCAGCCAAACATATCCCAGCCCAACCCGCGATCAATGTGCAGAGCGTAAAACACCCCCAAGATCAGACCGTTGTAAAAGGTCAGCAATATTGTCGGCGCGCATAAGAATGCGCCCAGGCCAAATACAAAGATCGCAATGCGCGTGTTATGCGAAAACAAATAGGTGGCGAAAGCACCAAGACCTGTGCTTGAGTCTTCACCGTAGATTTGTGCCCGTAAGTACTCGGTGCTTGCATCCGGACCGCGCCCGCCGGACAGTTCAGTCGGCATGAAAACGTAGAACCATTCGGGGTTGTCAAAGTAGAAAAAATACCCGGCGATTGCACCGGCTCCCATGCAAAGAAAGCCCAACGCGACAACGCGCCAGGATGCGCGCATCGCCTGCGGTCCGCCTGCCGTCAGAAACTTTCGGATGATCCCGCCAAGTCGCTGCTGCGGGGCATAGACACTCAGATAGGCGCGGCTGGTCAGCGCCTCGAGATATTCGAGCAATCCCCGGTCCAGCGAAATCTCACGCGCGATCGAGAGCGAGGTGGTCGCCTGCCGGTATAGATCCGCAAGATCGCGTGCTTCCTGAAAGCTCATGCGATGCAGGCCCTGACTTTCGGCCTTGTCAACGAGATCCGACAGCTTTCGCCAGTCGTCTTCACGTTCCTGACGAAACCGGGCAGAGCGGATCAGATCGGCGTCGGACATCAGATCATTTCTCGCGCTTTGATTTCCAGATAGGTTGAAATCAGCCGGGCGGAGACATTATCCGGTTCCGCGTCAATAACGGTAACCCCGATCTGGTGTAGCCGTTCCAGCACAAGTCGGCGTTCCTGCAGCAGCTGCCCGGTGGACACGGTTTCAGCCACGTCGTTCATGTCCTGAGGTGCTGCGTTAACCTGCGTTTCAAGGATGGGGTCGCGCAGTGTGACGAAAACGATCAGGTGCCGTTTTGCCAGAACGCGGACATTTTCCACCATCAGCTCGGCCGATGTGGTGTCGACGAAATCAGAAAATACGATGATCAGGCTGCGTTTGGGGGTGCGTCCGTTCAATTCGGTCATGGCTAGGGTGTGATTGCTCTCGACGCTTTCATAGCTCAGTTCGGCGGTTCGACTGCGCAGGCGGGTAAAGGCTGTGCGTCCGGGTTCGGGAGGAAGAAACAGACGGGGCTTGGCATCGTAGGCATAGAGGCCAACCAGATCTCCGCCGATGGTCGCGGCCCATGCGGTTGCCAGGGCGGCGGTGATGGCATGGTCAATCTTGGGCAGCCCCGCGATTTCCTCACGCATCTGATATCCGTTGTCCAGCGCGATGATCACGTGGTGATTGCGCTCGGCCCGAACCTCTTTTGCGACCAGCGAGCGATGCCGGGCGGACCGCTTCCAATCGATCGAACCGGCATCCATGCCGGGAACAAAATCGCGCAACTGGTGAAACTCTGTACCCTCACCGATGGCGCGGTTTTCCTTTACGCCGAACAATCTGGACTGAACCGTCGTGGAAATCCCGCCCGATTGGATTTGGCGAATGTTGGGAACGACCGTGACTTCAAGACCAAAGGCGATTTTTGGAACAAATTCGAACAACCTAAGCCGCGACGCCCATGTCAGCCACAGATTGGAAAGCCTCCATGTCCCACGCCGTATCGCGCGAAAGCGGATTTGCGAGCGCTGAACGGACAGATCGATATTCTCTGGGCCTTGCAACCCTTCGGGCCAGCCCAGTTGCCCGCGCATGCCGGGGCCCGTGGGGGTTATGTTTATCTCGATCTGACTGTCTTCCCCGACAAAGACATCCCCCAAAGGCTCAACGGTGACCGACCGGCGGCGCGGCCAGGACAACAAAAGATCGCAAATCGCCAGCAAGCAAAGAACGACCCACGGCAATCCCGCAATGGGGCGCGTTGCATCCCCCATTACCACCGCAAGCAGGCTAAGGCCAAGCGCCACACAGGCCGCAATCAGCAATATGCGTGATGGGCGGATCAGCGGGGCGCCTCGATCTGGTTGAGGATGTTTTCCAGCACCTGCCTTGCCCCACGCCCCTCGATTTCGGCCGAGGGGCTAAGTACAATACGATGCTGCAGGGCATGGATTATCAGGTTCTTGACGTCATCCGGGATTGCGAAATCGCGCCCGTTGAGGGCGGCTGCGGCGCGCGCTGCACCCGCAATGGCATCCGCAGCACGTGTAGAGGCGCCAAAGGCAATATCCGCGCTTTCCCGGGTCGCCCGTACCAAGCGCAGGATATAGGCCAGAATATCGTCATCCAAGACGATACCATCAATCAGCTTTCGTGCCTCTGCCATCATTTCCCCGTCCAGCAGGGGGTTCACGGTTTGGGTCGTGCTTAGGAAATCCAATGGCTCGGCCGCGTGCTGGCGCAGGATCGACAATTCGACGTCTTCCGGTGGGAAGGTCAGGTTCACCTTGAACAGAAACCGGTCAAGCTGGGCCTCGGGCAGTGGGTAAGTGCCTTGCTGCTCGATCGGGTTTTGGGTGGCAACGACGATGAATTCGGCGCCCAGCGAGTGATCGGTTCCGTCGATTGTCACCATACGTTCGTTCATCGCTTGCAGCAGCGCTGCCTGCGTTTTTGGCGGCGCCCGGTTGATTTCATCCGCCAGAAGGATCTGGCTGAAGACAGGTCCTTTGGTCAGTACAAATTCGCTGGTCTGAAAGTTGTAGATAGATGTGCCCAGAACATCCCCGGGCATCAGATCCGGCGTGAACTGGATGCGCCCGAATTCGAGGTTCAGCGCGCCGGCAAAGCTGCGGGCGAGCAGGGTTTTGGCGGTGCCCGGCGGACCTTCGAGCAGGACGTGACCACGGGCGAAAAGTGCCGTCAGCAGCAGGTCAACCGCCTCCTGCTGGCCTTGGACAACTTTGCCGATCTCCGCCCTCAGGGCCTCGGCATGGGCAAACAATTCATCAAGCGTCATCGGCAAGTTGCTCCAGTATCAATTCAAATTGGTCTACATATTCTATGGCGTCATCGGCGCTGATATGTGGCGGCAATGCCCGGATTGCCTGGATCAGGTCATCCAGACGAGAGGCCAGTTCAGGCCGTCTGGCGTGAACGAATTTCAGATAGGTCTGTTCCGGTGAACCCCTTGTGTTGTGCGTTGTGCCAAACACCTTCGCTGCCCGGGCGCGTAGTCTGGTGTCGATAAAATCGGACAGCAAGGCGCCGTCCTGATCGGTCAACCGCATCAGCCGTGCACGCACCCTGTTGGCCGTTCGCTTTCCCGTACCCAACCCGGATTGAGGATCGGCAATTGGCCCACTGCGAATGCCGCCGCGCCAAATTGCCAGCGCCAGAAGGAGACCTGCGCCAACCCACAGAACCACAAAAGGGGGCTCAAACAGGCGTTTCAAATCCTCCCAGGTGCGCTCACGCTCGATCACCTGCTCGGGTTCCGTCAGCCAGTTCTCGTCGCTGTAGTCGATGATGATCCGATGCTCACCTGCGATCTCAGGCAAAAGCTGCGCAGCGATCCCGGCGTTGTCCCCCAGAACCAGTCCGTGATTGTTCAATAGATCGGGGTCGGACAGAACGTGTACTTTTTCTCCGGTGCCCGACAGAGGGCAGGCCCCAAGCAGCATAGCTCCCTCACGGCCTAACACAGGTTCGCAGCCACGCCCCTCGAACGTCTGAGCGGCATAGATACGCGCGACGAGGCTCCGATCTGAAGCGAGCGAAAACTCTGAAAACGGAGTTCGGGCAAAGGACAGCGGTCCGACCTCGGACCCGACGATTTGATGAAGCACTTCTTGGGTATTTGCGCCGCGCACGATCAGAAAGGGGTGCGCAAGTCCGGTCAGCCGCATTCCGCTGCGCCATTTCGGCAGGATCACAAGGCTGGGAACAGACAATGCCTTTTCACGGATGACATCGACCTGTTGGTCGAACTCATCCGATTGCAGCAACAGCTCATCTTTGGTCTTGGCTGCGCTGCGTTCCGTGTCTGGATGGGCATCATACACCGGCTGGATCAACAACCCGACCGTATTGCGATTCAGTGGCCACCCTCCGGCAAAGCTCTGTGCCGCGTGGTTTTGATCCTTGAGCCAGTACTCCAACCCGTCGAACCCGCTTGCCGAGTCGCGCAATGCGTATTGCCGTCCCGCCGTGAAATACAGGAAGATTCCAACGCAGAGCGCGACCACCACGCCGACGATAATCCAATCCATTCTGACCCGGCCTGTGGGTTCAAATCCGGTGGCTTCTGTCACGCGCGGACCTCGCGCAGGATCGGTCGAATGCGATCCAGCAGGCTGCGGAAATCGACTTCGCTGATCGAACGGTGGCCGAAATTCACCCGTTCGCTCTCAAGAACAAGCGCGCGCAGGTCTGCAATGTACCAAAGGTTTTGTGGCAGGCTGCGCAGCGCCTCACGATGCGTCCAGCTGCGTTTGAACAACACCTCATTGGCGGTCAGACATTTACCAAGCGCAAGCTGCGCCAGCCCGGCAACTGCCTGATCGCGGTTTTCTATGCGCAGGATCGCCTCCAAATCAGGTGTTTCCTCACTACCCAGCTGTTCGCCGGTGGGCTTGCGCCCGCCTTTGCGCTGCGCGTTTTCCGAGGATGACCCGAAAGCTACAGAGGTTCCACCGGCACCGAAATAGACAAACAGAACCAGAAAAATCAGAACGATTGCCGAAACACCCACCACCACCCAACGGTTGTCCAATGTCACTGACTGGCGTCGTTCGGTTTCCGGCGTAAACCGTGTGTCCAGTGGTGGGGCAGGGCGCGACGGATCGAAATAGACGACCTCCGTGTCAATTCCGCGGTAACGGACGGCCTTTAGGTACTCTTGCCCAGATTCACTGATATCGACCCCCGAAAGCGCAGCTTCCTGTGCGTTGGCAGGTGACAAGACGCACACGAAACAGGAGACAATCGGGACCCAAAGAAACTTCATCGTCGTATCGATAGTCCACTCTCGTTTTGCACGCAACAACCTCAGTTTGGTTCACTCAGTGATTGTCTGAAGCCCACTGTGCAGCTCTTTTCACGGACATCTTTTCAACTAGTTGTGGCGACTTTTTGACGGCTGGCTGATCGAAGCGCCGCCATGCCTGAACGTGCCTAGCTGATTCTGTGACCTAAAACTCAGCCGTTGATCTAAAGGTTAGATTAAATTTAACAAAATTAATATGTTAGATGCGATCATAACCTGCAGTCACGTTCTGGTAACGCAACGATGGCACCTGTTCGACGTCGATCAGGAGGACATCATGCCGCGACCCACCGCCCCTACTCAGCCATGGCCTAAGCCGGACGAATTCAACCCCGCGGCAAATAGCAGTCAGCGCCGCGTGGCGCCTTTGCTGAACAATGCCTCGGCGGCCGTGGCAGCGCATAATGGCGAGGCTGATACATTTGCAGGCTCCTGGCCCACGAGTTTCTCGAAGGGCTTGCCACATGATGCGCACGGTATCGTCGATGCGCAGGCCTATTCCGAGTTTCTCGAGGAAGTCGCTGATCCGACCTATACGGACAACGCTGGAAATCGGGTGGCTCTATTTGACATGCCTGCATATTCCGGGCCTTTTCGCACTAAGCCGACCACAGGGTGCGCTGACTTCCTTTGGCGCGCGTGGGAAAGCCCGATTTCGGGCCATCCGTTTGGTTTCACAGGGCCTGACGCTGGTGCATTGGGTATCGCGCCGGCGCCTCGTCTCGGCTCGGATGAACTGGCCGCTGAAATGGCCGAGCTTTATGCGATGGCGTATCTGCGGGACGTGCCTTTTGAGGCGATCCGCGAAGGCGCTCAGGGTGCGGATAAAGTGGTGTCGGCGCTTGGGCAAATGGCTTGGTTCCAGAGTGACGCCAGCCCAAAGGATGCCGACGGTGAACGTCTCAGCAAAGTGTCTGAGGCACGGCGTGTTCGGGATGGTGGCGCTCTGACGACGCAAAGTCTGTTCCGTGGATCAAGCCAGGGTTGTGCCCAAGGGCCGTACGTCTCACAGTTTTTGCTGCAAGGTCAGGAGCGGTTGGCTGACTGTAAAGTGACATCCGCACAGCAGCTATCTGATCAGCCCGATATGTCGCCAGTTCTGCGACGAAACGGTCTGTCTCCGTTTGGTGCGCTTAGGATCGATCAGCGGATCGATCCACAAACGGCCGGCGTGGATTACATGCGCGACTGGGCGGAATGGTTGGATGTGCAGAACGGTGCAGACACAACAGCCGAGCAAGCTATTGATGCCGAGGGTCTAAAGCTTATCGAAACGCCTCGAGACCTCGCGTGCTATGTTCATTCCGAGACCACCTGCCAGGCCTACCTGAACGCATGTCTGCTTTTGCTCAGCTGGGGTGCAACCGTAGATGAGGGTTTGTCTGCCTCGGGAACTGATTGTCGTCGTGATGCCGTGACCTGGGCGGGGCCGCGTACCCTGACACTGCTAGCCGAGACAGCGACCCGGGCCCTGCGGGCCGTCAAAAACCAGACATTCCAGGTGCACAACAGGGCGCGCCCGGAAAAGCTTGGCAGCATCGCAAGTCTTGTGGCGAATGGTCATGGTGCGGTCCTTGGACGATCCCAGCCGCTGGCTAATGCACATCTGAGCAAGCTTGAGAGTGCAGCTAGTCGGGGGTTCAACTTGATGAGCGCCATCGCCAGAGCGCCGTCTGAACCGCGTTTTTCACACAACGTGAATTCGCAAAACGGACTTCCTGCGAACGATCGCAATCTTCTGTTGCCCATGGCTTATCCCGAGGGATCGCCCATGCATCCGTCTTATGGTGCAGCCCACGCAACAGTTGCCGGGGCTTGCGTAACGGTGCTCAAGGCCTTTTTCCGAACGCATAGCTCGGATGGAACCCGTCTGACGTTGGCCGATGCAGGTGCATATGCTGTCTATGTGCCCGAATCTGGCGGCAAGTCGCTTGTGCCGACAAAGCGACCTGAAGATGCCTTAGACAACCTCACACTGAATGGTGAGCTGAACAAGCTGGCCGCCAATATTGCGATCGGGCGCAGTATGGCGGGTGTGCATTACTACAGCGACTATTTCGAAAGCGTTCGCATGGGTGAACGGATTGCAGTCGGTATGCTGGCAGAGCACTTGGCCATGCAAAGCGAAAATTCAAAAGTCTCGATTGAGACTTTTGATGGTGATCGGCTCAGCATCATAGGTAGTGACGAACACGACAGCGAAATCCATGTCCAGAATAGCACGCCCGAATTGTGGTGGACTCGCCATCTGCCAGAGCAGGCAGGGTGGTGATCAATGCCAGAGGTCATCACCTTCTCAAGTAGGTTCGGATGGGTGTCGTGAATTTACCCCGCGCCGTTTCCGCGCCGAGGACTCCTGGGCGCGTTTGGGCCACGTCCGCGAACCTGCGGTCGTGCCTTTCTGAAATCAAACGGAATATCGAGATGCCTGTCTTTCAATCTCCAGGCCTAGCTGATCAGGGTGTAAATGAAGCTGCCCTGGCGGCCTGGAATGCGCGGGTCCAGACCCTGTTTAATGATTATGACGTTAGCCCGTTTTTGGTGTTGGACCCGCGCGATATCGAAGACACACAGACTTCTGATGAGTTCAAGTGGTCAGGCAGCCCACGCGAGCCATTGGATTGTTTGGGCGCCGAATTGGCAGAACGCGTATCGGATTTGGGTTGGTCCAGTCGGGTCGAGTTGCACAATGAATACCTCGAATACGCACTGGTGACGCGCCCTGATCTCACCGGCAGAATGCGCCCGAAACGTTTTGTTGCCACCACCGAGCTGATGGAGTGGTGGATGACCATGGCGGTGCATGATCTGGAGCATTTCCTGCATGTCGTCGCTTCGATCACGCGGTGCGCTTATAGCGCGCAAGAGCTGTTTGGCGTAACGGGCGAAGACTGGAAGGCGCTGGACATATCTGCACGTGTGGCCTGTTTTCATCAACGGTTGGTTGGTGCCGGGCGCGCGCAGCCGCCTGAGCATCCAATTAATGTTGAAAGTGTTTTGTTTATGTCCTCGGGCACGAACAGTTTGAGCGATCTGACCTCAGTGATGCATTTTGGGTCTTTCCCGTATCTGGTATTGCAAGAGGGTCAAAGTCGTCGGGCAAGACTTGACGAGATATTTACCCACGCAAACAGGCAGGATTTGTTCTGTCGCAGCGCACTGTCAACCGTAGCAAAAGGCGCATATGATTTGGCTTTGGTCGAAGGATCAGTGCCCCCAAAAGGCCGGGCGATGGCTTTTGCCGATCCACTGGGAATGTACATCCGATCCTTCCAGTCATCCGATCTTTTGCATGATGAAAAAAATGCCCCCAACGAATGGGTTCGGTTTTCGCGTGGGGTCGAGGGGATGCCAATGCGTCTGGAATTTGGGCCATCCGACGACGACCCAAGGTTTCTGGACGAGGTTTGTTTGGGTGCTGGCGTTACGACGCACCCGGTTTCAGGATACAGTCTTGCAAGCTTGATCGAGGTCGGGCCGCTGGTGAAAACCGCTGCTACGTCGCGCCCGATCACCAAAGTAGAACTGTCCGAGATACCCGCCGCTGAACCGGATGGGATTGTTTGTGGATTGCCTGGAACCCAGCGATGCAGGCAAATCTCAGAATTCGCGGATCAGTGCGAAAACGCGTCTCGTAGAAACGAGAAAGCCTTAAAGCAGCGAAACAACTAGAATGTGCCTAGACCGGTACAGCTTTGACCACCGGCAATGGAACCTCTGGCGCGGTCATATCAAACACAGCAACGGGGCGCCCCAAAGCCTTCGCCGCCGCAGTCAGAGCTTCGCCCAAAGTAGGATCCGGCGTCGCCCACTCGTTTGGATCAAATTCCGCTTGTGGGGCAACGGGCCGATCTGCGCGCGCGCCGCGGTACAGTTGAAACAGCCGTTTTTGTTCGGCATCCATCCCCTGTTGCGTGACGCCCGTGTGGTCCAGAGTGACCATGTTGCGCCACGACACAACGGCCTCAGACGTGGCACGCCAAATACCGCTTTCCAAATCGGCGGCGAATGCGGTCCCATAAGTGGGTCGGCCGCCATCCGGATCAGCGCAGACCGCGCGAAACAACATGCCAATGCCCGGGACCTCTGCCAGATGGATGTGCAGCTCACGCAGGTAGGTGCCCAGCCATTCAATCAGGTCCTGAGGCAAGAACGAACTGGGCAAAGCGAAGGTGTAGCCCAGCGGATCAAGTGCGTGTTCCAGGCATTCAAGAACTGCGCGCAGGGCCGCCGCTTCGTGCGTCGGACCAGCCGCCGCCCCCTTGGATGTGATCGTCTCATTGGTGCCCGGTGCGCCCAGCGCCAACGACTGAGTTGGCACGGTGTAGGTTTCCCCGTCCGATGCAATCAGGCTTTCGCCGGCATCAGGCGCGTCGGAACTGTATTGCAATGCATAGCGTTCAATGGCCTCAAATCCTGCCAGCCGCGCCGCGTCCCTGGCGGTGCGTGCTGTGCCGAAAGACACGCGATGCTCCATCGCGCCTTCCGGCGGCAGAGTTCCCGGTCGCAGCTTAATCAGACGGAAAGCCGTATGGATCGGCGCGCCGTCAGGAAATTCGGCAAAGGATGGTTTGGAAATGAGCCTTGCCGTCTCGGCCCGTTCAATCAGCGAGTCAGTCATTTTCATTTCCAGATACCAACACAAGGAGATATACAGATGATTGTGGTTCTAAGGGAAGGGATTTCGAAATGGCTCGATTGAAGCTTAAGCAAGATTTTTCAGTAAAAGACATAGGTTGCGAGGTTCTTCGAGCTGCACGCGCCCGTGCGCTGGGCGAGCGGGGCGAAGAGGAAAAAGCAGAAGGCAAAATCCGCGAAATGATCGCGGAGGGTGAACATTTGGACGTTACTTTTGTTTATGACTCGCAAAAGCGCATCAACATCATAATTCCCGACTTGAGCGACAAGATCGGTGATGACAAACCCGACTACGACTGCTGGTGCGACGACTTTGCATACGAAGCGATGGGTGGCATCGTCGTCTACGGTTGCGGTAAGTAAGAGAGGAATCTCAGCTTATCCAAGGAACCTTCGTGGCAACGGCACGGACCAAGATATTCCTGACTGGCCCGTTCCAGGTAATTTGCGACGATGGTCGGGATGCAACACCGCGTGGCACCAAGGCGAAGGCACTTGTCGCCTTGGTGCTATTGTCCAAAAACTCGATCCGTAGTCGAACTTGGTTGCAGGACCGGTTGTGGAGTCAAAGCTCTCCTGCACAAGGCGCTGCATCCTTGCGCAAGGAACTCAGCGTTCTCACTAAACACTTCGGCAAGTTTGATCTAAAATTTCTGGATATCGGACGTGAAAACGTTTCGATTGATCTTAATTCGCTCGAAGTTGATTTGTTTGACGCACAGCTGCATCCGGATCGGGCGGAGTTGCTGGAAGGGCTTGATGTTGCAGACCCAGAGTTCGAAGAATGGCTTGCCGTCGAACGTCAGGCCTACTGGGACATTGACACCGGAGCAGACGGTCCCGGCCCGATCACCGGTCGAGCCCCATCGCATTGGGGACGTCAGCGACCGGCAGTGGTGGTCGAGCCGATGGAGGTGGTTGGCGACACCCCGGACATTGCGGTGGCCGCAGTATCTATACGCGACGAACTGTTGTTTCTGTTGGGCACGCTATCCGACGTGATCGAACTGCGGGATGCCCGCAGGCAAGAGGGGCCGATTGATGGCTATGTCCTGAGCGGCAGCGTTGTTGGCGCCGAGGGCTTGCGGGTTGCGGCGCAGCTGACCTCGACATCTGACCAAGTCTGCTTGTGGACCGAGCGGTTCCGGTTTCGCAAGCAAGACACATTCGACGCGGTTGAAGAGATTGCGATGAAGGTCGTCGAGGCCCTGCAATTGCGCTTGCGCGACGGCCATTGGTCAGAAATCTGGTCGGGCCGTTCCAGCTCGACAGAAGTTTGGACCGCGTTTCAGAATGGTCGCATCCAGGAAAGCCACACAACTGAAGGCGGGCTTTTCCGCGCGATCCGACAATACGAAGCGTGTCTTGGCCGCGACCCGGACTATCTGCCTGCCAGTGTTGCCATTGGGTTCTGTCGGTTGGATCTGATCCGGCTTGGAATTGATAATACCCCCGAGCAAACGCTGATCCAAGTGGACGCGGAATGCGCTCAGTTGCGCGCCAAACATCCGACAGACCCATATTGCGCAGCGCTTGAAGCGTTTACGCGCAACGTGGCGGGTAAAACCGACGAAGCGTGCCTGCTGATGCGCGAAGTTGTGGACAGATTTCACAGCAGCCCTGAGCTTCTGGGTTATTACGCTGGCTTGCTTGGCTACGACGATCAACTTGAAGCTGAAATATCCGTTTACCGTCAAGCGCTTGCGTTGACTCCGCACCCACCGATCTGGATCGAAGCCAACTTGGCCATGGCGATGGCATTGACCGAGGACAAGGCAGCCTGGCAGCACGCACATAACGTGCTGCGCGCGGACCCAGATAGTGTGCGTGCGCGCGTGGTTTTATGCATGCTGTCGGTCGCTGGTGGAAACGAGTCATTGGCGCGCCGACACGCCCGCCGGATTCTTGAATTGCAGCCGGGCTTTACCGCTAAGCGCTGGGCTTGGCCCGGCTGTTTCAAAAACCAAAGCCACTACACTGATGTCGTGCAGCTCTTGTCCGCAGCCGGATTGTAATGGATTGGAGTTAGACTTCTTCAAGCACTTTGCGGGCGACGCGGAAACACTCCAAAGCCTGCGGGACGCCGCAATAGATCCCGACGACGTGAATAATGGCGCGGATTTCTTCCGGGGTGACACCGTTGTTGATCGCACCTTTGCAATGAATTTCCCATTCGTGCATCTTGCCCAATGCCCCGATCATGGACAGGTTCATCATCGACCGCGTCTTGGCATCGATCACGTCATCGCCCCAACCAAAGCCCCAACACCAGGCGGTCATCGCCTCTTGAAACGGGCGGGTGAAGTCGTCCGCAGCGATAAGGTTCTTTTCCACATACTCCGCGCCAAGCGTGGATTTACGTTGTTCCAACCCTTTCAGAAAAAGGTCTTCGTCAAAAAGGTCGGGCATTTTAGATCTCCGGGTTTTTGTCTGTCAGGCGAGGCAAATAGATACCGCCGCTTGGGGGTTTATCAAGCGTAAGACGTGGTTCTCGAATGCCGATCTCCGGACCTCTGGCGCCTTGATCAAGGGTCGACCGCTTCACGCATCCACTGCTGCAACCGGGCAATCGAGTGTTCCGACATCACCCCGAACGCAGGGTCCAACACCAGCGGGCCGGGGCGATAGCCGCGGGATTTAAGCCCGCGATGGACGCTTTCGACAAGGTGGATATCTTCCTCGACAGTGGTTTCGCGGTCCTGTACCGCCAATTGGCGGATCACGGCGCTCTCCGAACCGCCCTCGGTATACCACCCGCGCCAGACCGTGCAGTGATCGGTATCACCCGCGCGCCAGTGATAGGTGTTCAGCACGTTGCCAGGGTAGCACTGGAACGAGAACATTGGCCAAAGGAACCATGACTGATAATCGCCCGCGTGCGGCACCGCTAGGTCTATGGGGTAAGTCATCTTGTCGAGGCTTTGGCATTCGGTCGTGTGGCGAAGGACGTAGCCGCCGCCGGCATCGGGCTGGATGTCATAGGTCTCGGGCTCGACGACGCCCTCGGCAAAGGTCTGGTGATTGAGGGGGCAGTGATAGCATTCCGAGTAATTCTCGATACTAACCTTCCAATTGCAGTTCTCGGGGATTTCTATCCATTCCAACGGTTCCAGATCGTCGATATGCGGGACAAAGGCACGGACTTCCTCGCGCACGCCGGGGTACCAATCGTCCATCGGGGCCGCGTCATCATCCAGATTTACGAAGATGAATCCATTGAAGATTTCCGTGCGCACAGATGTCAGGCAGATCGAACTGCGATCAAAGCCGGGGACAGATTTGATGTTGGGCCCGGCGCGCAGTTGACCTGACAATTCGTAGGTCCAGGCATGATAGGGGCAAACCACGACGCGGGTATTGCCAGCACCTGTCACCATCTCGTGCGCACGGTGCTGGCAGACGTTGTAGAAGGTGCGGATATCTCCGTCTCGGCCGCGAATGCAGAACAGGCTCTGGCCTGCGATCTCGAAAGCAAAATAGTCCCCAGTTTCACGCACCTGCGCAACATGCCCAGCGAATTGCCATGTCCTTGCCAGAAGGCCCTGCATCTCCTGCGCGAAAATCGCGGGATCAGTGTAGTATCGCGCGTCCAAAGACCGGATCAGGGGGGCATTCATTCCGGCTCCTCTGCATAGAGGCCAAGCTGGTGGCGGCGTTGATGAAACTGTTCGACCCGTTCGACAATCTCGTCGCTGGAGACGGCGATCACAAAGGACAGAAGCGTTTCCAGCAGTGCGATGGTCGAAACGGAGGACGGGAAGAATTGCGGCGTGTCGGCAGCAACAACAAATCCGTGCTGCGCGTTCAGGATGACCGGGCTGGCAGGGCTGTCGGAAATCCCAATCACAGTCAGCCCCTGTTGGCGGGCCAGTTTGATCGCGTCGATCACTTCCGTGCGGTACGGGTGACACGTAATGGCGATCAGCACGTCCTGTTCGTCGGCCCAGGCCAGATCGTCGACGGGGGTCGAGCCGGGTCGAGGTATGGCGTGAAACTGCTTCATGCCGGTTGAGGCAAGATAGGTAAAATTGCGCGCGTTAGAGTTGTTGACGCCCACCCCCAGCGTGAAAATCTGACGGCAATTCCAGATGTCTTCGGCCGCGGCTTTCAGGCCCTCGGCATCTATCCCGGCAAAGGTGTCTTCGATATTGCGGATCGCGGCGCCGATCATATCGGCGTAAAGCCCGCCCAGTTCGCCTGTCTTGCCGATCGTCTGCAGCCAACGGGCTCGGTCGGGAAAGGACACGATGCCCTGACGAATCGCGTCACGGAAAGGGGCGCGGAAGTCTTCATATCCTTCGAACCCCACCTGCCGTGCCATCCGGACAAAGGTGTTGGGTTTCACTTTGGCCGCTTCTGCAATCTCGCGCACGGTCGAAACCCCTACATCCGTTGGATTTTCCAGCACGTAACGCGCGGCCTTTTGGGCCTCGGGCGTCAGCGCGTTCCATTCCTCGGACAGGCGGTCCAGAACAGTTGATGATACATTTGTGTCATTCATGATTGACGATGGTACATTTGTGGAATTAGCCTGTCGAGTAGAAACACGACTCGGGAAGAGGAAAAATCATGTCCGGGAACGAACTGCCATCACATGCCCGCGTGGTAATCGTTGGCGGAGGCGTCATGGGGGTCGGTTTGGCCTATCATCTGGCGCATGAAGGATGGGGCAGTGATACCGTGCTCCTGGAAAAGGCCGAGCTGACCAGCGGCAGCACCTGGCACGCGGCCGGGCAGATCACGCATTCGACCTCAAGCTTTGGACTGGGCAAGTGCGTTGACTACAATATTAGGCTGTATTCCGGTGTGTTGGAGGCTGAAACCGGCCAATCCGTCACATGGCACGGCTGCGGCTCCTTCCGTCTGGCCTATACCGAGGATGAGATGGACTGGCTGCGCCATACCCTGTCCGTGGGCCGCGCACTTGGCTTCAATATCGAGCTGGTCGGACCGGAGAAAGTGGCCGAGTTGCACCCGTTCTACAATATCGAGGGCGTGTTGGGTGCGCTCTATACGCCGGATGATGGCCATGTCGATCCAACCAACGTGACCATGGCGATGGCCAATGGCGCCCGTCAAAAGGGTGTGCGCATCTTCCGCAACTGCCGTGCGACTAACATCACACAGACACGGACCGGCGAGTGGGTGGTCGAGACCGAGCAGGGCGCTATCACTTGTGAGCATGTGGTGAACGCTGGCGGTACCTATGCGCGGCAAATGGGCGAGTGGTCAGGCCTTCAACTGCCAATGACCTCGATGACGCACCATTACTTCGTGACCGAGCCGGTTCCGGAGTTTCAGGGGCTGGACAACGAACTGCCGGTGATCCGCGACGACCGCAAAGTTTCGGGTTACATCCGGATGGAACAGAACCGCGGGTTGATCGGGATCTACGAGAAAGAGAATCCGAATTCGGTCTGGCATGATCATTGCCCCTGGGAATACGAGAATTGGCTGTTTGATGCAGACTACGATCGGGTCATGCCGAGGCTTGAAGAAAGCCTGAACCGGATGCCGATCTTTGCTGAGCTTGGCATTCAGCGCGACGTACATGGGGCGATTTCGCACCCACCGGACGGCAACCCGTTGATTGGACCAGCGCCCGGTGTTCGGAACTATTGGTGCTGCTGTGGTACACAGATCGGCATTGGTTGGGGCCCGGGCCTGACCCGTGAACTGGCGCGCTGGATGGTGCATGGCGCGGCCGACATCTCGATGCGCGAGTACGATCCGCGCCGGTTCGGCAGCTACGCGACAAAGGCGTGGCAGGTGACCAAAGCTGAGGAAGATTACTGCCTGCGCCACGAGATTCCCTTTCCGCATTTCAACCGTCTGGCGGGACGTCCGATCAAGCCATCGCCGCTGCATGAGCTGCTAAAATCCAAAGGCGCGGTGCATGAAGAGGTCTACGGCTTCGAACGCCCCCGCTGGTTTGCGCGGGACGGAGTCGAGCAACGCGATCACTATTCCTTCCGCCGTACACCTGTCGACGACTTGGTCGCGGCTGAGGTCAAAGCGGTGCGCGAACGCGTCGGCATCATGGATGTCACCGCCTTCACCAAGGTCGAGGTGGTGGGGCCGGACGCCTATGCCTTGCTGGACCGCCTGACCGCAAACCGGATGCCGCAAAAAATCGGCTCGATCACCCTGACCCATATGCTGAACCGGCGTGGACGGATCGACTTGGAGACGGCCATAATCCGTATGGACAAGGATCGGTTCTATCTGGTCTGCGCCGCCTTCTTTGAACAGCGCCTGCTGGACCATCTGGCGCAGCAGCGCCGGGATGAAGATGTACAGATCACTGCCTTGTCCGCCAAATGGTCCGCTCTCTCCTTGAACGGTCCCCGGTCGCGCGACGTGCTCTCCCGCTGTACCGATGCTGACCTGAGCAATGCAGGATTCCGTTGGCTGTCAGCGCAACAGATCATAATCGCCGGTCACCCCGTCTGGGCCTTCCGAATGTCCTATGCCGGGGAACTGGGGTGGGAGCTGCACATGCCCAATGCCGCCTGCCTCGATGTCTACAATGCGCTTTGGGCAGCGGGTGAGCCGCACGGCATCACCGACTATGGCAGCTTTGCCATGAACGTGATGCGGATGGAGAAGGGCTTCAAAGGCGCGAGCGAACTGACCAACGAAGTCACTTTGGCCGAGGCCGACGTGCTGCGCTTTGCACGTACGGACAAAGACTATCTGGGCAAAGACAAGACTCAGAACACAGACCTGCCTTGGATCTGCGCCTATCTGGAAATCGAACCGGATGGTGAAATCGACGGGCACGGAGGTGAGGCGGTTCTACTGGACAGCCGCGTAGTCGGGTCCACGGCATCGGTTGTCTATGGCCACACGATCGGCAAGATTCTGGCCTTTGCATACATCGAGCCAGACGCCGCGAAGCCAGGGACAAAGCTCACCGTGGTGATCCATGGCCACCCCCGCGCAGCTCGCGTGTTGAGTGAACCCGCCTATGACCCTCAAAGCTTGCTGCCGCGAACGGACGCAATTCTGGAGACAAACTGATGACGCTGCCCCAAACAATGAAGGCCATGGTCCTCACCGGCCACGGTGATATGGACAAATACGAATGGCACGACAGCTGGCCAACGCCGCAAGCGGGGCCAATGGAGGTCGTGATCAAGGTTGGCGCCTGCGGTCTGAACAATACGGATGTGAATACGCGAACGGGCTGGTATTCCAAGGCCGTCGATGAGGCCACGACCGGCGGTGCCTATTCGCAGGTCGACGACGAGGACAGCACTTGGGGCGGCGCGCCACTAACCTTCCCGCGCATCCAGGGCGCCGATGCAGTGGGGATCGTTGTGGCCGTTGGTGAGGGTGCAGCCCCCTCGCTGATCGGCCAACGCGTCATGGTGGCCGGGTGGTTGCGCGACTGGGACGATCCGATGAACCGCGACAAGGCCGGGTACTTCGGGTCGGAATGCGACGGTGGCTTTGCAGAATACACCAAGGCTGATGTACGCGGCGTTGCGCCAATCGAGAGTGATCTGAGTGACGCAGAACTGGCTACGTTCATCTGTGGCTACGTCACCGCCGAAGGCATGGTGGATCGTGCCAATGTTGGAGCAGGCGATACCGTTCTGATCCCCGGCGCTTCCGGCGGGGTTGGTGGCGCATTGATACAACTGTCCAAGTTGCGTGGTGCGCGGGTGATTGCCATGGCGTCCGAAGCAAAACATGAAGATGTCGCCAGGCTTGGGCCCGACCGCATTCTGCCACGCAGCCCTGAAAACCTGAAAGTTGCGCTGAACGGCGAGAAGGTGACGGTTGTTGCCGACGTTGTTGGCGGGCCGATGTGGGCCAGTCTAATTGATATGCTGGAGCGAGGTGGCCGCTATACGTGTTCTGGTGCGATTGCGGGTCCGCTGGTCGAACTTGACCTGCGTACATTCTACCTGCGCGATCTGACCTTTACCGGGTCGACCGTAAACAGGCCGGAAAACTTCACCGATGTCGTGAAATACATAGAGGATGGCAAGATCAAGCCAGCATTGGCCGCAACCTATCCGTTAGCTGATCTGCGTGAGGCCCAGAAGGCCTTTATCGACAAAGCGCATACCGGCAACATTGTGGTGATCCCGTGACCCTTGACGACCTCCTTGAAGCGGCCCGTCAGCTGCACCAATCACATCCCGATCTTTCGGATTTTGGAGCCTGGCCGACCGATCTGACACCGTCGGGTCTGCAGCCGACGCCCATCCCTGCGATGGATTTGGTCGAAAGGTTTAACGAGGCTGGAACAGATTTGACCGCGCATATGGTCGGCGCGGTTCGCGCAACGGCGCATCTGGTCAACTGGCAGCTTGCCTATTCCGAGGAAGAGGTCGGTGTCGATTTTCTTAAAAGGTACGGATACTTTGAGTTGTTCGGACCGAGCGGTCATTTTTACTCGACCCAGCTACGTGGATACATCGCCTTTTGGGGGGCGGGTTTGAAATACGATTGGCATAGTCATCAGGCCGAGGAGTTGTATCTGAACCTCGCCGGAAATGCCCTGTTCAAAGTCGCAGGGGATGAAGCCCATATTGGACCGGGACAGACGCGTCTGCACGGCAGCTGGCAAAGCCATGCGATGGATACCTACGACAAATCGATCCTGACGTTCGTCCTATGGCGGGGCGAGGGTATTGAAGATTTGCCGCAAATGGATGCCGCATGATGTGACCTGACCACCTGACAGTTCGGGCCGTTGAAGTGCCGGGGCCAGATCCGGTGTGCAGATTGGGCGAACAGGACAACCAGAAAAGGAATATCTGAAATGAGACCACAGGCCGTTGCAACCCAGATGATCGATGACGCGCGTGTCCGGGTAACCCGTTTCGATTTCGAACACGGCGCGCAAACAGGATGGCATCGCCACGCAATGGACTATGTCATCACAGCTGTCACCGAATGCCATATGCGTCTGGAGCTGCCCGATGGCACGATCAACGAAGTCACCGTTCCGGCTGGTACAGCGTATCGCCGGGATAAAGGCGTTCAGCACAACGTGATCAATGCGGGGGATGCCCCGATGTCGTTTATCGAGGTGGAGCTAAAATGAGAATCACCCGGATCTCGGTCTATCACGTCGATCTGCCGCTCGAGCATCCCTATTGGTTGTCTGGTGGTCGGCTGAAGTTCGAGATTCTGGACGCAACTCTGGTGAAAATCGAGACGGAAAGTGGCTTGATCGGTTGGGGCGAGGGAACGCCTTGGGGTCACACCTACGTCCCTGCCCACGGGCCGGGTATCCGGGCGGGAATCGAGACGATGGCGCCCTTTGTCTTGGGTCTTGACCCGCGTCGCGTCCTTGAGGTCGAGCGGGCGATGGACACGGCCTTGCCCGGACATCTCTATGCCAAAAGCCCGATCGATATGGCGTGCTGGGATATTGCCGGGCAAGCAGCGGGTTTATCGATTGCGGATCTGATGGGCAGTGGGTCGCGCACACCGCGCCCGATTGCGTCCTCGGTTGGCGCCAAGACTGCTGAAGAAACCCGCGAAGTGATGGAGCGGTATCGCGACCGTGGTTACGTAGCACATTCGGTCAAGATTGGTGGCGATGTCGAGCGCGACATTGCCCGTGTCCGCGATGTAGAAAGCATTCGGAAACCTGGTGAGATCGTTCTTTATGATGTGAACCGGGGTTGGACGCGGCAGCAAGCATTGCAGGTCATGACGGCTTGCGAAGACATGAATGTGATGTTCGAACAGCCCTGTGAAACATTAGACGATATTGCGGCGATCTCGGGTCGTCACGCCTCACCCGTTTCTGTGGACGAAAGCCTTGTCACCTTGCAGGACGCCACCCGGATTGCCCGTGACGGGTTGGCCGAGGTGTTTGGGATCAAGCTGAACCGCGTAGGTGGGCTTACCAAGGCCGCGCGGATGCGGGACATCGCTCTGGCCCATGGCATCGACATGTTTGTGATGGCCACAGGCGGCTCGGTTCTGGCCGATGCCGAGGCGCTGCATCTGGCCGCAACCGTTCCGGACGACAATTGTCACGCGGTCTGGGCTTGTCAGGACATGATCACCGTTGATATCGCTGGAGGCCGTGGCCCGCGCAATCGCAATGGCCACCTGCACCTGCCCGAAACGCCGGGACTTGGCGTGTATCCGGACGAAGACGTGCTGGGCGATCCGGTGGCGGTCTACCGATGAAGGTCACCAAGATAACGCTCTGGTCTGTCGATCTGACCAGTCATGAGACCTATCACATGGCCGAAAGCAAGACCTGTGCGACAGTGAAAACGCATGTCCTGTGCCTCGAAACGAATACCGGGTTGAAGGGTTGGGGCGAGGTTTGTCCGATCCCACATTACCTACCTGCCTATGCCGATGGTGTCCCGGCTGCAGTGGCTGAGATGGGTCCTGAAATTCTGGGTATTTCACCTTTTGGGGTTGATGCGCCGATGCGCGAGCTGGATGGGTTTCTGCCGGGCCATGCATATGCCAAATCCATTGTTGATATTGCGCTTTGGGACCTGTTCGGGCAGGCCACGGGTTTACCGCTTTATGCACTTTTGGGCGGGCGGACGCGCAAGGATATGCCGCTTTACCACTCAATCACTTGCATCGCACCAGACGAAATGGCTCGGATCGCAGCCACCGCGTATCAAAGCGGTATACGTCAGTTTCAGGTCAAACTGGGTGCCGATGGGGACTGGGAGGCCGATGCGGAACGTTTGCTCAAAGTGCGCGAAGCGGTGGGATCGGGTCCGGTTGTCTATGGCGATTGGAACTGCGGGGCCTCGCGGTTGCATGCGACACGCACAGGCCGCGCGGTGGCGCATCTTGACGTCATGTTGGAACAGCCCTGCAAAACGCTCGAAGATTGTGCCGCTGTTCGACAGGCCACCGGTTTGCCGATGAAAATTGACGAAAACGCTTATGATCTGGCCTCACTATTGCGGGCGCATGCGTTAGGTTGCATGGATGCGGTAGCGCTGAAGCTGTCCAAATTCGGTGGTTTGTCAGCTATGCGTCGGGCGCGGGACCTTTGTGTGCATCTGGGCACCGAGACGTGCGCGGAATGCACGTGGGGCTCGGATATCGTTACTGCTGCCTCGCTGCATTTTGCAGCGTCCACGCCGCACGGGGCATTGCTGAACACCTGTGATCTGTCGTCTTACGTGGCGCCGCGGATCTGCCCGGACGCGCCTGTTCGAGCCAATGGTCGCATTGCCCCGCCCGAGGGCCCGGGCCTGGGCGTTGTGCCCGATATGGATGTTCTGGGTTCCCCGATTTTGGAGGTTGTTTGAGATGCTTAAGATTAAAACTCAATCCGAATGGATCGCCCGCGCGCAGGCGGTCTTGCCTGCCGGTGGGTTTGGCAATTTTGATCCCGGCATCATTATTGCCCGAGGTGAAGGCAGCCGGGTCTGGGATGAGGACGGCACCGAATACATCGACTACCTAATCGGCTCGGGGCCAATGCTGTTGGGCCATGGTCACCCCGAAGTGACGGAGGCCGTGCTGGAGCAATTGCCCAAGGGCATGACCTTCTTTGCCAATAACAGCAAAGGGATCGAACTGGCCGAGGCCATTGTAGATGCAGTACCTTGTTGCGAGCAGGTGCGGTTTGTCGCCTCGGGTGGCGAGGCAGACATGTACGCCATCCGCCTGGCGCGCGCCTTTACCGGACGCGACAAGATCCTGAAATTCGAAGGCGGCTATCACGGGATGAGCGCAGAAGCACAAATGAGCCTTGCTCCCAGCCGCGAGGTCAATTTCCCGCAGGCTGTGCCGGACAGTGCAGGTATCCCCGCGGGCGTGGTTGAGCAGATGCTGATCGCGCCATTCAATGACCTGGAGGCGGTTTCCAATCTGCTGAACGAACATGACGATATCGCGGCAATCATGGTCGAGCCTTTGCAACGGATTATTCCCGCGATGCCCGGGTATCTGCTGGGGTTGCGTGATTTGTGTGACAAACACAATGTGCTGCTGATCTTTGATGAGATCGTGACCGGCTTCCGTCTGGCCTATGGTGGGGCCCAGGAGCGATATGGCGTAACGCCGGATATTTGTACGCTGGGCAAGATCACCGGTGGAGGCTTTCCGCTGGCGGCGGTTGGTGCCAGTTCTGAGATCATGCAGCATTTCGATAAGTCGCGCGTTGGCGAAGACGGCTGGCTGATGCAATTGGGAACTCTGTCCGGCAATCCGGTGGCGTCGGTGGCAGGATTGAAGACGATGGAGATTTTGCGACGAGACGGGGCCTATGATCGGCTCCGCACAATTGGCCGTGCATTGCAAAAAATGCAATCTGACGCGTTGAGGGCGGCAGGGATTGCCCATCAGATTTGTGGGGATGAAACGTTGTTCGATATCTATTTTACCGACAGCACCTGCAGAGACTACCGCAGCGCCAAACACGACGACCCCAAACGCAATGCCACTTACAATGCAGTTTTACGCGAGCACGGGATTTTCAAGTCACCGGGCAAGCTTTACCCTTCGCTGGCGCTAAACGAGGTTGATCTGGGGCAAACGAGAGAGGCAGTCGCCAAGGCCGTTGAAGCGATCTGCGATCAGTGATCAGAATCTCACCGATGAATCAATTGGGCCGCTGTCGAAATTGACAGCGGCCCTAACTGATTGGATTTCGGGGTTCAGTCTCGCCCCCTCGAATACTTACTAAAACACCAACAATCTAAAACTTTTCGATACTTTCGAGACTGATCCGACTTTCCAACCGGTATGACACCTTAATGCCCGATGGCAGGGCGGGCGACAGTGAAGTAGTTCACATTGTTTAAATTTTTTAATTAATTTTTCCAATCAAAGAACCCAGGACCTGCCTGTTTCAACAAATTGACGGCCATATCGCGACCCATTTCAGCTCCGTCGGCGACAGGTCCGGTCAATTCCCCGGTGATTGATTCTGATCCGTCAGGGCGCAGAACTTCGCCGCGCAGGCGCAATTGACCGCTCAGGATTTCAGCCAGACCAGCGATCGGGGTTTCGCAGGACCCGTCCAACGCGCCAAGCAACGCCCGCTCGGCCTGCAGCCGCTGATTGGTTTCGCCATGATGGATGGCTTCGAGCATTTGGGCAGTGCGATGGTCGGTGCTGCGCCGTTCAATGCAGATCGTGCCTTGTGCAATTGCAGGCAGCATCTCATCCGGTGAGATTGCGGTGGCCGGAACGTCGCTCATGTTCAGGCGCCGCAGGCCCGCCATAGCCAGAAACGTACAATCGGCCACGCCTTCAGACAGTTTTTTCAGGCGGGTTTGGACATTGCCGCGGAATTCTACCACGTTCAAATCCGGGCGGCGGTGCAGCAACTGTGCCCGGCGCCGTAGGGACGAAGTGCCCACCACAGCACCCTCAGGCAGATCATGGATCGATGTCAGGTGTTCCGAGATGAAAGCGTCCCGTACGTCTTCTCGGGGCAGGAAGGTATCCAGCACCAGACCCTCGGGTTGGGCGACGGGCATGTCTTTGGTCGAATGCACGGCGATATCAATGTCGCCCCGCAGCATCGCCTCTTCGATTTCTTTGGTGAAAAGACCCTTATTGCCGATTTCCTTGAGCGGTCTGTCCGCGTCGATCATAGCGCGATTGTCGCCAGTGGTCTTGATGACCTTAATCGCGAACGCTTCTTCGGGAAGATCATATGCCCTGCGCAGCCTTTGGCGCGTCTCATGGGCCTGAGCCAGAGCCAGCGGAGAACCACGGGTGCCAATCCTGAGGGGCGATGCGGGGGTGGGCAGGGTCAATGTCATGCGCCCAGCTTTAGTCGCGTCACATTGCCCTGACAATGGGGCCGCGCTTGACAAATTGCCGCCGAAAGCCGACCCGTTGCGCAATCTTGACGACTGGGGGCGAAGATGGCCGAGACAAAAAAACTGCTGCGGGCACTGGCGGGTGAGGTGCAGGAGGTGCCGCCGATCTGGATGATGCGTCAGGCCGGACGGTACCTGCCAGAATACCGAGCGACGCGTGCGCAGGCGGGTGATTTTTTGTCGCTGTGCTATAACCCCGAACTGGCAGCAGAGGTCACTTTGCAGCCGATCCGCCGCTACGGGTTCGACGCGGCAATCCTGTTTGCCGACATCTTGCTGGTGCCGCAAGCGTTGGGTGCGGATTTGTGGTTTGTCACGGGTGAAGGTCCACGTTTGTCGACGATCACGCAGCCGTCGGAGTTCGCGGCATTGAAGCCGGTCAGCGATATTCATGAAACGCTGTCGCCAGTCTATGAAACCGTCCGTATCTTGTCGCGGGAATTGCCAGCCGAGACAACCTTGATCGGCTTTGCTGGTGCGCCCTGGACTGTCGCGACATATATGATCGCCGGACGTGGCACGCCTGATCAGGGGCCTGCCCACGCATTGCGTGAAGGCGATACCGCCTTGTTCGAGGCTCTGCTGGATCGGATCACTGCGGCAACGATTGAGTATCTGTCAGCCCAGATTGAAGCCGGGGCCGAGGTGGTCAAGATATTTGACAGTTGGGCCGGATCTTTGAAAGGCGAGGCATTCCAGAAATATGCCGTCGAACCCTGCCGGGTAATCACGCAAGCCATCAAAACGCGGCATCCCGGCATCCCCGTGATCGGTTTCCCAAGGGAAGCAGGTGAGGGTTATGTCGGGTTTGCAGGGGCGACCGGTGTGGATTGCGTTGCGCTGGACAATTCTGTTTCTCTGGATTGGGCGGTGGAACATGTGCAGGTCGATGGGTGCGTTCAGGGAAATCTGGCGTCGTCTCATATGGTGACAGGCGGGCAGGCGCTGGTGGATGAGACGCATCAGATCGTTGAGGCGTTTTCAAAAGGCCCACATATTTTCAATCTTGGACACGGGATCACACCGGATGCGGATCCGGAAAACGTTCAGTTGATGATCGATACCGTGCGCAGCCGGTGAAGGCGAAGGGGGCCAACCCCCTTCTTGGCCTGCGGCCAATTCATCCCCCGGGATATTTTTAGCCAGATGAAGGATCAGACTGGGTCAGGTTGGCCAAGTCTGCCAGAATTTCCTTCGTGTGTTCGCCTCGAATCGGGCTGGATTTTGGGTGCCAAGCTGTGTTCGCGAACCTCGGCGCGGGCGCGGCTTGCAAGGTCTCGTCGATGTCGCGCCATGTTAGGCGCGCAGCGTTCATATCATGCGCCTGTGCCTGTTCGGGGCTGAGCACCGGAGCAACGCAGGCATCCGTGCCGCGAAACAGTTCAGCCCAGTGATCACGGCTTCGCGTCAAAAATAGCGCAGCGAGACGCCGGGATTGATCTGGCCAGAGTGACCGATCGAATTGCTGTTGGAACGCATCATCGTCTGAGAGGCCCATGATCTGCAGGAATTGGGCGTAAAACTTCGGCTCAAGGCATTGGACCGCGATGAAGCCGCCATCTAAGCAGATGTACGTCCGGCTCCAATGCGGGCCATCCAGTAAGCTCTGGCCGCGCGCCTCGGACAGGTTGCCGGTTTGGCGCATGCTCATGAGCAGGTTCAGCATATGGGCTGAGCCATCGTAGATGGCTGCATCCACAATGGTGCCTTGCCTGGTCTTTTCGGCGTTGATCAAACCAGCCAGAAGACCTGTGACCAGATACATGGCACCGCCGCCGATATCGCCGACCAGCGTGGCGGGTGTCTGCGGAGGGGTCTCGGGCGCCGACGCGTACCAGAGCGCACCGGACAGGGCGATATAGTTAAGGTCATGACCGGCGTTCTGAGAAAGCGGGCTGTCCTGCCCCCAGCCGGTCATGCGACCATAGACCAGTTTGGGGTTTCGTTTCAGGCAGTGTTCGGGTCCAAGGCCCAGACGCTCCATCACGCCGGGGCGAAACCCTTCGATCAGAGCATCGGCTGTGTCGATCAGGCGTTTGGCGGTGTCCAGGTCCGCGTCGTCTTTGAGGTCGAGCGCTATCGATCGTTTTCCGCGATCCAGGATCGAACGTTCGGGCATCCCGGGAGTTATGCTTCCGCCCTTACGGTGGATGGTAATGACATCGGCCCCAAGATCCGCAAGCAACATGGCTGCAAACGGGGCCGGTCCAAGGCCTTCGATCTCTATGACACGTATTCCATCCAGCATGCGGTAACTCTCCCTGCGCAAAGGTTTCGGTACTGTGATCGGAATGCAAGAGGGAGGTTCTGCGACGTGGCGTCTTGACCGGAAGGGCTAGGTGATCGCAAGTTCGGGTGTTTTGTTCGACCCGATAAAAGGAGGAACAAATGCCGGTGGTCCTATACGAGAAAGACGGGCGGATAGCGCGGATTACCCTGAACCGCCCCGAGGTGATGAACGCCATCGATGATGAGCTTCCTGTGCAATTGGCCGATGCGGTGGCGCAAGCTGATGAGGACCCTGATATTCATGTCATGGTTCTTGCGGGCAACGGGTCAGGGTTCTGCGCTGGCTACGATCTGGCTTACTATGCCGAAGGCAATGGCGCGGGCGAAGTGACGCAAAGCATGCCGTGGGATCCGATCAAGGATTACAGTTTCATGTGGCGCAACACGCAGCATTTCATGTCGCTGTGGCGAGCAATGAAGCCGGTGATCTGCAAAGTCCATGGGTTTGCTGTGGCGGGCGGTTCGGATATCGCCTTGTGTGCCGATCTGACGATCATGGCCGAAGACGCGCAGATCGGGTACATGCCCGCCCGTGTCTGGGGCTGTCCGACCACGTCGATGTGGGTTTATCGTTTGGGAGCAGAAAAGGCCAAGCGCATGCTGTTTACCGGCGACAAAATCACCGGGCGCGAGGCGGCTGATATGGGCCTGATCCTGGACGCAGTTCCCTCCGACCAGCTGAACGATGCGGTCGAAGCCATGGCTTCGCGTATGGCATCAGTTCCTATCAACCAGTTGGCGATGCAGAAAATGGTGATCAATCAGGCCATCGAACAGATGGGTATGATGCAAACGCAGCGGCTGGCCACGATTTTTGACGGGATTACCCGCCATTCGCCGGAAGGCATCAACTTTAAAACCCGAACCGAGGAAGTTGGTTGGAAACAGACTGTTGCTGACCGGGATCAGGGCACGTGGGACTGGACAACCAATCAAGAGCTGCCCAAGCGCAACCGTTAAGATCTATCGGCATCTGACGTGAACTGACGCGCAGGGCTATGTGCAGAATTGACCTGTTCCGCGTTCTTTCTGCGCGATAGTGTGTCCGGCAGAACGGGGAGCAGACATGACGACCATTTTATCCATCAAGGATCTGCGCAAATCCTATGCTGATGGTTTTGAGGCGCTCAAAGGCGTATCGCTGGACATAGAAGAAGGCGAGATTCTTGCTCTGCTAGGACCCAACGGGGCGGGAAAAACGACTCTGATCTCGACAGTTTGCGGAATCACGACGCCGACATCCGGTTCCGTCACGGTGGGCGGTCACGACATCCAGACAGAATTTCGCGCTGCCCGAAAAATGATTGGTCTTGTGCCACAGGAAATCGCATTGGAGCCTTTTGAAACGGTCTGGAACACGGTCAGGTTTTCGCGCGGTTTGTTCGGATATGGCAGTGACAACGCGCGGATTGAAGAGATCCTGCGCAAGCTTTCTTTGTGGGACAAGCGTAAGAACTCCATCAAGGAATTGTCCGGGGGTATGAAACGTCGGGTGCTGATCGCCAAGGCGCTGGCACATGAGCCACGTATCCTTTTTCTGGACGAACCGACCGCCGGGGTGGATGTCGAGTTGCGCAAGGACATGTGGGAGATCGTGGCCGAGTTGAAGCAAGCTGGCGTCACAATAATCCTGACCACCCACTACATCGAAGAGGCCGAAGCCATCGCTGATCGCGTCGGAGTCATCGACAAGGGTGAATTGCTGCTGGTTCAGGACAAAGACACTCTGATGGCGCAGATGGGTAAGAAACAAATCGAGGTCATGCTGACCGATCCGATAGCAGATATCCCCGACAGCCTTTCAGCGCATAACCTGACCTTGAACGGAAATGGGCGGGCACTGGTTTATACCTATGACACCAATGCGGATCGTACCGGCATCACAACGTTGCTGAACGACGTGGCGCAGGCGGGGCTTGTGCTGAGCGATGTGCAAACACGTCAGTCAAGTCTGGAAGAGATCTTCGTTAACCTTGTATCGGGAGAGGCCGTATGAACTGGTCCGCAATCGCCGCAATATATCGGTTCGAAATGGCCCGGTTTTTCCGCACGCTGGCACAGAGTTTTCTGTCGCCGGTTCTGTCGACCTCACTTTACTTTGTGGTCTTTGGCACAGCCATTGGCAGCCGTATTCAAGAGGTCGAAGGTGTATCTTACGGGGCCTTCATTGTCCCCGGGCTGATCATGCTGTCAGTTGTCATGCTGGCGATCACAAACGCCTCATTTGGAATCTATTTTCCCAAGTTTCTGGGAACAATTTATGAATTGCTGTCCGCACCCGTGAATTTCATCGAGATCGTGATCGGATATGTCGGGGCCGCGGCCACGAAATCACTGTTTGTCGGGCTGGTAATCCTGGTCACGGCGAATTTCTTTGTGGACATACGTATCGAGCACCCCTTGGCAATGGCCGCATTCCTGGTCCTGACCTGTCTCAGCTTTTCTTTGTTAGGGTTTATCATCGGCATCTGGGCCAGCAATTTCGAACAGATTTCCCTTGTCCCGCAGCTTGTTGTGACGCCGCTGATCTTTTTGGGCGGGACGTTTTATTCGATCTCGATGCTGCCTCCGTTGTGGCAGACAATCACTTTATTCAACCCGGTGGTCTATCTGATCTCGGGCTTCCGCTGGTCGTTTTATGGGCTGGCGGATGTGCCGATCACATTCAGCCTTTTGGCCATTCTAGCCTTTACGGGCATTTGTCTGGGCATCATCGGCTGGATCTTCAAAACAGGCTGGCGCATCCGAAGTTGACCCACCCTGGTGCGTTGCATTTTTGCCCGCAGCCTCGATGAAATTGGTTCACGTCGCGTTTTACGCCCAGCGAGTCCCTTGTTTACATCTTGGCTGCACTCTACATCGGCACCCATGAAGTTCAGCCTGCCGTTTGTAAAAAAGCAGCCCAGCGTGGCCGTCATCCGTCTGTCTGGTGCCATAGGTATGGCCGGACGCGGGTCTTTGAATGACACCACTTTGGCCCCCGTCATTGAAAAAGCGTTTCGCAAAGGCAAGCCGGTTGCAGTCGCGCTTGAGATAAATTCGCCTGGCGGTTCTCCGGTCCAAAGCTCATTGATCGGGGCGCGAATTCGTCGGCTGTCGCAAGAGCTCGAGATACCGGTCATAGCATTTGTCGAGGATGTAGCAGCCTCGGGCGGTTATTGGCTGGCAGCGGCGGCAGATGAGATATGGGCTGATGACAGTTCGGTCCTGGGCTCGATCGGTGTGATCTCGTCAGGGTTCGGAGCCCACGTCTTTCTGGCGCGACAGGGCTTTGAACGCCGCGTGCACACCGCGGGTCAGTCCAAGTCGATGCTGGATCCATTCGCCCCGGAAAAGAAAGAAGATGTCGCGCGGCTTGAACGCTTGTTAGACGACATCCACGAAAACTTCATTGCGCATGTCAAAGCAAGGCGCGGGGACAAGCTGGACCAAAGCGCCGATCTGTTCACAGGAGAGGTCTGGTTGGCCCGCCGTGCGCATGAGTTGGGTCTGATTGATGGCGTTGCCCATCTCAAACCAAAACTACAGGAACGGTTTGGCGAAAAGGTGAAGTTTCGCCGCTATGGCGTAAAGAAGCCGATCTGGTCGCGGTTCGGTGCGGCGCTGGCGCAGGATGCCGTGGCCGGACTAGAGGAGCGAGCAGCCTACGCACGCTTCGGCTTGTGACGTGATCGTCAAGATTGTCACTCTGTTCCTGATCGCCATGGGCGTATTAGCGATGTTCGGGAAGCTACGCTTTCCCGGTCAGAAGCGTTTAAAATCGGCCAAATGTCCGCGCTGCGGACGTTTCAAAATTGGAAAAGGCCCCTGCGCCTGCGAAAAGGGAGGCCGGGCATGACGGCATGGCTGCTATCTGGCCTTGGATTGGTAATCCTTTTGCTGGCCGGTGATGCGCTGGTGCGCGGTGCCGTGAACCTGAGCCTTCGGTTGGGCGTGCCCGCGTTGATCGTCAGCCTGACCATTGTGGCTTTTGGCACATCTGCGCCAGAGCTGTTGATTGCAATCAGCGCCTTGAAGGAAAACGCGCCCGGGATCGCGCTGGGTAACGTTGTTGGTTCGAACACGGCCAACATCCTTCTTGTTCTGGGTGTACCGGCCTTACTCGCAACCTTGCACACCAGCGAATGCGACAGCCGCAAAAACTACGTCTTTATGCTGTTAGCAACAGTTTTGTTCATTGGGTTGGCATTTTGCGGCGTGTTCAACCTGTTCAGCGGGGCCATTCTGCTGACTGCGCTGGCTTTGGTGTTGGGGAATGCGTTTCGCGAGGCGAACGCCCATCGCAAAGCAATTGGTGACGCCTGCGCAGAAGAGGAGGAGCTGGAAGGTCTGGAAGAGGCCGATCCGGATATGCCGTATTGGAAGGTCTCGATTTACCTGATCCTTGGGTTGATCGGCCTGCCGATGGGTGCCCATTTGCTGGTGGACAACGCCACTATCATTGCGCGGGAGTACGGCGTCAGCGAGACAGTGATCGGTTTGACCCTGATCGCCGTGGGAACCTCGTTGCCGGAATTGGCGACCACCGTTATGGCGGCGCTTCGCCGTCAGGCAGATGTGGCGCTGGGCAATGTCATTGGGTCCAACATGTTCAACCTGTTGGCCATTGTTGGTATCGCCACCTGGTTCGGAAAGATTCCTGTGGAACCCGAATTCTTGCGTTATGACCTGTGGGTCATGCTGGCGGCATCCCTGCTGCTGATCCCGTTTGTTTTCTTCAAAAAGGACATCTCACGTAACTGGGGTGTGGCATTGACTTTCCTTTATGTGCTGTATGTCACCACATTGCTGGTGTGATCTGACGGAAAGAGGTGATCCATGACCCGAGCTTTAGTAACCGGCGCTGGAATTCGTCTGGGTCGGGCGATGGCGCTGTACCTGGCGGGCCGCGGCTATGATGTGGCGGTGCATTATGCAACTTCACAGCAACCTGCACAGGAAACTGTGGCCGACGTTAAAGCCCTGGGCCAACAGTCCGTTGCGCTGCAAGCTGACCTGCTGGATGAGGCGCAGGTTTTGTCCTTGTTGCCTCGCGCAGCAGAGGCATTGGGCGGACCGATCACCTGTTTGGTAAACAATGCCTCGATCTTTGAACATGATAGCATCTATACAGCGACCCGCCAAAGCTGGGACCGCCATCTCGACAGCAACTTGCGCGCACCGTTTGTGTTGACCCAGGCAATGGCCGAACAGGGGCTGGAACCCGCGATCGATGCAAGTGGCGAACCCGTTGCGACGGGTGCGATCATCAATATGGTCGACATGCGTGTCCAAAAACTGACGCCGGAATTCATGTCATACACAATCGCCAAGATGGGGTTATGGGCACTGACACGCACTTCAGCGCAGGCGTTGACCCCCGCAATCCGGGTGAATGCGATTGGGCCCGGTCCAACAGTGAAGGGCCATCGTCAAAGCGATGAGCACTTTCAGGCGCAACGATCCAATACGGTTCTGGAACGCGGTGCGAACCCTTCAGATATCACCGCTGCGCTGGGGTATTTTCTGGACGCCCCTGCCGTAACCGGGCAGCTTTTATGCGTTGATGGCGGTCAGCATCTGGGATGGCGGACGCCAGACGTTCTGGGTGTAGAATAGCTAAATTTGCTGCAAGTTTTGCACTGCTCGCAGTTCTGTTACATCGACGTTACAAAAATGTCTTTTTTTTCATATACTTGCTAAGTTATCAAAAAAGTTTCATTTAAAAACAGTAACTTAAAAAAGCGCCTATTTTTTGTGCAGCGTAGGGAAATGGCAAGAAAACAAGGAAAAATCACTGTGGCCCAAAACTTATCTGCACAGTTATCCACAGAAACCGTGGATTTGTTTTCTCTTGATCTGGGGCGCTCAAGATTGCAGCCAATGACAAAGAATCATATTTCAAGGCCATGAACTCTCACAACGATACGAACACGGATACTCAGACCACCGGATATGCCTGCATTCAGCGCTACGTGAAGACGCTGGATAGCTCTCCGGGCGTCTATCGCATGCTGGATGGTGACAGCCGGGTTTTGTACGTGGGCAAGGCGCGGAACCTAAAGGCGCGGGTTTCGAACTATGCGCGACCCGGCCATTCGGGGCGGATCGAAAGGATGATCGCCGCGACGGCTTCGATGATGTTCCTTACGACAAGGACCGAGACCGAGGCGCTTCTGCTTGAGCAGAACCTGATCAAGCAGCTCAAGCCGAAATACAACGTGCTGCTGCGTGACGACAAAAGTTTTCCAAACATTCTGGTCGCTAAGGACCATGCTTTTCCGCAGATCAAAAAGCATCGCGGGGCGAAGAAAGAGAAAGGGGCGTATTTTGGCCCCTTCGCCAGTGCTGGTGCGGTGAATCGGACGCTCAATCAGCTGCAAAAGGCATTCCTGCTGCGCAACTGCTCAGATTCCATGTTCGACGGTCGGTCGCGGCCTTGTTTGCTGTACCAGATCAAGCGGTGTTCCGGGCCATGCGTTGGGCTGATCTCTGAAACCGAGTATCGCGAAAGTGTCAGTGACGCTGAACGGTTCCTGTCGGGTCGATCAACCAAGGTGCAAGAGGACCTGGCTGAGCAGATGATGGCCGCGTCCGAGGCGATGGAGTTCGAACGTGCCGCCGGTCTGCGCGACCGGATCCGGGCACTGACACAGGTGCAAACCTCGCAAGGCATTAACCCGCGTGGTGTGACCGAGGCGGATGTAGTCGGCCTTTATATGGACAGTGGACAGGCCTGTGTTCAGGTGTTCTTCATTCGCGCCAACCAAAATTGGGGAAACCGCGACTTCTATCCGCGCGTGGGGCCGGATGTCTCGGCTGCTGAGACGATGGAGGCCTTTCTGGGTCAGTTCTACGACAACAAGGAACCGCCCCGGCAGTTAATCCTGTCAGACGCAATTGAAAACGCCGATTTGATGCAAGAGGCGCTGACTGAGAAAGCCGGGCGCAAGGTTGAGATTCTCGTGCCCCAGCGCGGTGAAAAGCAGGAATTGGTGGCCGGTGCACTACGCAATGCGCGTGAGTCGCTGGCCCGCCGCATGTCCGAAAGCGCGACGCAGGCCAAGCTGCTGCGCGGTGTGGCCGAGGCATTTGAATTGGATAGCCCTCCGAACCGGATCGAAGTTTATGACAACTCGCATATTCAAGGCACCAACGCGGTGGGCGGCATGATCGTGGCCGGCCCCGAAGGGTACGTGAAAAACGCATATCGCAAGTTCAACATCCGGGGCGACGACCTGACCCCCGGTGACGATTTCGGGATGATGAAAGAGGTTCTGACTCGTCGTTTCACGCGTCTTCAAAAAGAAGACCCTGACCGCGACAAAGGTCTGTGGCCCGATCTGCTGCTGATTGATGGCGGTGCCGGGCAGGTGAGCGCTGTGCAAGAGATCATGGCGCAATACGGGGTCGAAGATATCCCTATGGTCGGTGTCGCCAAAGGGATCGACCGAGATCATGGCAAGGAAGAATTCCACCGGACCGGCCAACGCCCCTTTGCCCTGAAACGCAACGACCCTGTGCTGTACTTCATTCAGCGCTTAAGGGACGAAGCCCACCGGTTCGCGATCGGCACGCACCGGGCAAAACGCGCCAAGGCGGTGGGGGCAACACCACTGGATGAAGTCCCCGGCGTAGGTGCGGCTCGCAAGCGTGCCTTGCTGGCCCATTTTGGCAGTGCCAAGGCGGTCAGCCGGGCCAATCTGGCGGATCTGAAGGCGGTCGATGGGATCTCAGCAGGGTTGGCGCAGAAGGTGTATGACTTTTTCCACGACAAGGGTTAAGCCCGCCGACCCCGCCAAAGAATGTAAAGGCCCGAGGCGACAATCAGCGCGCTGCCGATCCACATGGTCCTGTCCAGATGCTCTCCGAACAGGAAGACACCCAGGCCGATTCCAAACAACAGACGGGAATAGCGAAACGGGGTTACGGCTGAAACTTCCCCTGTGCGCATGGCCTTCATCAGTGAGGCGTAAGCAATTGTGCCCAGCACCGCAGCGCCTGCCAAATGCAGGCTTGTATGAAAGGATAGGGTGGCAATCGGAGCACCCTCCCAGAACCGATAGGCAAACCCGGCGACGATGACGCAAAGGAAACCATAGAACCCAAGAACTTCGGTTCCCAAACTTGCGGGCGCAGCGCGACTGGCCAAGTCGCGACCGGCAAAGCCCAGCATTCCCAGTACCGCCAGAATCGACAAAATGGAAAAGCTGTGTCCGGTGGGTCGAATGATAATCACGACGCCGATCATGCCCACAAAGATCGCGCTCCATCGTCGCCAGCCGACGGTTTCACCGAAGAACAGCGCGGCACAGGCAACCACGACCAGTGGTGTGGCTTGCAGGATCACCGTGGCGGAAGACAGCGGTGTCAGCGCGATGGCCAGCACGTAGAACAAGCGCCCGAAGATTTCGAAGAATACGCGTATCTTCATCGGGGCCGACAGCACATCGGGTTGCAGCAAACGCGTGCCGCGCAGCCCGGCCACACAGGCAAATATGGCGGTTCCACCGGCGCCGAATAGAACCAAAACCTGCCAGATCGGCAGGGCGATGGATGCAGATTTCAACAACGCATCCTCGAGCGCGAACCCGGCCATAGCAGCGATCATCCAGGCGCTGCCAATCAGGTTTGAACGGGGATCGGTTCGAATATGAGTCGTCATCTTTTCCGCACGCGTCCCTTGGTTGGCCCGTCCGGCAATCTGACGGTAAACCCGCCCCGCGCCAAGTTGTATCCTGCAGCGAGGATCTGATTGCGACGGTTTGACCCAAAACTCTTCAAGCGACTGTGATTGACGCAGTTTTTTGCCGTCCTGCCTTTTCTGTCCGGAACCGCCGATGTACTGTCCACTTCATGAAGTGGAACTTGCCGAACACCCTGACCGTTCTTCGCCTGCTGGCTGCGCCCGGTCTGGCCATTATGTTTCTGTATTTCACCCGACCCTATGCGGATTGGTTTGCGCTGATCCTGTTTTTATCAGCGGCAATCACTGACTGGTTTGATGGTTATCTGGCCCGTGCCTGGAAGCAGGAAACTAGGATAGGGGCCATGCTGGATCCGATTGCCGATAAGGCAATGGTGGTGATCGCTTTGATGATATTGGTGGGGTATTCGACCGAACACTGGACGCCTTGGCTGGTGCTGCCAGCCACCGTAATCCTGTTTCGCGAGGTGTTTGTCTCGGGTCTGCGAGAATATCTTGGTGATGTGGCCGGAACGCTGAAGGTCACCAAGCTGGCAAAGTGGAAGACCACTGCGCAGATGATCGCCATTGCTGTGCTGTTTTCTCAGGGCATTTTTGAGCACTACTTCGTGATGGGCACCTTCGGGATGGACCCCACTATGATCGATCAGGTTCTGACCGGACAGATCGAAGATCTGACTGGCGTGCGTTGGAACCTTGAAGCTATGTTCTGGTCGGGACGGATCGGGTTGTGGTTGCTGTGGCTTGCAGCGGCGCTGACATTGATCACAGGCTATGATTACCTACGTAAAGCCATGCCCCATCTGAAGGAGAGCTGAGCAATGGACGTGCTGTATTTCGCTTGGGTCCGCGAACGGATCGGTCTTCCCAAAGAGCGGGTCGAGACCAATGCAGCCACGGTCTCGGATCTGGTAGCCGAACTCAGCGCACGGGAAGACCGCTATGCCGCGGCTTTTGCAGATGTTTCGGCCCTGCGTGTCGCATTGGATCAGGAGCTTTCGGATTTTGATGCCTCATTGGCGGGTGTGCGCGAGGTGGCGTTCTTTCCCCCAATGACCGGCGGCTAAAGCAATGCGGGTTGTCGTACAGGAAGACGCGTTTGATCTGGGTGCCGAGGCCAACGCCTTCGCGGCTGCAGACGCTACAAACGGAGCGATCGTGACATTCACGGGCGTGGTACGCGACCTGGCCACGGGCAATCTGGATGTGATGGAGATCGAACACTATCCAGGCATGACCGAGCGTGCGCTTACAAAAATCGCCGAAGAGGCCATGGCGCGCTGGTCTCTGGGCGATGTTCTTGTCATCCACCGGCACGGGCGCCTGGTGCCCGGCGACCGGATCATGATGGTTGCCACTGCTGCACCACATCGCAAAGACGCATTCGAAGCTGCCGAGTTTCTGATGGACTACCTAAAGTCTCGCGCCCCGTTCTGGAAAAAAGAAATTACCGGGGCGGGGGCAGATTGGGTTGCCGCCAAGGATGAGGATGAAGACGCGCTGACCCGCTGGTGAACGGTTCAATCAGCGTTGTTGATCCGTCCGCGCAATTCTTCTGCTTCCTGACGGGCGGCACGCAGACCATCCATTGCAGCCGCAAGCTCGGCCTCGGTCTGGGTCAGCTGATTGGTCAGTTCCGCCTCGCGCTGCTGAAGATAAGTAATCGCCTGATCGCGGGTTTCTTCGGCCTCGTGCAGTTCCTGGCTCATGCGGTCCAGATCGGCTACATCACTCTGGCGCACGCGTGACAGTCGATGGGCCAGCCAATTTGCGAACCAGCCCATGCAAAAGGCGGCGAACAGGATGATGGCGGTGGCGATGATGAATTCAAATCTGTTCAAGTCACTGGTCCTCTGCATCTGACTCAGATGCGTCATTTTCCGTTTGCTCGGAGTCTGTTACGTCAGCCTCCAAGGCTTCTAGCCCGGTTTCTTCATTGGTGACAGGTTCGGGCCTGATCAGGCGGAATTCGATCCGTCGATTTTCTTCGCGCCCTTCTTCACTGTCATTGTCGCCAATGGGTTGCGTTTCGCCATAGCCCACGGCTGTGTAGCTTGCGGTAGGGATGCGCCGCCCGCGCAATTCGTTCAGGATCGATTGCGCGCGGGACTGGCTGAGCTGCTGGTTCATCTCTTCCCGGCCCTGGCTATCGGTATGCCCCTGAATCTCCATGCGGATTGGGCCGCATTCACGCAGGATATCGGCGATCTGGTTGACGGTGTCGCGCGAATCTGCGGCAATCGTTGATGATCCGGGTTCAAACGCAATCTTGCTGACAGCTTGAATGTCGGCAATTTGCGTTTCACAAAGCTCGGGGTCGGGCAGGGCGTCTGCCGGATCGGGCGGTGGTTGATAGGTGATCGACAGGGTGAAATCCTGCGCCTCTCCTAACTTGTCCGAAAGTTGCCCGGCTATTCGGGCTTTAGCGCCCTCATCGTGGCTGAGACCGATCAATTCAACCGAGTCCGGGGTGACGGTCAGTGCCCCGTTTTTGAGTTGGTTCAATGCCTCAAGTCCCGCCAGAACACGCACGGGCCAGTCCGCAGGCAGATCCGGAACGATGCGTGTTGCGGTGTAAACCTGTTCCGATCCAAAAGCCGCGCGGGCGTAGCTGTCGACCATATCCCGCAGGGTTTCGTCACCCAGGCGTCCACGCAGTTGAACCAGGCCTTCTGGGCTGCGGGTTGCAGAGAACTCGATGGGACCGGACTGTTCTTCTGTTTCCGGTTCAGGCAATACGGCGTGCAGGGCAAAAACGTCTGGCAGCGCCGTTTCTAGTTCACCCACAACCCGGTCAAACAGCGCTGGCAGCGTACCCTGTGCTGCAATCAGGGTGATGTCCGCATCCGAGATTGTTATCGACCCTCGTCCAATTTCTGCCAATGCACGGATGCCCAACTCGGCAGCTTCAGGCCAACGCGGCGAAGGGACACCCAAACCAATGGTGCAAGAATAGGGTCCAGATAAGCCCGCGTTCTGAGCCGCTGCAACAATCCGATCCCGGGCTTTTTCGTCTTGGGCCGAGCAGGCATCAAACTGGCCGCCTGCCTCGCCGATCAGATACCGCAATGTGAACGGCGTGATCACCGGTCGCGGTGCCGAGATCGACAAGCCAATTCGCAAGCTGGCTGGCGCGGCGCGAGTCAGATCTTGTTCGAGTTGCTCCTTTTCCTGCTGGCTGTCGGAAATGGCGGTGATCTTGACCAGCCCAGAGTTGGCAGAGATTTTTGCGCGTGGCAGTCGAGACAAGGCGTCAATCGCGTAAGAAACCGCATCATCCCACCCTTTTGGTTTGGGGTAGTCTGCGGTCTCCATCAGATCCGATACCGGAACCGAGCGATCTAGACCGCGCAGCCTGTCCATCAGCGCTTCGCGATCTTCGCTGGCCGGGATCAGTCCAATGATCGAGATACCGCTGTCATTGCGCAGGATTTCTACGGAAAATCGCGGCGCAGCCAGTGCAGAGGTTGCGGTCACCTTCATCTCGTCAATGACCCGCGAGGTGTCGACCTCGGCCCCTGCAGCCGTCAGCGCGTTAAAACGCATTGCTTCATCCGGTGCCATCCCCGTCAGAACAACACGCAGCCCATCGGACTCAACTTCTGCCCAGTCATGGCCTTTAAGGTCCAATGCACGCCGAACGGCGAATTCCGATGTCTCTTCGATCTTGGTCACGGCGTAGCTGGCCGCCAGCAGCGACACCACGGCTGACACGAGGAAGATCAGGGAAACGACTAATATATACGGCAGACGCATATGCGGGTTTTAGACTCCTCAGGCGATTGGCAGAACTCTTAACAGACCCCGAAGCAGAGGTGCAATCAGAGCAACAGGGCGACGCAGAGGAAGATCAGCGGAATCAGGCCGGTGTCTCTGTTGGAATGAAACAGTTGGAGGAGCTTGGTATTGTCCTCGATATCCAGACCACGCAGTTGCCACATCATGTGCCACCCCATGGCCCAAGGTCCGCCAAGGGCGACGGCAAGGGCAAAGATCGACGCGTTTGGAACGCCCGCGTCAATGATCGCCAGCCCCATCAATCCAACCGCCACAGCCAGAAAGTACTTGAGCCATTTCGCAGTATCAGTTCCAAACAGGCGCGCCGTGGATTTGATACCCACAAGCTCATCATCTTCGGCATCCTGGTGAGCATAAATCGTGTCATAGAACAGTGTCCACGCGATGCCGGACAGATAGAGGATGACAGCAGGCCAACCCAGCGTACCGCTATGGGCAGTCCAGGCCAGCAATGCGCCCCAATTGAATGCCAAGCCCAAGAATACTTGGGGCCACCAGGTGAAGCGCTTGGCAAACGGGTAGACTGCTACCGGAAGCAAAGACAGAACACCCATGGCAATAGCTGCCTGATTGAAGCTGAGCAGGATGGCCAGTGCCAACAAGCACTGCAGAACCATCCAAGCCGCAGCTTGCCGGACGGTGACATGCCCAGCAGGAATCGGGCGTGACCGCGTGCGCTCGACCTGAGCGTCAAACTCCCGGTCAGTGATGTCGTTCCAGGTGCATCCCGCACCTCGCATTAAAAACGCGCCCAACGCGCAACCTACGGCGATCCACAAATCGCCCAGGCGCGGTTGGCCATCGCTGAGGATCGCCAGTGCTAGGCCCCACCAGCACGGAATCAGCAAAAGCCAGGTTCCGATTGGTCGGTCGGCGCGGCTCAGCCGCAGATAGGGACGGGTGAAGGCGGGTGCGTGGGTGTCCACCCAATTGCCGGTTACGGCATCAGCGACCTGACCGTCTGGTGTTGGGGCATTGCCTTGCATATGTAGGTCTCATGAGTGCGAAGATCAGACTGTATGTAGAGCAGCCCTTGGGTCAGGGGCAATCGGTAGAATTGACGCGCGAGCAGGCGCATTACCTGTTTGGTGTGATGCGATTGGGTGTGGGCGGCCAAGTTGCCCTGTTCAACGGTCAGGATGGCGAGTGGCTGGCCGAGGTGTCCGAGGCTGGCAAACGCGGCGGTGTCCTGACATGTGCCCAGCAAACGAAGCCGCTGCAGTTGCCGCCTGATCTGTGGTTCATGTTTGCGCCGATCAAAAAGGCACGCACCGATTTCATCGTCGAAAAAGCGGCCGAAATGGGCGCGGCGCGGATCATGCCCGTGCAAACCCAGTTCACCAATTCCGAGCGCATCCGTCAGGATCGCCTGCAGGCGCACGCGGTCGAGGCAGCCGAGCAATGCGGCGGGACGTTTGTGCCTGAAGTCGCCGATTTACAGCGTCTGGACAAAGTTCTGGATAGCTGGCCAGATGGACGCCAACTGATGTTCTGCAACGAAGCCGAAGTAGGTTCTGCCCTGCGTTTGGCGGCCAGCGAGAAGGGGTGTCCTTGGGCCATCCTCGTCGGGCCTGAAGGCGGGTTTTCGGATCATGAACGCGCGCGCCTGACCGCGTTGCCATATGCGCATGTTGTCAGCCTCGGCCCGCGTATCCTGAGGGCCGACACAGCGGCCGTTGCAGCATTGACCATGTGGCAGCAAGCATTGGGGGACTGGGTCTGATGTGGCGCGCCGCGCGTCAAGAAGACCTCGGAAAAATTGAAAGTTTTTTGTACCGGCATGTGCAAAGTTCGATGTTCCCACTGGCCAACCTGCGTAATTTTGGCCTGAACGGAAGCGATCCGCGCGCTGTCCGAATGTGGGTGATTGGCGACGATCAACGAGCAGTGTTTACCATCACAAACGAAGGAATGATCCTGCGGCAATGTTCCGATTGCACGGATCACGAATTGCTGTTTGCGCTGGCTTTGATTGGCGATGGTCCTGTTACAGGTGTGATTGGCGAGGCCGCGCAGGCCCGTCGGATCGTTCGATTGGCTGGTTGGCAAGATAAGGCAGCGATGGCGGTTGCGTTGCATCTTAACGAAGCGCGAGAATCTGGTGTAACGCGTGCCATTCTGTTTGCTGCTTCAGAATCAGCGGCGCGTGCCTATATGGCTATTGGGTTTGCCACTGCTGGCAAGTTCGCCTTGATACTCTTCCAGGCAGAAAAGGAGGCCACAGCATGAGCTTCATTCGACCCGAAGCCAAGCTTGCCCTTTGGCGGTGGCGTGAGGTTCTCGTTGCGGTTTTCGTTTTGATCCTCGGCCTCAGCTGGGTTAGCGGCCCCGGAGGATTGCTGGGTTGGATTGGCTGGGTATTGGTCGCCGTGTCACTAGCGCTGGCCGTTATTGGCGTGCAACGGGCGCGGTTCCGAACCGGTACGGGCGGGCAAGGTGTGGTGACCATTGACGAAGGTCAGATCACGTATCTGGGTCCGCTTGACGGTGGCATCGTCGCCACGCGCGAGATCGAGCGGCTGGCGCTGGACCCGACATTGCACCCTGCGCATTGGGTGTTGGACCAACCCGGTCAGCCGGCGCTTCACATTCCTGTGAATGCAGAAGGCGCCGAGGCGTTGTTCGATGTGTTTTCGAATCTGCCGGGTTTGAAAACAGAACAAATGCTGGCGGAACTGAACCGCGGATCGTCGATTCCGGTCGTTATCTGGGAGCGAACACCCTCGCGCCCCGCACACTTTCGGCTGCATTGACACTGGCGCAGTTTGCCCTCAGGACTGGCCTTCAAGACAAGGTTCAACAGGATCGGAGCACGGTTCATGTCCATCCCCCAGTCCGGCGGCGGACCGATCGAACGCCATGAGCAATTGGCCGAATATCTTGAATCGGGCTGCAAGCCCAAACAGGATTGGCGCATCGGTACCGAGCACGAAAAGTTCGGATATTGCAAAGACACGCTGAAGCCTTTGCCATTCGACGGAAAACGCTCGATCGTCGCAGTGCTGGAAGGCCTGCGGGATCGTCACGGTTGGGGCGAGGTGCGCGAAGCCGGGCATCTGATTGGCCTCGAAAAAGATGGCGCGAATGTCAGCCTGGAACCAGGCGGCGCACTAGAGCTGTCAGGTGCACCGTTGGAGACGATCCACGAAACCTGCGACGAGGTGAATGTTCACCTGCGCGAAGTTAAAGATATCGCTGACGAGATCGGAGTGGGTTTTATCGGTCTGGGCGCTGCCCCGATCTGGACCCATGAAGAAATGCCGCTGATGCCCAAGGGGCGATACCGGCTGATGAATGACTATATGGAGAAAGTCGGCACCATGGGCCGCGCGATGATGCGCCGGACCTGTACGGTTCAGGTCAATATCGACTTCGGATCCGAGGCCGACATGGTGCAAAAGCTGCGTGTCGCATTGGCGCTGCAACCTGTTGCGACCGCGCTTTTTGCCAATTCGCCGTTCTTTGAAGGCAAGCCCAACGGTCAGAAAAGCTGGCGCAGTTTTATCTGGCGGCATCTGGACGATGCCCGGACAGGTATGCTGCCCTTTGTGTTCGAAGAAGGCTTTGGGTTTGAACGCTACGTGGAATACGCGCTCGATGTTCCGATGTATTTTGTCTATCGCGACGGTGAATACATCAACGCGCTGGGCATGTCGTTCCGGGACTTCCTACAAGGAAAACTTCCCGCCCTTCCGGGCGAAACCCCAACGCTGAGCGATTGGGCAGATCATCTGACTACCGCGTTCCCCGAGGCACGGATCAAGAAATTCATGGAAATGCGCGGCGCCGATGGTGGCCCGTGGCGGCGTCTATGTGCTTTGCCCGCCTTCTGGGTGGGCCTGACTTATGATCAAGGCGCGCTGGATGCGGCCTGGGATCTGGTCAAAGGCTGGGATGCCGAAACGCGCGAGGCATTGCGGGTCGAAGCCGCCAAGGACGGTCTGCAAGCACAGGTCGGCAACATCAACATGCACGATCTGGCGCGCGAAGTGGTCGCGATATCCGAGGCCGGTCTGAAGGCCCGCGCCTATCCCGGCGCGGGTGGCATGGTTCCCGATGAATCGCATTTTCTGAATGCGCTCAAAGACAGTATAGAAACGGGAAAAGTTCCTGCCGATGAATTGCTGGATCACTATAACGGCGATTGGCAGGGCGACCTGACCCGGGTTTTCCCCGACTACAGTTATTGATCCCGCCCGTTCGGCTTGCATTTGCGTGGCCGGACCGATAGCAGGTTCTCGACCAATTTCAGAGGGCCGTCATGGACGATCTTAAGGCAAAATATCTGGGCCAAATCGCCGAGGCTGGAGACGAAAACACGCTTGAAGCGATCCGCGTTGCGGCCGTCGGCAAAAAGGGCGAAGTCGCGCTGAAGATGCGCGAACTGGGCAAGATGACGCCCGAAGAGCGTCAGGTCGCGGGTCCTGCGCTGAACGCGTTGAAGGATGAAATCAACTCGGCGCTGGTTGCCAAGAAAGCGGGTCTTGCCGATGCTGCGTTGGATGAACGTCTGCGCACCGAATGGCTGGATGTCACGCTGCCCACCCGTGCGCGTCGTCAGGGCTCGGTTCACCCTGTCAGCCAGGCCACTGAAGAGCTGACGGCGATCTTTGCCGAGCTTGGTTTCTCGGTTGCTGAAGGGCCGCGGATCGAAACCGACTGGCATAATTTCGATGCGCTGAACATCCCTGGCCACCACCCCGCGCGGGCCGAGATGGATACCTTTTACATGCACCGTGCTGAGGGGGATAACCGCCCGCCGCACGTGCTGCGCACCCACACCTCTCCGGTGCAGATACGCTCGATGGAGTTGCAGGGCGCGCCGATCCGCATCATTTGTCCGGGCGGTGTGTATCGCGCCGACTATGACCAGACCCACACGCCGATGTTCCATCAGGTCGAGGGGCTGGCCATCGACAAAGACATCTCGATGGCGAACCTGAAATGGGTTCTGGAAGAGTTCGTGAAGGCGTTCTTCGAGGTCGATGACGTCGAACTACGCTTCCGCGCCTCGCACTTCCCCTTCACCGAACCTTCGGCCGAGGTCGATATCCGCTGTTCCTGGGACAACGGTCAGCTGAAGATCGGTGAGGGCGACGACTGGATGGAAATCCTTGGTTCCGGCATGGTCCACCCCAAGGTGATCGCTGCTGGAGGGATTGATCCGGATGTCTATCAGGGCTTTGCCTTTGGCATTGGCATCGATCGTCTGGCGATGCTGAAATACGGCATTCCGGATTTGCGGGCGTTCTTTGATTCCGATCTGCGCTGGCTGCGCCACTATGGTTTCGCGGCGCTGGACATGCCGAACCTGCATGGTGGTTTGTCGCGGTGAGCGGCGAAGTCACAGTAATTGATTGGCTACAGTTAGCCGCCCCCTTCGTAGCAGCTGGATTAGGTTTGATTGCCTATGGGCGTCAAAAGAAAGTCGATAGAAAAGAACATGTTCTTTCAGAATGTCGCGTAATCTACACGAAATACTTGGCCGAGGCAGAAAACCTTCTGCGCGTTATGTGCACTGAAAGCGATGAAGCCAAAGTGGACGCGCAGACAGTAAAGTACCGTGAAGCGTTCCTCGCTTTGAAAGTTTACGGCTCAATGAAGGTTGTTGACCAAGCGAAGCCGTTGCTCATGACAATAGTGAATTTTGCGAGATTGGATGAAGACGCGCCAGATTTAGACGAGCATCGGGACGACATCAGAACTAAGCTCGATGGCATTGCCGATGCCATGCGAGAAGACTGTGTGAAAGAGCACTGGAGAACTTCCTAAGCTTTACGCGGAGCAAAGGCCGATTTACCCCCGTCAACACGCGGCTCGAACAGTACTCGGACTTGCCTGCAATAAAGCACCCAACTCACCGCATTGATTGCCACCCCACGGTCTGGCGATAGCGCGGCTTGTTACAGTGTCCCACGGGGTTGTGACGTGACATGGCGCGCTGGCTGGCTAGGCTCAGCCAAATGATTTATCGACTGATTTCCCTTTTGATGCTCGCAGCGTCCCCGGCCTTTTCAATGGGGCCTTGGAACACTGACTGCCACGGTGATACTGCCTGCGAGGTGGGCGAGCGCTCGTACCATGTGCTGGAGCCGGATGGCTGGGACGGTGAAACGCCTCTGCCGGTGCTATTGCATTTCCACGGCTGGGCGCGGCAGGGCACCGTTGTGGTGAAACACGAACGGATCGCAGGGGCGACGAAACGGCGGGGTGTTTTGCTTGTTGCGCCCAACGGGTTGGGGAAAAGCTGGAACTTCTGGGCGTCTGATACAGGTGACGTTGGTTTTGCCGACCGGGTGCTGGATGATGTCGCCAAGCGATACCCGATCGATCCCGAACGCGTCTATGTTTCTGGCTACTCCTTCGGTGGCGCGATGGCTTGGCGCTATGTTTGCCAGTCCGGCAATGACACTGCCGCGCTTCTGGCGGTCGCAGGCTCGATCCGCCAGACCGAAACCTGCCCGCAGGCTCCGGGCGAGGTGCGTCATGTGCACGGGCTGGACGATATGGTGATGGATTTCCCCTTTGGCCCCGGTGGCGACACGACCTATCCGGTGGCGCTGTGGCGTGAGATGTACGGTTGCCGCTCCGCCACCCCGCAAGGTGATTGGAGCGTGGTGCCCTTTCTGACGCTCAGCCGTGTGGAATGGACCGATTGTGCCATCGGGCAAGTCACGTTGGACACGCATCCGGGTGGACATTTCATCCCGCATGGCTGGATCGGCTGGCAACTTGATGAGTTGTTGGGCCAGACGCCGGCTTACCCCTAAGTTGCGGTTTGACAAGCCCGAAGCAACGCGTTCAGCTTTGCCAACTGACGCTACTTGGGAGGTTTGCTGGTGAAAACGTTGCTTTTGATTGCCCTGATCTTTGGGGCTGTTCCAGCCCTTGCGCGTGACACTTATCCGCCAGTCGATGTGCTGCTGCAGACCGATAGCTCGGTTATGGGCGAGCCGTTGGAGTATCCCGACGGGACCCCGCAAATCACGATGGCTATTGTGACAATGCAACCCGGTCAGGAAACGGGTGTGCATCGCCACGATGCGCCCTTGGCGGCCTATGTTCTCGAAGGTGAAATAACCGTTGATTACGCCGACAAGGGGACCAAAACCTATACCAAGGGTGACGCTTTTGTCGAGGCGTTTCAGTCTCCCCACACCGGCGTGAACACCGGCGATGGTATTGCCCGTATTCTGGCGGTGTTCGCGGGATCGGACAGCGTTGATAACACAGTTGCTGATGACTAGCGTAAGTGGGTCATACGGCCTCTTTCACCTTGGGTGAATATCCGCTACACGCGGTTTAACCCAAGATTACTGGCGGAATACGACCGATGAAATTCACTCTTTCCTGGCTCAAAGACCACCTGGACACGGATGCGTCGGTTGAGGAAATCGCCGAAACGCTGACCGATCTCGGCCTCGAAGTTGAAGAGATTGTAAATCCTGCGGACCGGCTGGCTGGCTTTACGCTGGGCTATGTAAAGCATGCCGAGAAACACCCAGACGCCGACAAGTTGCGGGTGTGCACGGTCGAGACGAATGAGGGTGATCTGCAGATCATCTGCGGTGCGCCCAACGCCCGAGAAGGCATCACCGTCGTCGTCTGCAAACCGGGCATGTATATCCCCGGTCTGGACCTGACCATCAGCGTTGGCAAAATCCGCGGCGTTGAAAGCTTTGGCATGATGGCGTCCGAGCGCGAGCTGGAACTGTCCGAAGAACATGACGGCATTATCGAACTGCCCTCGGGTGACGTGGGCGACAAGTTCGTCGACTGGCTGGCTGAGAATGATCCGTCCAAGGTTGATCCGATGATCGAGATTGCGATCACTCCGAACCGTCCGGACGCTCTGGGCGTGGTCGGGATTGCTCGCGATCTGGCAGCGCGTGGTCTGGGAACGTTGAAGCAGCGGGACTATGTTCCGGTGCCGGGTGATTTTGAAAGCCCGATCAAGGTTGCCATCGACGATGACACGCTGGACGGGGCGCCGCATTTCACTGGACGTCTGATAAGGGGCGTGAAGAACGGCCCCAGCCCGCAATGGCTGCAGGATCAGTTGAAGGCGATTGGTTTGCGTCCAATCTCGGCTTTGGTGGACATCACCAATTATATGACCTTCGACTCTAATCGTCCTTTGCACGTCTTTGACGCCGACAAGGTGCAGGGAAACCTTCGGGTGCACCGCGCCACAGGCGGCGAACAGGTGGTTGCGCTGGATGAGAAAGAGTACACGCTGCAGCCCGGCATGATGGTGATTTCTGATGACAACGGTCCGGAATCGATTGCCGGGATCATGGGTGGCGCGGAAACCGGATGTACGGAAGAGACGGTTAATGTCTTTCTTGAAAGCGCGTTCTGGGATCACGTGCAGATTGCGCTGACGGGTCGCGCGCTGAAAGTCAACTCGGACGCACGGTATCGGTTCGAACGTGGCGTTGACCCCGAATACACGCTTGAGGGGCTGGAGCACGCGACCCAGATGATCCTGGACATCTGCGGTGGTGAGGCGTCGAAAGTTGTTGTTGCGGGCAAAGCGCCGAAGCATTCACGGGCCTACAGGCTGGACGCGGAACGCGTACAGTCACTGGTTGGCATGGAGATTCCGGAAAGCGATCAACGCCAGACCCTGACCCGTCTGGGTTTCCGTCTTGAAGGTGAGATGGCGCATGTGCCCAGCTGGCGCCCGGATATCATGGGCGAGGCCGATCTGGTGGAAGAGGTCGCGCGGATCGCATCCCTGACCAAGTTGCAGGGCAAGCCATTGCCGCGTGTGACCGATGGTATCCCCAAGCCGGTGATGACGCCAGCACAGCGACGCCAGTCGATGGCGCGACGCACCTGCGCGGCGCTGGGCTACAACGAATGCGTTTCGTACACATTTATCGATCAGGCCTCGGCCGCTCTGTTTGGCGGTGGGGATGAGGCGACGCAGCTGGAAAATCCGATCTCGACCGAGATGAGCCATATGCGCCCGGACCTGCTGCCGGGGCTATTGCAGGCTGCAGCCCGCAATCAGGCGCGCGGGTTTGCTGATCTGGCGCTGTTCGAAGTTGGACCGGTTTTCCATGACGGAGAGCCCGGCGAGCAGAATACGCAGATCACAGGTTTGCTTGTTGGTCGGGACGGACCCAAAGATGTCCACGGCGCGTCCCGCCCGGTAGACCTGTTCGATGCCAAGGCAGATGCCGAGGCTGTGCTGGCTGCCATTGGTGCGCCCGCCAAGGTTCAAGTTTTGCGCGATGGCGATGCCTGGTGGCACCCGGGGCGACACGGCAAGATCTGTCTGGGGCCGAAAAAGGTACTGGGCGTGTTTGGCGAAGTGCATCCGCGCGTGCTGCAGGCGATGGACATCAAAGGCCCGGCAATGGCATTCACCATCTGGCCGGACCAGGTGCCAATGCCCCGCAAGTCGGGTGCGACACGGTCGGCGCTGGAACTGCGCGATCTACAAGCGGTCGAGCGTGACTTTGCCTTTGTTGTCGACGCGGATGTTGAGGCGCTGACACTGGTCAATGCCGCCACCGGCGCAGACAAGGCGCTGATCGAGGATGTGCGCGTCTTTGACGAATTCATTGGGGGCAGTGTTGGTGAGGGCAAGAAGTCGCTGGCCATTACGGTACGCTTGCAACCTTCGGATGCGACGCTGAAGGAAAAGGATATTGAGGCGGTGGCCGAAAAGATCATCGCCAAGGTGACCAAGGCCACGGGCGGCGTCCTGCGCGCCTGACCCAGGGCCCCGCGATTGGAAATGCGCGCCTTCGGGCGCGTTTTTCATTTGGACAAATGGTCGGCCAGCAAATCAAAAACCAAGCGGATGCGGCGGCTTGTATGCAGCTCGCGATGGGTGGTCAGCCAGATCGGGAACTTGATCGCTTTCATGTTTGGGATCACACGTTCGACGCCCGGTGTTGCGTCGCCAACCACCTCAGACATCGGAGCAATTCCGAAGCCTTGCTTCGCGTATTCCCAGGAAACGATGCCATTCTGCGAGCCGAGCCGAAAGTTATCTTCGGTCAGGTGAATGCCAAGTGGGTCCAGATAAGCAATCATTTGGGCTGTATCGCCGAAGCTGATGAACTCATGTTTCGATAACTCGGCGAGGGTCTTGGGGCGCCCAGCGCGGTTCAGATATTCGGTCGTGGCGTAGAAGTGCCCCGATGCCTCATTGACCAGTCTGGCGATCAGGTCGGGTTGATCGGGGCGTACATGCCGGATCGCAATATCCGCCTCGCGCCGCATCAGATCACGAATGTCGTTAGAGGCGATGACGTCGATCCGCAGCCGCGGCGCCTGAGCGCGAAGTTCACGTAGAAGGTCAGGCAGGATATACGCGGACATGATATCGCTGGCGGTGATGCGTACCAGCCCTTCGATAGATTGTGCCTGACCCGACGCCGTCAGTGCAATGTGGTTTGCTGCCTGACCCATTGCGCGGGTATGATCCAGCAATTCGAGCCCAGCTTGTGTGATTTGCAAGGCTCGGCCAATGCGTTCGAACAGCATCACACCCAGATCCGCCTCAAGCGCTGCAATCTGCCGGCTGAGCGTCGGTTGTGTCTGCCCCAGCTGCCGGGCGGCGGCAGACAGCGATCCGGTTTCGGCCGTCGCTAGAAACGCGCGGATGTGGTTCCAATCGAAATCGGTCAGGTTTGACATGCAAATATGTATAAGGACTCTGCGATTTTCGACAATTCATATTCGATTGGTGCATGAGTACTTTGCGCGCAAAGGAGATCGAGGATGACAACGACAACCGCAAAGTTCTGGGACGGTATAGCTGGTAAGTACGCGCGCGCGCCAATCCGCGACATTAAGTCTTATGAGTACACTTTGGCCCGGACCCGGTCCTATTTGTCCAAACAGCATAAGGTTCTAGAGCTTGGCTGCGGAACGGGCTCAACAGCGCTGCTGCTCGCACCCTCTGTTTCACATATTACGGCGAGCGATTTTTCCGAAGGAATGCTCGAAGTTGGCCGGGCAAAGGCGAAAGAAGAAGGGGTCGAGAACATCTCGTTCAGAAATGTGGATGTTACCATGCCGATTGAGGGGCAGACCTATGATGCCATCCTGGGCTTCAACCTGTTTCACCTTGTACCTGATTTCGACGGGGTTTTTGCAGGCATTCATGCGCAACTGACACCCAACGGAGTGTTTATCTCAAAAACACCGTGCCTTGCCCAGGGCGGTCTGGGGTTCAAGTTTGGTTTGCTGAAGCTTCTCTTGCCCGTAATGCAGCTGTTCGGCAAAGCGCCATTTGTCAATCAGTTTGATATCGATACTCTTGAAGCCGCAATTACCAAAGCCGGGTTCAAGATTGTCGAAAGCGGGAATTTCCCCGTGACTCCTCCGGCTCGGTATCTAGTTGCTCGCAAGATATAGCAATCGCTTTGGCGGATTCTGCGCATTCCGCATTGGGGTTTGCCCGATTGCGACTTAAGTAGGTCGTGAAACAACAACGGAGCTTGCAATGGGCCTGAATGTCTATCTGTCCGGAGAAATCCACACCGACTGGCGCGAACAGATCATCGACGGGGCACAGGGTTTGGATGTGACGTTCAACGGCCCGGTGACCGATCACGCAGCAAGCGACGATTGCGGCGTCGCCGTTCTGGGCGCAGAACCAAACAAATACTGGCATGACCACAAAGGTGCGATGGTCAATGCCATTCGCACGCGCAAAGGCATCGCTGACGCGGACGTCGTGGTGGTGCGGTTCGGCGACAAATACAAACAATGGAATGCCGCTTTTGACGCGGGCTATGCTGCCGCGTTAGGCAAGTCGCTGATTGTCTTGCATGGCCCGGACCATCAGCATGCACTGAAAGAGGTCGATGCGGCGGCCTTGGCCGTTGCCGAAGAGCCTGGTCAAGTGGTTGAGCTTCTGCGTTATGTGTTGACCGGAAAACTGCCAGGATAGGTCGCTGGTTACGGGGCGGATGACACCGCCCCGGACTGTGTTACGGGTTTGTCTTATTGGTCCTGAGCCGGAATGTTTTTGCCGCGTTGCACGGCGGGGCGTTCAAAGAAGCGTTCGACATAGGCCACAGCGTTGGCGTGATCGGCCCAGCCGACGGCCTCTTTTGCACCATAAAAGTCTAGCGCATTCAACCAAGGCGCGATTGCAATGTCCGCGATTGAAAACTCGCCAGCAATCCAATCTTGCCCGTCCAGCTGCTGGTCTACGACATTCAATAACCGTTTGGCTTCGTTGATGTATCTCTCGCGCGGGCGGGGGTCTTCGATTTCGCTACCTGCGAATTTGTAGAAAAAGCCCAACTGCCCGAACATCGGACCAAGCCCACCCATTTGAAACATCAGCCATTGGGTGATGCGGTACTTGTCGGATTGAGTCTGGCCGAGGAACTTGCCGCTTTTCTCGGCCAGATAAAGCAAAATCGCGCCACTTTCGAACAGACCCACCGGATGCCCGTCAGGACCGTTGGGGTCAATGATTGCCGGTATTTTGTTGTTGGGGTTAAGGGACAGGAACTCGGGGCTTTTTACATCGGCATCGGCCAGCGTGACCAGATGTGCTTCGTAAGGCAGGCCAGTTTCCTCAAGCATGATCGAGGCTTTGACACCATTTGGCGTTGGGTATGAATAAAGCTGAATGACAGATGGATCCTTGGCGGGCCATCTTTCACCTACGGAAAATTGCGCATTTTGGGTCATGGTGTCTCCTGAAATCGACATGTTGGGGAAATTTAGGTAAAGTTTCCCATAAAAACACGCTTGTTAGCATGCAGTTTGCGCACAATTGACCTGCGCTGATGCGCCAAATGAAAAAAGAAACCTTAGTTCGACAGCGAGGGACGCAATGCTGGAAGAATTCAAAACGTTTATCGCCAAGGGCAATGTCATGGACATGGCCGTTGGTATAATCATTGGTGCGGCTTTCACCGCCATCGTAACCTCATTGGTGGGTGATCTGATCAACCCGCTGATCGGTTTGGTCACCGGTGGGGTAGACTTCACCAATAACTATGCCGTTTTGGCCGGTGATGTGGCCGAAGGTGCAAGCCTGGACGCCGCACGGGAAACCGGGGCATCGGTGTTTGCCTATGGTTCGTTTATCATGGCAATCATCAATTTTCTTATCATTGCATGGGTGGTTTTCATGCTGGTGAAGATGGTCAACCGTGTCAAAGACGCGGCTGCAGAGGAAGAAGAAGCGGCAGAAGAAGCCCCCGCAGGCCCTAGCGAACTGGATATTCTTATGGAAATCCGCGACTCGCTGAAAAAGTAAGAAACACTGTGTGTTACAAAGTTCGGCCCTGCCGATTTGGCGGGGCCGTTTGATGGTTTTATACGACACCCTTTAGAAATGAGGACAATACGGATGGATCAGGCTGTGGATATGGCGGGTCAGGCATGGCCTATGATCATGAGTGCTGGCAAGGCTTTGATTGTTCTGGTGCTGGGGTGGATCCTGGCCCGTGCGATCGCGGGCATGGTCCGACGTCGCATCAACAAGACACCTCAGATTGACCCGACGCTTGGGAATTTCGCGGCGAGCGTTGTGAAATGGGTGATCCTTGCCATGGTGCTGGTCGCCGTTCTGGGGATCTTTGGTATCGAGGCCACCAGTATTGTCGCCATTCTGGGTGCGGCTTCGTTGGCCATCGGTCTGGCACTACAAGGCACGCTTAGCGATCTGGCAGCGGGTGTAATGCTGGTTGTATTCCGCCCCTACAAGTTGGGTCAGTATGTGGACATCGGTGGAACTGCTGGCACAGTGCTGGACTTGAACCTGTTTACCACTGAGTTGGTGACGCCCGATAACGTGCAGATCATCGTGCCCAATGGCCAAGCCTGGGGATCGGTCATTACCAATTTCTCGGCTCATGACACGCGCCGCGTCGATCTGGTCTTTGGCATCGACTATGGTGACAATGCTGACGAGGCGATGAAGATCATTTTGGACATCGCCAAGGCTGACAGCCGCGTTCACACCGATCCCGAACCCTGGGCGCGGGTCACAAATCTGGGCGACAGCTCGGTCGATCTGACGGCGCGCCTCTGGTGCAATGCAGCGGATTACTGGGACGTTAAATTCGAGACGACCAAGACTGTCAAAGAAGCATTTGACAGTAAGGGCGTTTCAATTCCCTATCCGCATTCGGTGGAAATTCAGAAGCAGGGCTAGGGGCTCCCGCCCGTCGATCGGGCATTCGAAATGCCCTCCTTCGGTTGGGGGTGGCGGGGGCGCCCCGGGGGGGGGCGCCCCCCCCCCCCCCAGCAACACCGGACTCACACGCCGGGGGACCGCGGGCGGGGGTGGGGGGGGGGTTGG
>NZ_CANLDZ010000020.1:0-106601 GCF_947489545.1 uncultured Ruegeria sp. | reverse complement strand
TTACCACCAATCTCCTGGATCGGCTGCTTACTGGCCTCTCGGGCAATCTCAATGTCAGATTTATAACTCATGTGGGCTTTTGCCTCCCTGCAGAATAGGCCAAACACGTCCGGACCCGACAGTCTGGTAGACCGGGTGCAGAATCAAATTATTTCTTTAAAGTAAATAAATATTCCCCATGGTCAATGTTTGAATTGTACAGCAACTGGATCAGACGCAGTTTCCGAAAGGCACAATAATTGAAATCAGACAGAAAAATTACGCGTAACGTTTTCGTCCAGCGCTGAGCCCCAAAAGCCAGTCTTGGACAATACGCTGTTCCGGAAACGCTTTGTGTGCGGGGCTTCTCAGCAGATAGTATCCTGAGCTTGTCCTAACCGATGCACCGTCAATTGGTCGAACCAATGCTTTGCTCTCAAGCAAGGGGTCAACAAGATGCGCCCATCCCAACGCGATACCCAAACCATCGACTGCTGCCTGCACGGACAATGGATAGGTGTTGAAGGCCACCGCACGTTCCATAGGAGACGTTGCAACACCGTTCGCCCCCAGCCAGGTGCGCCATGTCATCCATTCTGCGTGGCTGCTTGTGACTTCGATCAGGTCCAGCTGCGGCAGGGCAGTGAGATCAGTCGCCGACGGGTTAGTTCTTAAATACTCTGGGCTGCACACAGGAAACACTGTTTCACCAAACAGAAGTTGTGCCTCGTATCCGGGCCAATCGCCATCTCCGCGCAGTATGGTCAGATCCATAGCTTCAGACAAACACTCGGCGTCGCTGTCTGAGGACACAAGCGAAATCCGTATCCGACCATTGGACTTGTTGAACTTCCGCAATTGCGGCATCAACCAAAGCGAAGCCACGGAATTGGTTGCAGCAATCGAGACCGTATTTGCCTGATGCTTGGCCAACATATCCCGGCTGACATCTCGCATCAGATCGAGCGATTGTTCTACTGTTGCGAGCAGAATGGCACCCTGTTGCGTCAGGGACACCGACCGATGCCCCCGCACGAACAAGGGCACATCATAGTGTTGTTCCAGCAAACGTACTTTTCGACTGATTGCAGTCTCTGAGATATTCAGAACCTTGCTCGCTTGCGCAAAACTCTGCGCCTTGGCTGCGGCCTCGAAGGCCAAAAGATAGTCGAGCGGCGGTAGAACTTTACCGGTAGCTGGCGCTTTCTTTGGCATTTGACGACATAATCCCAAGCTGGACCTGTTCACGATCAGTATCGATGTTCCCGGGGCAAAACACGTTTGACCAGACAACCGATTGTTAAAATAACAAAATTTCTAGTTTGCCTCAAGAATTTATAGGCAAAGCCCCTCAAATCTCTGTTCTGTGTTCCCCGTATTTATGGGCAGAATGCAAAAATTCGGGACCGGAAGAGTCCTTACGCTGAAAATACTCGTCACTCAGGGAGCGAACATGAAACTTACAAACCTACTTTCTGCTGCAACCTTGGCAGCGGCAGCGGGAACCGGCGCGATCGCCGAAGACAGCAGCGATCCGATCGTTATCCCCATTCACAATTGGTCAAGCCAGATCGTGATGTCGAACGTTGTTGGTCTGATCTTCGAAGAGATGGGCAACAACGTCGAATATGTCACCACCGACAGCCAGGCTGTCTATGAATCGGTGCGCCTGGGTGACGTGGCGCTGGAAATGGAAGTCTGGGAAGGCGCGTTTGGCGCGTCCTACCGCGCGGCTCTGGAAAAAGGTGGCCTGCACGATGCTGGCGATCACGACGCAGTCACGCGTGAGGATTGGTGGTACCCGATGTGGACCAAGGACTCCTGCCCTGGTCTGCCAGATTGGCAAGCGTTGAATGATTGCGCACATTTGTTCGCTACAGCGGAAACCGGCGACAAGGGTCGGTATCTCGATGGTCCGGTTGACTGGCTGAAGCATGGTAAAGAACGGGCCGAGGCGCTGGATCTGAATTTTACCGTGATCAACGCGGGCTCGGCCGCGGCCCTCTGGGCCGAGATTGGCGCGGCTGAGGCCGACAAAACGCCGGTTCTGGTGTTCAACTGGACGCCAAACTTCGCCGAAGCTGTTTGGCCTGGTGAGTTCGTCGAATTCCCCGCATGGGAAGACGGATGCGACAAAGATCCGGCCAAGGGTCCGAACCCGGATGCGTTGTATGATTGCGGCAACCCCGCCAAGGGTTATCTGAAAAAAGCTGCATGGGACGGAATGAAGGACAAATGGCCGGCCGCGTATTGCGCCCTGACCGAGATTTCGTTCACCAACCCTCAGATTGCCGAGATGGCGAAATTGGTCGACACTGATGAGCTTGAACCGGAAGAAGCGGCAGAAGAATGGCTGGACGCCAATCGCGCCGTAGTTGATCCCTGGATCAGCGCCTGTAGCGGGTAATTCGGTCAATCTTAACGAAATTGGCGCGGCCTTGTTTGTCTCAGCGACGCAAGGCCGCGTCTAACTGGAAAGAAAAACAGCCATGTCCGCCGCAGCACCTGTGATCTCAGCCAAAAATGTCTGGAAACTGTTTGGGCCTTCGCCAGAAAGCTATCTCAAGTCTTTGCCCGAAGGCCGCAGCTTCGATGAGATCCGGGCCGATGGATACATCGCCGGTGTCAAAGACGTCTCGATCGAAGTGGGTCGTGGCGAAATGCTGGTCATCATGGGACTTTCAGGATCGGGCAAATCGACACTAGTGCGGTGCTTCTCGCGCCTGCATGACATTACGGGCGGTACTATCGAAGTTGACGGGCAGGACGTCATGAGCCTGAGCGAGCGCGAACTGATCGAGTTACGTCGCAAAAAGATGGGTATGGTGTTTCAGTCGTTCGGTCTGCTGCCACATCGTACGGTTCTGGAAAACGTGGCATTCCCACTGGAAATGCGTGGACAAGATCGCCACGACCGACGCGAACGCGCGTTGGAAGTCATCAAGCTTGTTGGGCTCGAAGGACGAGAAGAATATTTTCCGCGCGAGTTGAGCGGCGGTCAGCAACAGCGAGTTGGGATTGCCCGGTCACTGGCCATCGAGCCGGACATCTGGTTTCTGGATGAACCTTTTTCGGCACTGGATCCGTTGATCCGTCGTGAAATGCAGGACGAATTCCTGCGACTTCAGGAACTACTGGGCAAAACCATCGTCTTTATCACCCATGATTTTGACGAAGCGCTGCGCCTTGCCGATCGGATTGCGATCATGCGCAACGGCGCGGTCGAGCAATGTGATACCCCTGACAAGATCGTGATGAACCCTGCGACCGAATACGTGGCGAAATTTACGGAGGACATCGACAAAGCCCGGGTCGTGCATGCGCGAGGTTTGGCAAAACCGGTGAACGGACATGCATTGGAAGGTGCCCCGATCGATGGCGGTGCCACCATTCACGAACTGGCACGTGTGTTGGTCAATGACAACCGCATCCTGCTGCCGGTGGCAGATGACCAAGGCGTTGTAACCGGCGTGCTGGAGCGCGACGCCGCGTTGAACGTTCTTCTCGGAGCCGACTGATGGCCACACTGTCCACCGATCTGCCAGGCACAGCAGGCAAGCCGTGGGGTCGTACCAGAGTCCTGACGGTGCTACTGGTCACCGCCTTTGCGCTGATCCTTGCCAAGGCAGCGGGTATTTTGCCTGGATGGCTGAACCGCATCCCAGAAGCGGCGATCCCTCCGACGGCACAAGTGTTGGACGCGATTTTCAGCTTCATTCAGAATGACCTCGGTCTGATCTATGTGACCCGATTTATTGCCGAAGGCCCGCTAGAGTTCTTACTGGACACGTCAGCGAACCTTTTAGAAGGCAAACGGCGTTGGCCATTTCTGGGACCTATCCCGTGGTCAGCAATCGCCGCCGTGGCCGCTGTCATTGGCTACGCTGTTGGTGGGTGGAGGTTGGCCGCCTTGGGTGCGGGAACCTTTATTTGGACCGCAGCAATCGGGCAATGGAAGATCGCCATGCAGACGATGTCTGTCATCGTGGTCGCCGCACCATTGGCGTTTCTGCTGGGCTTGGGTCTGGGTATCGCCGCCTGGAAATACGGCTGGTTCGAGCGGATGCTAAAACCCATCCTGTCTGTGCTGCAAACCCTGCCCTTTTTCACATATCTTTTGCCAGCAGTCATCTTTTTCAAGGTGGGACCAACCGCCGGGGCCGTGGCAACAATTACCTTTGCTATTCCGCCAATGATCCTGATGACCACTCTGGGCCTGAAAAAAGTCAGCCCGGAGGTGATCGAGGCGGGTCAGATGTCTGGCTGCACCCGTTGGCAGATGCTGCGCCACGTTTATGTTCCGGCCGCACGTACTGAAATTCTGGTTGGCGTCAATCAGGTCATCATGCTGTGTCTGGCAATGGTTGTTCTGACCGCCTTCATCGGCATGCCGGGCCTTGGTGCCAAATTGCTGGCCATGATGGGCAGTTTCAAGCTTGGCCGATCCTTTGAGATTGGCATCACGATTGTTCTGCTGGCAGTCACCCTGGATCGGATGTCCAAAGCCTGGGTCGTCAAGCAACCGGTTCATTTCGAACGCGGCACACCGTGGTGGAAACGGCATCAGATTTCTCTTGTCGCTTTAGGTCTGTTCGTCGGGTTCATCCTGCTGTCGCAGTTGTTCCCGATCCTGGCTGAAATTGGTCGCAAGCAACACCTTAGCCAAGGCAAAGAAATCGACGTGGTCATCAAATCTTTCCTGGCCGTGGACTTCATCAAAGGAACGACCGAGTGGCTGCGCTGGTTCCTGAACGTCAAGGTATTGATCCCGTTCCGCAACACATTGCTGGCCATTCCGACACCTGCCTTTATCTTGCTTGTTGTTGCATTCGCCTATTGGGTCGGAGGGCGGCGACCGGGCATCTATGCCGCGATCTTTTTTACCATTGTCGCCTTCTCAGGCTGGTGGGACAGGTCCGTGATCACGCTCTATACTGTGATCTCTGCGGTTGCGCTGGCAACACTGATCGGCATTCCACTGGGCGTGGTTGCGGCCCGTTCGGCATATTGGTCCAAGAGCATTCTTTTGGCGTGCGACACCGCCCAGACCTTCCCCAGCTTCATATACCTGATCCCCGCGATCATGCTGTTCGGTGTCAATGACGTCGCTGTGGTGTTCTCAATCCTGATTTTCGCAGCGGTGCCGCTGATCCGATACACCATTATTGGTCTTGGCAGTGTGCCCTCGGAAATGACCGAAGCAGCAGACATGTCCGGGTCCACAAGGCATCAAAAGCTGATGTCGGTCCAGTTTCCATTGGCGCTGCCGACAATGGCGGTCGGGTTCAATCAGGCAATCATGTTTGCCTTCTTCATGGTCATTATCGCTGCCTTCATCGGCACACAGGATCTGGGACAGGAATTACAGCGCACACTAGCCGGGACCGAACTGGGTAAGAATTTTGTTTTGGGCCTGAACGTGTCGCTGATGGCACTGACCTTTGACATGGCAATCAGCAGTTGGGCCGAAAAGCGCAAACGCGCTTTGGGTCTGGATTAACCGGAGGATCGAAGATGAACGTTCAGCCCGTCTTTGAAGTACCTTATGAACGCAGCGGCGTTCTGACCCCCGGTCTTCCCATCCTGCCGCACGGGACGGAACGCCATCCGGTACCCGGTGCCGGGTCGCGGGCTGTTCCGGTCTCCAAGGGCGATACAATCACCTTGCTGGATCGAGACGGAATGCAACCCGCCGAGATGGTCTTCTTTGCCCCCGACCGAAGCTCTGATGCAGCGATGCTTGGAACACAAAGCCACGGCCGTCCCGAAGGGTTGATTGCGACCCTGGCAAACGGGTCGCCCTCGGGCAAAAAGGTGCTGCGCGCCTTGCAAGCCGCCGGATTCAACATCGGTAACGGCGACGCAATCCGGGCATTCACCGAAGGCTCGCGACCCGGCGACATGGTGCATTTCGTGGCCGAATGTGATGGCCTTCTGATCGTGGCCGCCCCAGGTGAGGCTATGCGACCGGAAAAGAGCAATCCCCCAACAGACATCATCCTGTATATCCAGCGCGCCGCCCCGGGTCTGGAGAAGCCCGATGTGGGTCCGCCCGAACCCTTGGCCGACCCACTAAGAGATCTCAACATTCAACCGGGCAACGCCAAATCCTATGAGGTCAAGGCCGGAGAGTATATCCAGATCGTGGATATCAGGGGGCGCGAATGCTCGGACTTCCAGGCCTTCAGCCGCCGCGCACTGGATCAGGGAATCGAGCGCGAAATTGACCCGACGACCACCCGCAGCCTGATGGGCAGTCTCTACCCGCAACCAGGGATATACTCGAAATACTGGTCGGTTGATCAGGAACCTCTGATCGAGATTGTTCAGGATACCTGCGGGCGTCATGACACCTTCGGATTGGCTTGCACTGCGCGATACTACGAAGATCTTGGCTATCCAGGGCACCTGAATTGCTCGGACAATATCAACAAGGATCTGGATCAATACGGTGTAAAGCCACGTGCTGGTTGGCCTGCGATCAACTTCTTCTTCAATACAATGCTGGACGACACAAATGCGATCGGCATGGACGACCCCTGGTCACGGCCGGGGGACTTCGTCCTGCTGCGCGCCTTGACCGATCTGGTTTGCGTCAGCACCGGCTGCCCCTGCGACATTGATCCGGCAAATGGCTGGAACCCCACCGACATTCAGGTGCGAACTTACAAGGCGACCGAGGATTTCAATCGATCCTATGGCTACAGAAAATCTGCGGAGGCGGACGTGGAAGACACCAAGAAAACTGCATTTCACGACTGCTTTGCCCGGCACACCCGTGATTTTGTCGAATACAATGGCTATTGGCTACCCAACACCATGACCAATCACGGCGCGATTGCCGAATACTGGGCCTGCCGGGACAAGGTCGCCGTGATGGACCTGAGCCCGCTGCGAAAATACGAGGTGATGGGCCCCGATGCGGAAGAGCTGATGCAGCTTTGCGTGACCCGCAACATGAAAAAGCTAAGCGTTGGCCAGGTCGTCTATACGGCAATGTGTTATGAACACGGCGGTATGATCGACGATGGTACGGTCTATCGGTTGGGCGAGACAAACTTCCGCTGGATCGGCGGCAATGACACAAGCGGGTTGTGGCTGCAGGAACAGGCGCTCAAGCGGAACATGAATGTCTGGGTGCGCAACTCGACCGACCAGTTGCACAACATCGCGGTTCAGGGACGTCACAGCCGCGACATCCTTTCAAAGATATTCTGGACGCCACCCCAGCAACCAACAATCGAGGAATTGCCGTGGTTCCGACTTGCAGTTGCAAGGGTTGGGGATGTGCAGGGTACGTCTGTCGTGATTTCACGAACGGGGTATTCCGGCGAGCTAGGTTATGAAATCTTCTGCCACCCAAAAGATGCCACCGAAATCTTTGATCGCGTCTGGGAGGTTGGGCAAGATTACGGAGTTACACCTCTGGGCCTCGCTGCATTGGACATGTTGCGGATCGAAGGCGGTTTGATCTTTGCGGGGTCTGAATTCGACGACCAGACCGATCCGTTTGAGGCTGGCATCGGCTTTACGGTGCCATTGAAATCGAAAACCGATGATTTTATCGGACGTGCCGCGATCGAAGACCGCAAGGCACACCCGCACCGCAAGCTGGTTGGTTTCGAAATCGAGGGGGGAACGGTTCCGTCGCCGGGCGACTGCGTGCGCTTCGGAAAAGCACAGGTCGGAGAGATCACCAGCGCCATGAAATCTCCAATCCTGGGCAAAGTCATTGCCTTGGGCCGGGTTGCGACCACCCATGCCACCATAGGAAGCGATATCGAGATCGGACAACTGGACGGTCAGCAAAAGCGCCTGAAAGCCAAAATCGTCCCTTTCCCGCATTTCGATCCGACGAAGGAGCGTGTGAAAGGCCTGTATTCCAAAGCAGATGTTCCTGACGCAGCCGAATGACTGCTCGGCTGCAGGTGTATTGTACAGAGCGTGAAATTGGCATGAAAGCTGATGCAGGCCTAAAAGCACAATCTCGAATTTGCCTTAGCGTCTGCAGCAAAAAACAGCGTTTTCGAGGTTCACATGTGCAAGTTCAGTGAGCACGTCAAAGCTCGGAGTGTCCCCAAAACAGGACCAGAAGCCATAACAAGCCATGGAATTCCATTGCTCAAGCGACTTGCCATCGTGACGATTATGGCCATTCAACCAACATCTGGTATGGCTGACGCATGCACGCGAATTTCTGCGCTTGAAAGCTATGAAGACACTGGTCTCGCCCCTGAAGGATCAATATGCGAGACTTTCGTTGGCTTGATCTACTCAAGAGGCGTTTCGTGCTTTTGGGAATTTCCATTCAGAAGCACCGAAGCCACAAGCATGTTCACCGTCATCTGGGCCGAAGTAACAGATTGTAAAAAAATGGTTTCTTCTTCTGACGACAAGCCCGTAAATCACCCAGACAGCTATCAACTCAAGGAAATGATCGCCAATGATGGCGCTTACCGCGTCGCAATAAAAGACAAAGGTTTAGAAAACCGTACTTTAGTGTTTTTGACTGTCGAGCAAGGCGATTGAATTGACTTATGCAGATGGCTTAGTCGGATGTGCGACAAATACTGAGATGAATTGAGAGGGCGGGGCCCCTTACTTTGATCGCGGCGCGAGAAGAACGGACTTTTCGCCTCCTGTGATCTAGCGCTTCAGAACAAGCTGATGGGTCAGATCAACCTTCTCAGCGTTGGTCACGGCCGGGTCAGCGAAGGCGGTTCATTTCTGATCTGACCTTTAGCACGGTCGCCACATGAGCTGTCGTCGACCCAATATCCAGAAACACAGAACCTCCGTATCGTGGTGCCGCGTTGAGGCCAAAAGCGTAACCCGCGCCTGGGGGCGTAGACCGGCCTAAAGCAATTTTCCTATCCGCTTCTGTATCTGCCTCGAACAGTGGACGAAGGAAGCAAATCGGTTTCCCGACCAGTCCCGTGTAATGCGGACGGTGCTTTCGTGATCCCTGAATTCGGCCTCAGCGTAGCGCGCGAAAATTTCAAAAGTCTGCCAATATTTCACTTGCATATACATGCTTTTTCTTTCCCTTAGTTGGCATCGTCTAGACCATGACCAGACTCTCCTCACCAAAGGTCAGCGACGAAGAGATCTCCTTGTGGAAGGCGAGCGGCAACACTGTTACGCAGGTATGTGCCTGATCTAGTCAGCACCTTCACCCGGTGTATTGGTGCCTTTGATCCGTCGCGATCTGCATTGTGGGGGGAGAGGACATGACCCAAAAGAACTTTGTACCCAAAGGGGCCGCCAGTTTTCGCATTAGCTACGACGGGCCAGCGAAAGAGATCTATTTCCTGCTGCTACCAAAGCTGACCATGCTGGCCTTCAGTGCAGCAGTCGAGCCTCTGAGGATTGCCAATCAGGTCACCAACAAAGAGCTCTACAGATGGTTTCTGATCACCGAAGACGGAAGCTCTGTAATGTGCTCCAACGGTATCGAAATCACCCCGGATTTTGCCCTGCAAAATCTACCCCGTTCATCCAGATTTTTTGTCTGTTCGGGTATAGAACCAGCAGAAAGCACCAATCGCAAAGTTCAGTCCTGGATCAGCCGACAGATTGCCTTTGGGTGCAAACCCGGCGGCATTTGTTCCGGCGCGTTTGCACTTGCACAGGCAGGAGCTCTGACCGGCAGGCGGTTCACATTGCACTGGGAAAACCAACCGGCATTTCTTGAGCATTTCAATGATCTGGAACCGTCAGCAAATCTATATGAAATCGACAATGATCTGATGACCTGTGGAGGTGGAAATGCGGCAACAGACTTGATGTTAGACATGATCGAATCCGACTTTGGAAAAGACCTGGCGATAATCGTCTCTGACATGTGCATTCACTCCCGTTCGAACAACAGGCAAACCCTTCAAAAATCCGCCTTTTCGGTGGCATTGGGCAGCCGGAACCAACATCTGATCAACGCGATGCAGATCATGCATGAAAACCTGGAAGAACCGCTCGATATCTCCGAAATCACTGAAGCCGTAGATATCTCCCGCCGTCAGTTAGAACGGCTTTTTCAGAAATATGTCGGGACCTCGCCTACGCAGTATTACATCGAGCTACGGGTTGCACGGGCTTACGCCTTGTTAAATGAAACCGAGATGACAGTGTCAGAAATTGCGGCTGCCACAGGTTTTGGCAGCGCCACTCAACTTACAGTTCGATTTAAAAAACGCTATGGCGAGGCGCCAACTTCCTTTCGAAGAGGCTGGTCTGAAAGGCGCGGATGATCGCGTCACATCTTCAATAACGCTTTTTAGACACAAGTCTTGGGTTCTCGGATGATCCGGCACAACTGCGATATGCTCCTCTGTCCAGAAGCCGCAATCGACCAACGCACCAATGACAAAGCGTGTTCCTTCAAGACGTTTCTGACTAGCGAAGCCTACTGCGAAGCAGCCAGGTGTTGGCGCGAACAATGCGGAGATCAATCGCCTGCCGATACCTGAGCAGCCGCGGTCAACCAATACTGTGTGAACCCGAGAAGGCAAAAAGGAGAACCATGAAACTAGGGCACCTGCAGCACGCCAAATCCGCAGCTTAGCTTAAACCAGATGAGAAGTGACAAAACAAAGTCAAGCTGGCACCTGTCTCAAACCATCGATAACAGACAAGTACCTGACATATATTGACTTTTAAAAGTGCCCATGAAGACGCGTTGTCACTTAGCTAAGCGGCGAACACCTCTCCTCTCAACTCCGCCCCGTTGGGATGACCTCATAGCCGGGTTCCTCGGGTTCATCGTCCGTCATTTCCGGTGGAAATCCCGGTGCTCGGATATCCAGACCGGTTGCATCCTCCAGACGCTTGATGATGTTTGGTGACAATTCACGATCACCATAACGAGCGATGCCATCGTCGAAGATGCTGCAAATCAACGGTGAGATCTCCAAAGGCACGTTGTTGCGCTCTGCGATTTCCTGGAATAGCCCCACGTCTTTTTTAACCAAATCCATGGTGAATGAAATATCCCGAGACCCATTCAAAATGACCTGACTTTCGGTGACATGGCTGAAGGATGTTCCCGACGAGATCTTGATTGCCTCATATGTGGTGTTCAGGTCCATTCCGGCAGCTTTCGCAGTGACAAGCGCCTCGGCGTTGGCCGCCAGATGAACGGTTGCCAGATAGTTGGTCAACACTTTCAGCATCGACGCCGATCCCAGATCACCGGTATGCAATACCCGACGTCCTAAAGTGGTCAGCAAAGGCAAAATACGTTCGAACGTGGGGCGATCACAGCCTGCAAAGATTGAAATATTCCCTGTATCAGCCCGGTGGCATCCACCCGACACGGGACAGTCAACAGCGGCCCCGCCCGCCGCGATAACCAGACCTCCTAGACGCTCGGCCTCGGCCTGATCAGTCGTCGACATCTCCATCCAGATCTTGCCTTCGCGAACCTCAGGCAACATCTCTTGTAGGACAGCATCAGAGGCGGCGGGTGACGGCAGGCATGTGATTACCGCATCGCAGTCACGCATCATCTGTGCCGGATTTTCGCCAGCCGTTGCGCCCTTGGTGACTTTTTCGGCAACCAGATCAGGGTTCAGATCAAACACAGTCAGATCAAAGCCGTTCCGCAGCAGACTACCGCTGAGTTTGCCACCGACATTGCCGAGGCCAATAAATCCTATTTTCATTGTTCCCCACCCTGTTGCTGAGAAAAGTTGTAAACCACGTCACCAAAGCGATTTTCCGGAAATCCGTAGACGAACTCAATGCCCTCAGTGCCAGCCGTTATGCCATGTATTGCCCCGCCCGGAATGAAGATCGCCATGCCCGGGCCAACTGATGTAATCTTGCCGTCAATTGAAACCTCTGCATATCCGGATACGACAAAATAGAACTCTGCCGGGTCGTGACTGTGCAGTGGCAAACTGCCGAAGGCCGGAATACTCGCGATCCCCAGGACCAGATCTGTTGATGACATACGGTCCCCACAAATCAACGTTTGCCACATCACGTCGCCATACCTCGCGTCAAAACCGCCTTCGATTGGCGCGTCGTCGCGATGGGTCGCCCAAGCGCTGGTTGTATTTTCGGAGCCGGAGGCAGACGGCTCCGGAAGAAAATCGAGGGTGGTGTGCGACATTGCACTCTCCGATGAAATGGCTGCCTTTTTTGGTCAGCCAGGGTTGATGTTGCGAATGTTAGGATTTGGCTTGGCTCAGGTCGTTAGCCCAAGCCCGCCTCTGACTTTGAGTTCTAGGTAATCTTCCAGCCCAAACGGCCCGCCTTCGCGCCCGTTACCGGATTGTTTGTACCCCCCGAACGGCGAGCCGTAGTTGGTGCTTTGACCGTTGATCGTGACGGTGCCCGCGCGCAGCGCGGAACAGACGCGCTTGGCACGCTCCGCGTCTCCTGTCTGAAGGAATGCGGCCAGGCCAAATAACGTATCGTTGGCGATGGTGATCCCTTCCTCTTCAGCCTCAAACGGGATGATGACCAGAACAGGGCCAAAGATCTCTTCGCGCGCGATACGCATTTGGTTGTTCACATCCGCAAAAACGGTCGGACGGGCATACCAGCCGTGTTCAAACCCAACGGGTTTGCCAAGGCCACCAGCCAAAAGCCGCGCGCCTTCGTCCAGCCCGACCTGAATCATTGCCTGAACGCGGTCATATTGTAACTGGCCGAAGAGAGGACCAATATGATCACCGGGATCAGCAGGCTCCCCAATCTTTTGATCAGCGGCGGCACGGGATGCAATCTGAAGGACGGTTTCATAACAACTGCGCTCGACCAGCATACGGGTTGGCGCGTTGCAAGACTGGCCAGTGTTTTGAAAGCAATTGGCAACCGATGCAGTTACGCGCGCCTCTAGATCCTTACCGTTATCAGCAAAGATCAGGTTGGGGGATTTCCCGCCTAGTTCCAGCGCCACACGTTTGACTGTATCGGCGGCGTCCTTTGACACGATTATGCCTGCCCGGGTCGAGCCGGTGAAGGACATCATGGCAATGTCTGGATGACGCGACATTGCCGATCCAACCTCTGGGCCATCCCCGAAGACCAGATTGAAAACACCTGGCGGATATCCCGCCTCGTCGATGAGCTCGGCAAAAAGTGCTGCCGAAAGCGGTGTGTATTCCGAAGGTTTCAAAACGCAGGTGGCCCCAACCGCCAAAGCAGGCAGGACCTTTTGCGCGACCTGGCTGATTGGCCAGTTCCACGGTGTGATCAACCCGCAGACGCCGATCGGTTCGCGATGCAGCACATCGCCGTTTGGCAGGGTCTCGCAGTCAACGTGAGCCTTCAGCACCTCGATGAACGACTTGATATGGTCTACCCCACAACCCGCTTGCATCGCACGCGACATATCGATGGGAGCGCCCATTTCGCGGGTGATCGCCCAAGCCATCTCTTCCAGCCGGTTGGTGTAAACTCCCAGCAAGCGGTTCAGCAGCGCGATACGCTCAGCCTTGGAGGTTTTGGAAAACGTCTCAAAGGCCCGGCTTGCGGATGCAACAGCCCGATCGACATCCAAAGCGGTGCCAAGCGTGACTTCGCCCAGAATGCTATCGTCTGCAGGATTCTTAATAGCGAAGCGCGTGCCATCGACCGAAGCCACCCAACCGCCATCGATATAGTGTTTGTTCAGCTTTTCCATTGCGTTCACCATTCATGAGTGATCATGTGTTCACGGGCTCGGCCACCATATTCAGGTGCAATTCTTTGCCGGTATAAGGATGCGCGGCGATGACCGCATCGTTTAACTCCGCGCCCAACCCCGGAGACACCGGGGGGAGGACAAAACCCGCCTCCCAGGAGATGGGCGTGGTCAGGAAGTCCATAAACGGGCCGTCAAAGCGACCGATGGATTCCAAGATCAGAAAATTGGGACTGCAAGTTGCGATCTGGATATTTGCTGCGGCCACAACGGGGCCACAGTACAAATGCGGAGCAATCTGCGCCTGACGCGTTTCGGCCATGGATGCTATTTTCTTAGCTTCCAGCAAGCCACCTACCCGACCCAGGTTCATCTGTAGAATTGAGGCTGCGCCAGCTTCGAGCAGGCGGGCAAACTCATGCTTGGTGCAAAGCCTTTCACCTGCGGCAACCGGGATGGCAGTGTAACGGGCAACTTCTGCCATATCGGCCGGGTTTTCCGGCGGAATGGGCTCTTCAAACCAAAGCGGGTCATAGGCCTCGAGCCGTCGTGCCATCCGTTTGGCACCCGACGCTGTGAACTGGCCGTGGGTACCAAACAGAAGATCGGCCTTATCGCCCACAGCGCTACGGATCTGTCGGCAGAAAGCCTCGGACAGGTCCAGATCGCTGAGCCGTGGCTGATGGCCGTCATAAACTGTGATGGACCTGCGGGGTCGAATTTGACGGCAGTAAAGCCCTGTTCAACAGCCCGCACCGCCGCCTCAGCGGCGATATCCGCGTCATTGTAGACGTTGGGCTCATCAGGGTCCGGGTAAACATCGCCTTCGGCGGGATAGAGGTAAGTGTAGCTGCGAAGGCGGTCGTGAACTTTGCCGCCCAACAGCTGATAGACCGGCTGATCGGCGGCTTTGCCGATTATGTCCCAGCAGGCCATTTCAAGCCCGCTCAGCACGCCCATCACAGTTACATCGGGGCGCATAGTAAACCCGGCGCCATAGGTCTGACGCCAGAGCCGTTCAATATGGTGCGGATCCCGACCAGCGAATTGCCGTTCAAACACATCATGCGCCATGGCGGTACAAAGATTGGGCCCGAAGGTTGCATTGTAGATTTCGCCCACGCCGGTGATGCCGCAGGCCGTTATGAGGCGCAGAAAGATAAAGTACCGGCCGCCGTGGCGTGGCGGCGGGTTTGCCACTACGAAGGTTTCAAGCTTTTCCAGTCTCATACTGCACCTCCTTGCCGGATCGGTTGTGCCGTATCCTGCAGGATCATTTCAGCGCCGCGCGCGGCCAGCATCATGACAGGTGCATTGGTGTTGCCAGACGTCACGTTGGGAAAAGAGGATGCATCGATCACCCGCAATCTTGACACGCCATGCACCCGTAAGCGCGCGTCCAGAACAGAAGATTTAGCCGAGGCGCCCATGCGGCAGGTGCAGCTGGCGTGATAGATCGAACTGGCGCGCGCCTGAAAATCGGCAAGCAAATCATTGTCGGACATGGCCGCGATATCCGGACCGTCGCGCAATACAGACCGAATGGCGGGCGTCTCTGCCAGTTTTTGTGCGGCACGACCTGCTGCAATGGCAAGCGCGCAGTCTTCGTTGGTCGAAAGCGAATAAGGTCTGATGTCTGGCGCAGCATTCGGATCGGCTGAGGTGATCGCCACCTCACCCCGGCTGGTCGGGCGGCAGGGCTGCACACATATCAGAAACCCGGCCTTAGCTGCGACGTCAGTTTTGCCACCAGCGCGCACTGCGTAGGACATCGGGTTGCAGTATATCTGCAGATCCGCACGCTGGCCTTGGTCGGAACCTACAAAGCCGCTGACCTGATTGATCGGTACGCTGAGCGGCCCGGCCCGTGTCAGAAGATACTGTAAACCCGCCGCGATTTTCCCGGGCCAGCTGCCCAAGCGGTTGTTCAACGTCGGCTCGGTGGCGGCAAACTGATAGGAAATTCCCAGATGATCCTGCAGCCCCTGACCCACTTGCGGCAGGTTGGCCTGAACTTTGATCCCGTGGCGTTGCATCAGCTCTGCCGGGCCGATCCCTGAAAGCTGCAAAAGCTGTGGCGAGTTGATCGCGCCAGCGCTGACAACCACCTCACGTCCCGCCATGGCCTGCACCCGCCGCGTGCCTTGACTGTACTCGACCCCAGTGGCGACACCGTTTTGCAGTACTATTCGTTCTACCAGAGCGTTTGGCACAACCCGCAGGTTTTGCCGCTTCAATGCAGGTCGCAAAAACGCATCAGCTGCCGACCAGCGCCGCCCGTTTTTTACAGTACAGCGCAGACGCGCAACCCCTTCTCGTATTGCCCCATTCAAATCATCAACGACAGGCCACCCCGCTTGTTGGGCAGCCTGCAGAAAATGGGCAGAAAACGGATGCATACGCGTGCCGACGTCACTGACATGCACCTGCCCGAAACTGGGCCCTTCGGTTTCATATCGGTTTTCAAAGGTTTCAAGTTGGGAATAGGTTGCGCTGACAGACTGCCAGTTCCAACCCGTCGCACCAGCGGTCTCCCAATCGTCGAAGTCATGGGGAAGGCCTTGCAGGTAAGCCATCGCATTGATCGAAGACGATCCGCCAATCACCCGTCCACGCGGCCAAAAGGCAGCGCGATTGGCAAGACCAGCGTCGGGTTTGGCGGTGTAGCACCAGTTCAAAGATGGATTATCGTAGGTCTTACCATACCCCAGCGGTACCTTGATCCAGAAGCGGCGGTCGCTGCCGCCCGCCTCAATCAGCAAAACCTTGTGACGTCCACTCGCCGAAAGCCGATCAGCCAGAACACATCCTGCTGAACCCGCTCCTACGACAATGAAATCGTACGCCTCCACCCACGCCTCTCCCTGCAATTGCCACGGCTCTATCGTTGGCCCGGTGACATTTCTGCAAAGAGTTCCCACATGATGATTGTTAATTCAAACAATGGATTTTATGGTATTGACCTAAAATTATTTAAAGGTTGTGCGCTTATGGACCTACCTCACCCAACCTGGCTCCGTACCTTCGAGGCGGCCACTCGGCTCGGTAGTTTTTCTGCCGCGGCGGCTGAACTTGGGTTAACGCCAGCAGCAGTCAGTCAACAAATGCGCTTGCTTGAAAAGCATCTAAAAACAACTTTGTTTGAAAGACTGCCGCGCGGCGTTGCTTTGACGGATATGGGCAAAGCCTATGCCCAACCTGTTCGCAAAGGCCTGAGCGACATGCAGGTTGCCACTGCGGGTTTGTTTGGCAAGACGAAGCGACAACAACTCAAGGTTCGGGCATCAATCTCTTTTGCGGCTTTGATCATTGCACCCAGGCTGAACGAATTTTTCGCCAATCATCCCCATATCGACGTAGAACTGTCTACATTCGTCTGGGCCAACAGATTTCAAGAGGGGATAAGTGATGTCGATATCCGTTTTGGATACGGAGATTGGTCAGATGGTCGTGTTACACATCTTGGTCATGAATTTGCTGTCCCAGTTTGCCATCCAGATTTCCTAGGAAACTTCCAAGGCGAACCAACCCTCGATATACTGGCCGCACAGCAGATCATTACAATTCACGGGTCTGAATCCGATTGGCCACAGCTATTTCAACAACTCGACCTTTCGATGCCTGTTCAGGCCAGGGTAACACGATTTGATTCATCCTTGATGGCTTTGCAGGCCATCAGCGCAGGGCCCGGGATGGCCATCGTATTAGAGAGCTTTGCGCAATCGTTCATTCAACGAGGGCTCGTTACGTCGCCGGTGACGGAAAAGATTGCCATCCGACCCGCTCATTTTCTGGTAGAACGCGATGGCTCTGAGCGCCGCGACGAGATCCGTGCCTTTTCAGATTGGATCAGAACCATCTATTCGGATACCGCAGGCTAACCATTCCACAAATTGCTTGGTTTTTCGCGCCCGCCAACGCCGAACAGTATGTAGCGATCAAATCAGGGTCCATTTCCTAGCCTACCACAATTACAGATGTCATTCCTGCCGGAAGGCCGTTTGGCGCTTCTGAAAAATCACACGTGTCAACTCTCCTAGTGCAAAGCCACCTTTGGTCCATATCCTTTATTCAGCTCGGGTCGGCACCGAAACACTGCGAGGCGTTCTACTTCCTTGGACATTTCCGCAGCATCGCCGATGCCGATCTGATCTGGGCAACAAGCGTGCCATAACCAATCGGGGCCTGGACCCTTCGGGTTTCCTCAAAGAAGTGGTCCTTATGTTTTGAAGATCGATGAAATCAAGGCTTTTGGCGCCTGGATGCCACCAGCTGGGTAGGTTGAAATCTGAACATCAGAATTCTGGAGGTAACGCGGCAATACCATGCGCGCAGTGCATCTTTATTAAACTGTATCGATCTGACCTGATCCGCCGTGCATGTTTCCAATCGGGTTCGATCAGACTTGGATGTCGACCCAACTTGACATCACTCTATCTTCATCGCCTCGGTTTCAATACTGATGTTGACTACATCCCCGACCAGCCCGTTTTCCACCGCATAGGTCATGCCGAAATCGCTGCGCTGGATCGTGGCAGTCATCGACAAGCCTAGAACCTCGCGCTGGTGGCCGAACGGGTAGTCTGCAATCTTGTTCAGCGTCACGTTAAGCGTCACAGGCTGGGTCACGCCAAGGATCGCAAGGTCGCCGGTGACGGTTCCGGTGGTATCGCTGGTAGGAGCGCCGCCGCTGGCAACAAAGGTGATTTCGGGATGTTCCGAGACATGCAGGAAATCAGGTTTGCGCACATGCCCATCGCGCGCTTCGTTGAACGTGTTGACCGACGCCGTACCTATCGTCACCGAGACATCACCCAATTCTTGGGTGTCCACGTCATACATGAAACTGCCGTTGACGTCGGTGAATATACCGAGTGTCTTGGCGAAGCCGATGTGATCCACGGTGAAGTAGATGGATGTGTGTTCCGGGTCGAGTTCATACCGCGCCATGTCCGCCTGCGCAGTTGCTGCGAAAGTGGTGAAGAAAGCCGTTGTGACAAGGAGCGTACGCATGGTTTATGTGTCCTGTTCTAAGCGCGTGAAATGCCTCGGGGGGCGAAAACATCGCCATCGGGGACGCGCGGTCTAACTCTGCTATTGTGCCATATAGGGTGGTTGAGAGATAGGGCAGGTTCGATCTGATGCAGGCTGAGCAGCTGCGATGTGCAACGTGGAACATCCACCGCGCCAAGGGAAGTGACGGCAACGTCGATCCTGGGCGCATTGTCGAGGCTATTGATCATTCACTCACACCTCTGGGCCTACATGTTCTGGCCTTACAAGAGGCAGACGGAGAGTGCCGACCTCACGCAAGTGTGGTCAATGTGCAAGAGATCGCAACCCGCACCGGGCTCGAATACATCCATGACTGCGCGCTAAGATGGGGAACCGAAAGTGATGGGTTTCTGGGCACCATCCTGTTTTTGTCACCGTCGCTGGAACGTACGAAAACCGACTTGATAGATCTACCGGGTCATTGTCACCGCGGTGCCGTGTCTGTCGAGGCAACGTTTAACACACGCGAGGTCAGGATCGTGAGCACTCATTTGTCTCTGTCGCAGCCTCTACGCATCATCCAGATGAGGACCATCGGGCAATATCTGCGACGGCGCCCGCCCATGCAAACCATCCTGCTTGGAGATCTGAACGAGTGGCGTCCCTGGAGCGGGCTGATGCTCAATCGCCGACTGATTGGTACTGCGCTGCGCGGCCCTGCCCGCCGCACATTTCCCAGTAGATGGCCACTTCTGCCGCTGGACCGTATCCTGACCAACGCACCGGGTAAGGTGCTGCAATTGCGCACCGTTACGTCGACAAAGGTAGCTCTGGCCTCGGACCATCTGCCCCTGGAGGCGACGGTCACAGTTCCGTGATGTGGTTGTATAGTCCGCGTGGCCGTGGGTTATCTAAGGTGTCCAATGCCGCCCGCGGACCTAAGTAACAGACGAATTGGGTGAAGTAACACATGTTTCGCAGCACACCACACCTTGTCGAGCAGACGCTTGAGCCCCGCACACCAATAATCGGGTTCTTGGGTGTTTCTGCTGTTCTGGGAGTTGTGCTGGCGCTGGTGTCGTTCTTTGTCTACGGCATGTTTGCAGTGCCGATTTTGATCTTCGCCGGGGCAGCGACGGTGGCGGGGCATGCTCTGAACAACAGATATCCGCACCCGGTTCTGGGCGCCTGCAACATCGTCACCCTGGCGCGCGTGGCCATGATAGCCTTTCTGACTGGGGCGCTTGTGTCGCCTGACGTGTCCGTCTGGGTGGTGTTTGCAGTGGCAAGTTTGGCTTTTGCGCTGGACGGCGTTGATGGGTGGCTGGCCCGACGAGCGGATCTGGTTTCGGATTTCGGTGGGTGGTTCGATATGGAAACGGATGCCGCTTTGGGGGCAGTGATTTCACTATGGCTCCTGATCAGCGGGACCATCGGCGCTGAAATCCTGATCTTGGGATTCATGCGCTACGCTTTTGTCGCGGCAGCCTTCGTGTGGCCGGCGTTGCAAGCGCCCTTGCCGCAAGCATTCCGACGCAAAGCAATCTGTGTCGTTCAGATCGCAGCGCTGATCTTTCTGATCTTTCCCCTGACACCGCAGGTCGCTGCAATACCCGTCGCTGCAATTGCAGCCCTGTTGCTAAGTTGGTCGTTTCTGGTCGACATCCTTTGGCTTGTGAGGCGCGCCGCATGAGGCGCGTTGTGGCACTGGCCGTTTCCGCAGCGGTGGTCTTTGCCGTTCTGGTATTGCCGAACCATCCGGGCGCCGTGGCATGGAACACGCTGAACCGCTGGCCGCTGGAGCTGCCAGTGTTGCTTCTGGGTATGGTGGCCATTGGGCGGCGTATGGGTGTGACTTACGTCTGTGCGCTTTTGCTATTGCTGGCTATCGTGATCAAAGTTGCAGATTTCGGGATGTTCAGCGCCTTCAACCGCACGTTTAATCCCATCCTCGATACGTTTCTAATTGGCGCAGGTCTGTCTCTATTGCGCGAAAGCGTTGGGGGCGTGCTAACCGTATTGGTGATCATCGGGACCGCAGGGTTGCTGGTTCTTCTGTTTCTGGTGCTCGAGCGCAGCTTGCGCACTTGGGCTTCAATTGGGCCCGCTCGCTCGCTGCGCGTAACAGCGGCTTTTCTGGCGCTGTTGTGCGCGGGCTGGGCTGCGGCAGATACCGGGCATCACTTCGAATACTGGCGCTTTGACAAGAGCCCGCCGGGCACGGCCTGGACCACGCGCTTAACACTCAAACGCGGAATCGAGGTGCAGCAAACCGCCACGGAGCTTGCCCGATTTACTGCAGAGGCAAACAAAGATACCTACGCGAATTCTGCCGGTCTCTTGAATGCGCTTGAAGGTCGGGACGTTGTTTTGATCTGGATCGAAAGCTACGGGCGCGCCAGTTTTGACAATCCACTATATGCGCCGACCCATTTGGAAACACTGCGCGTGGCCGAGTTCGAGATCGCACGCTCTGGTATGGCGATGAAAAGCGGTTGGTTGACCTCACCCACCTCGGGCGGTCAGAGCTGGCTTGCTCATGGTGCCTTGGCAAGCGGGCTATGGACGACGGACAGTGGGCGCTACACCGCGATGCTGGCCAGCGGTCACAAGTGGTTGTTCCACTTCGCTCAGGATGCAGGCTACCGCACGACGGCGATCATGCCCGCGATCACTATGGGATGGCCAGAAAGCCTTGCGATGGGCTTTGACACGGTCATCCCGGCAGCAGACATCCCCTATGAGGGCGCGCGCTTTCGCTGGGTCACGATGCCTGACCAGTTCACATTGGCCACTTACCCTGCACTATTACCCGCGGACCCGCGCCCGGATTTCATACAAGTCGCCTTGATCTCCTCGCATGCCCCGTGGACGCCAATCCCGGATGTGGTGCCGTGGGATAGGGTTGGCAATGGGACGGTTTTCAACGAAATGGCGGCCCGCGGACCTGCGCCAAAAGATCTCTGGCGCGACCGGGACGCTGTGCGCGATGCTTATCGCAGGTCCGTGGACTACGCGCTGCGGGTTACGTTCGAGCATGTGGCGGACCTGGGCGATAACGCGCCGCTGGCAATCGTCGCAGGCGATCATCAGGCTGCAGGATTTGTGGCGGGAAGCGACAACAAGGATGTCGCCGTGCACATGATTGGCCCGCCGGACCTTCTGAACCTGATTGATCATTGGGGATGGACCGATGGGCTTGTCCCTTCAGCAGAGGGTCCGGTGCGACGCATGGACAGTTTCCGCAATGACTTTCTGGATGCTTTCACGCATGCGCAACTTTCGAAGATGGCCGGCCAATGAGTATGGGTGGGGTTAAACTTGCGGTTTCAATTGGCTGCCTTGCCATTTTGCTTTGGTGGACCAACCCCGCAGAGGTGCTGGCGCAGTTGCGCGGCGCGGACATGAAGTGGATTGCGCTGTCCTTGCTAGCTTTGACAGTCGCTACCTTTTCGATGGCCGACCGCTGGAAAACCACCGCCGGCGCATTTGACATACGCTTCAGTTACGCGTTCGCCTTGCGCGAATACTACCTCGCCCAGTTAATCAACAGCGCCTTGCCCGGTGGCGTCGCAGGTGATGTGACCCGAGCGGTCCGGGCCCGTGGCGCTGCGGATGTTATCCGCGCTGCGCAATCGGTGATGGCCGAACGGATGCTTGGCCAGGTCGCCATTCTCGGTCTCATGTACGCAGGTTTTACCATCACTCTAGCGATGCCTGCAGGCCCCGACTGGACCCGTTTGAGTCTGCTTGTCTTGGTGGTCCTGACAGGGTGCGGTTCGACGGCTTGGTTGGTTTCAAGACGCGATAGCGAGACTGGACGGTTCGTTCAAAAGGTCCTGAAGCTGATCCCCCAACCTGTCATTCTTCTCCATTGTGCAATCACCACACTGTGTCTGATCTTTGGCTTTTACGCTTGCGCGCGGGCAATAGGCACCGTCATTCCGGCCGAGGCGTGGGCAACGCTGATCCCGCTGATATTGTGCGCGATGCTGATCCCTCTGTCGGTTGGCGGCTGGGGTTGGAGAGAGGGCGCTGCCGCAGCCCTCTTTCCGATGATCGGTGCGCCCGCCAGCGCGGGTATCGCAACCGGGGTCACCTACGGTGTCGTGCTCTTCGTCGCAGCGCTGCCCGCTGCTGCTATTCTTGTGGCCCAGAGCTTTTCCGGAACCACCTTAAACAAGGAGAAACCAGATTTACCATGACACAACCTGCACATCTCACCCGCCGTTTCTTTCTGCAAACCAGTGCAGCAGGGGTGGCAACCGCAGCCGCGGGCGTGCCTGCGTTCGCCGCCACGTCGGTTAACTTCCAGCTTTCATGGCTGCATTCCGTACAATTCGGTGGCAGCTACATCGCGGCGAAAAAGGGGTACTGGACTGAACAAGGCCTCGATGTTTCGCTTAGTCAAGGCGGTCCCAACGCCCCGGTCGAGCCGCCGGTGGTCTCTGGCACAGCTTTGGTCGGGGTTTCCGCCGCCGACTACACAGCCGCCGCTGTTTCCCAGGGCGCACCGTTCAAGATCATCGCCGTGGCCATGCAAAAGAACCCGTTCGCCATTGCATCGCTGGCGGCGAACCCGGTGAACACGCCGGCAGACCTTGTGGGCAAACGGATCGGCATGGCGGTCGCCAATACGCCGGTGCTGCAGGCGCTTTGCACTCTGAACAATGTCGACATCAACGATATCGAGATTGTGCCAACGCAATATGACCCCGCCCCACTGGTCAGCGGTCAGGTCGATTGCCTGCTGTGCTGGGAAACGGATTTACCGGTCGCGATGACCGTAAAGGGCGTCGATAATACGACAATGCTGATGGCGGATCATGGCTATGCCCTGCATTCCCAAACCTATATCGCGACCGAGGAGTCGATCGCCAACCAGCGTGCTGATCTCGTTGCACTGATCAAGGGCGAGGTGATGGGCTGGAATGACTACCTGAACGACACGGATGCCGCCGCTGCGCTGACGGTCGAGATGTTCCCTGATGCAGGTCTCGACCTACAAACCCAGAAGCTACAGGCCGCACGTCAAGTCCCGTTGATGTTCTCTGACCTGACCGCCGAAAACGGCTTTGGCTGGTTCACCGATGACACGGTGTCAAAGAACATTGAGACTTTGGCCCTGCTCGACCATGACGTGTCGGCGGGTTTATGGGACAGGTCGATACTGGAAGAGGTGCATGGCTGATCCAGCGCAAGGATTGCCGCGGCATGGCCAGCGTAGACATTCACTGCGATAGCATCACCAAACGATTTGGCGGAACCGAAGTGGTTATACCATTTTCTGTAACGCTTGCCGCAGGGCAGACCACCGCGCTCGTGGGTCCTTCAGGGTGTGGAAAGTCAACTATATTGCGGATGATTGCTGGGCTCGACACGCCAGACAGCGGGACGGTAGCACTGGGTGCAGAGCCACCTAGGACGGTTGCTCGGAACGGAGCATTGGCCATGGCCTTTCAGGATCCGTCGCTGCTGCCCTGGCGCAGCGCGCGCGCAAACATTGCCCTTGGAGCCGAGTTGGCGCGCAAACCCGTGGGTGATGTTGATGCGCTGATTGACCTTGTGGGACTTGGCGGTTTTGCCGACCACCGCCCGGGTGAGCTATCAGGCGGTATGCGCCAACGCGTCGCGATCGCACGCAGCTTGATTTCAGAACCCGATGTGTTGTTGCTGGACGAACCCTTCGGTGCAGTCGATGCCATGACGCGTCGACGGTTAAACGAAGATCTGCCACCGCTTTGGCGATCCCGTGGGGCGACCGTTGTGCTTGTCACCCATTCAGTGCAGGAAGCCGTGCTTTTGTCCGACCGTGTTTTGGTCTTGTCACCGCGCCCCGCGCGCGTGGTTGCGGACATCCCGATTGCACTGACAGGGACCCGGGACAGTAAACTTGTCCAGACTGCAGAGTTCGCAGCCTTGTCGCAAGAGATCTTCGCCGTTTTAGAGGACAGCATATGACCGTACTGCGCTTGCTAATATGGCTCTGTGTTGTGTTGGTTTTATGGGAAGGTGCTTTGCGCTTGGTGCCGGGCAGCCTGTTGGTAAGCAGTCCTTTGGCAATTGCGGGATATGTATCAAACAATGCCGCGCTGCTTGCCCGCGCTGCGTTAGAGACGTCTGTCAACGCCGCACAGGGCTTTGTCTGGGGGAATCTCGCAGCGATAGGGTTGGGCACCATAATGGTCGTCTTCCCCCGCAGCGCGCGAACGCTATCTGCCGCTTGCCTGCTTGTGTTTTGCGTGCCGTTGATTGCCAGTGGACCCATTTTGCGCGTGTTGTTTGGGCCAGGCACTGGGCCACAGATCGCGCTTGCCGCCTTGGCAGTTTACTACACAACCCTACTCACGCTACTCGTCGGCTTGCGCGCTGTGTCACAAACTTGGACTGATCTGATGCGCGTTTATGGCCGTGGTCCGATGTCGACCCTGATCCGCGCGCGGGCGCGCGCAAGTTTGCCATATCTCTTCGTGGGCCTACAAATCAGCGCACCTGCCGCCCTTTTGGGGGCCATGATCGGCGAGTTCACGGGTGCAGAACGAGGGCTGGGTGTACTGACCTTGCGCGCCATGCGGGGGTTGGACACAAATGCGACATGGGCGCTGGCGCTTATTGCTGCACTGATCGCCATGATCGCTTATGGGTCGATCGGCTGGTTTGGTCAGCGCGTCGTTGCGTACAGGCCCGTCATTCTGTTGTCGGCACCTGCCGTCTCTGCACGTCAGAGACCATGGAAGTACCTGGTCGAGATTGGGTTCACTACGGCTTTCGTGCTGATCCTTTGGCAAGTGTCGATGGATGCATTAGATCTCAACCGCTTTTTTGCGAAACGTCCCGGCGATGTGTGGGCCTTTCTGGCCGAGGCGCAAAATCGGAACACAGTTTTGTCGGCTCTCGCTGAAACCTTGTCTTTTGCCTTACCTGGATACCTTGCCGGCCTTGCCTTTGGCGCGGCGCTGGCCGCATTGGTGGTTTTGTCGCCGACATTGAACCGCGCAACAATGCCGGTTGCAGTAGCGCTGCGTGCTGTGCCGATCATCACGACTGCACCGCTTCTGGTGCTTGCCTTCGGGCGCGGTCTGGTCGGGACCGTGGTCGTCGTCGCAGTAATGATCTTCTTCCCGACATTTGTCGCCTGCCAGCAGGGTCTTCGCCAAACGCCCGGTCAGGTCGTTGACCTTTTCAGAAGCTATGACGCCGGTCGCTGGCACTTGCTGCGCGCAGCACAAATACCAGCAATGCTGCCCGCCTTTTTCGCCTCTGCCCGCATGGCCGTGCCAGCCGCTTTGCTGGCGATCACAACAGTAGAATGGCTTGCGACAGGCAAAGGCATCGGCGTTTTGATGGCCACAACGGCGAGCACATCCAACTACAACATGCTATGGTCCTGCGTTGTGATCCTCGCGGTTGTCGCAGTGGTGGTTTATGCCGCTGTCGCCGCAGTGGAGCATAGGGTCCTGCGCATATACGCGAATGAACAGGTGTGATGATTCAAGCCGTTTTTGCTATCCCGGGCGACAAGGATCGCCGCACCGGAGGCTTCATATATGAAGCCCGTGTGCTGCATGAATTGAACGAGATGGGCTGCAGCATAGCTCATTTGCGATTGCCGGACAGCTTTCCCGATCCTACCACCGCAGACATGGCGGCGGCTCTGGATGCCCTGTGCGCTGTGCCCTCGGATCAACCAATCATATTGGATGGTCTTGTTTTTGGGGCAATCGATCCCGACGGTCTTGCCGAAGTTCAAGCGCCAATCATTGCGATGATCCACCATCCTCTTGGCCTGGAAACCGGACTGCCCAAAGCGCGTTCCGCTTTTCTGCTGCAAAATGAAGCTGCCGCTTTGCGCCATGCCGATCATGTTGTGGTTCCGAGCTCTGAAACAGCGCGCATTTTATGCCATGATTTTGGTGCAGAAGCACACCGGATCACAATCGCACCGCCCGGTTTTGATAGGCCGGTTGTGAACCGTCAGCTCTCTGATCCACCGCTCGTTCTCTCCGTCGGGCTTTTGGCACCTCGTAAGGGTCACGATGTCTTACTAGACGCTTTAGGGCATCTCGAAGCCCTCCCTTGGCAGGCCGAAATCGTAGGCAAGACACATGATTGGGACTATGCCGCCGCCTTGTTCAAGCAGGCACGCGCGCTTAACATCGACGCGCGCGTCACTTTTACAGGCGAGCTTGATGAGAACGCCCTGACGGCCCGTTTCAATGCAGCATCGGTTTTTGTTTTGGCCACGCGCTACGAAGGCTACGGCATGGTGCTGAGCGAGGCGATGATGTACGGGTTACCAATCGTCTCTTGCCGTGTCGGTGCCGTGCCGACAACAGTTGGCAAGGCTGGGATTTTAGTTGCGCCCGACGATCCTGGCGGCTTGGCAGATGCTTTGCAACGGGTCATTCAGAACACGCGCGAGGCACAACGGCTCTCTCGCTTGTCGTTACAACGGTCATCTACGCTGCCCCAATGGCGAGACACGGCCCATGAGTTTTCGACGATAATAGCGCGGCTTAGATGCGCATGAGTATTCCCCCAAACGGCCGCGGAATACGACCCCCCACAAGAAGCCCATATGATCCACAAGATGTCATTGGCCTTGACGTTAGAACGCCTCTTCGAGCTAAGCGTGACGTTACTAAACCACGCAGTCTTTGTGAAAGTGCGCGTTGCAACCCTCGAGTATGGGCATAATGTTGTAGTTTCCACGAACAACGGCTTTCAGGGACCCCGGCTGGGATCCGCGAATGTCGGCTGAGGGCCACGAGCAGAGAATGTATCGAACCGTCCGACTTTGGTTCTGATCCCAATGATCCAGAAACGCCGATGTCAGACAGCTGAGCCGCCCAGGGGTACGGCTAAGTCACGCCACCCGATACCAACAAGCTCAGATCAAAAAGACATCGTCATTCAGCAGATCATCAAGAAGACCCAACCCTGCAACGTCAACGTCTTTGGATGGCACGGGCTCCACCTCTGGGGCTTCGTCTCGTTGCAATGAGTTCCAGATCATCTCCTGATCGGTCTCCATCGGCGCGTCGCTCTGAATTTCAACAAAGTGAATCTCGTCAGAGTCGTCCACAATTGGGGCCTGCTTTTGGAATTGCGCAAATTTCGGTAAGGCGTAGCCAACCGTTCCGCTGCCGTTGATGTCGTATTGGTAGAAGTCTTCGACATCGATAACGTCAGGGATAATCTCTCCGCTGAGATAAGCTCCGGAACTGTTCAAAGTCCATTCCACATAGGTGCCGTCGGTGTTTTGCAGCAGAACTTTGTAGCCGCCCCCAAAAGCTTCGGCATGTAATGCTGTCCATCCCGGAAGAGTGTTTGGGCCAATGTTCTGCCCGTTCCAAGTCAGAGTTTTGGTGCCATCCACAACATATGTATCTTGCGCCGAAACGTCCAGATTCACAGACCCGTTGGTTTCGATATTGCTGACAACAACATGACCGACGTTGTTGTCGCCATCGATATCGGCATCATAGAAGGTCTCGACATCGACGACGTTGCCGATCACCTCACCAGCGACGTATTCGCCAGTACCGTTCAGCGTCCATTCGACATAAGTGCCATCTGTGTTCTTCAACAGAACTTTATAGCCGCCGGCAATTGCTTCGGCCTGTAGCGCAGTCCACCCCGGCAGAGTGTTTGGGCCAATGTTCTGCCCATTATAGGTCAATTGCTTGTCACCATCGATGATGTAGCCGGTTTGTGTCGAACTCTGAAGCGTGATAGCGCCAGCGCTTTCAATGCTTGTGGTGACATGACCAACAGTGCTGTCGGTATTCAAATCGACGCCATAGAAAGCTTCAAGGTCATACACGTTGCTTGCAACCGCACCGCTGACATAAGCTCCGGAACTGTTCAAAGTCCATTCCACATAGGTGCCGTCGGTGTTTTGCAGCAGCACTTTGTAGCCGCCCCCAAAAGCTTCGGCCTGTAGCGCAGTCCATCCCGGCAGAGTGTTTGGGCCAAAGTTCTGATTATTCCAGGTCAGAGTTTTGGTGCCATCCACAACATATGTATCTTGCGTCGAAACGGCTAGGTTCACGGACCCGTTGGTTTCGATATTCGTGACAACATGACCGACGTTGTTGTCGCCATCGATATCGGTATCATAGAAGGTCTCGACATCGGCGACGTTACCGATCACCTCACCAGCGACGTATTCGCCAGCACTGTTCAGCGTCCATTCGACATAGGTGCCATCTGTGTTCTTCAACAGAACTTTATAGCCGCCGGTAATTGCTTCGGCCTGTAGCGCGGTCCACCCCGGCAGAGTGTTTGGGCCAATGTTCTGCCCATTATAGGTCAATTCCTTGTCACCATCGATGATGTAGCCGGTTTGTGTCGCATTCTGCAGCGTGACAGAACCAGCGTTTTCAACGGTTGTGGTGACATGACCAACGGCACTGTCGTTATTCAAATCAGCGCCATAGAATGCTTCTAGGTCATACACGTTGCCTGCAACCGCACCGCTATCAAATTTTCCATCACTGTCCAAAATCCATTCGACATAGGTGCCGTCAGTGTTTTGCAGCAGCACTTTGTATCTATCGATCTCAAAAGCTTCGGCCTGGATGACAGTCCATCCCGGCAGAGTGTTTGGGCCAAAGTTCTGCCCGTTCCAGATCAAATCTTTGCCATCGATGATGTAGCCAGTTTGTGTCGAATTCTGAAGCGTGACAGCGCCAGCACTTTCAACCGTTGTGGTGATATGACCAATGTTGTTGTCACCGTTTAGATCGGCCCCATACACCGTCTCCAAATCAACAACATTGGCAACATTCGAGCCACCTGTAGCTTCGCCCTGGCTGTTCAGAGTCCATTCTGAATAAGTACCGTTCACATTCTGCCAAAGCAGGCGGAAGCCTGTTGCTGTTTCTTCAGCCTGAATAGCGCTCCAACCTGCTAGTGAGTTTTGCCCGATGACCTGGCCATTCAATTTCAAGGCAATATTGTCCGATCCTCCATCGAGGACATAGATACCGTGGGCCGCATGTTGCAGAACCGTACCATTGGTTTCGATGTCGCTGATTTGCATGGCCTGCATCACACCCGCTTGAGTGAACCCCTGCAAACCATTGGAGAACTGGAACGTCTCTACGTCATTGGAAACAGTAAACGTGACACCGTTAATAAGATTTGTGAACCCGAAAGTCGTACCATTGTTCAGGAATAGGTAGTCAGTGATGGTGTAGACGAACCGGATCGTGTCGAAGCCCGAACCGCCGATGAAAGATCCGCCGTTGCTGGATACAACTGCGATGTCATTGTCGCCCCCACCGTTGACCACATCTACACCAGCTCCTGCAGCGACATAGATCACGTCGTTGCCACTGCCGCCATTGATTGTGTTGCCGTTATAGCCGTTGGACAAGGAATAGAAGACGTCGTTGCCTGCGTTGCCAGACAGCACGTTCGACGCAAGGTTGCCAAAGATTATGTCGTTGCCCGATCCACCGGACGCATTTTCGATCACAACACCATGGGCGATGGTGTATCCACCTCTCACGCCTGAGGCAGACGAGACCGCTCCACCACCCGTGGCTGAATAGTCAAGCGTCGCCGGGCGGAGGTCCAGAACGGCATCGTTGCCGGCGATATGTGCCAATGTATCGATACCACCGGTGTCCCAAATGGATTGATAGCCGGTTCCCGCAGCATTTACCGCATCCAACGTATAAGTGTTATTGCCAGAGTTGGTCGAGGTATTGGCGCCATACATTGCCTGCAACGCCGCTATATCCAAAGCACCAAGCCCTGTAGAGCCACCAGAGGTTGCGGATAAAGGCAGGATGCCATTTTGACTGGTCCACCCGTCATTGTAGGACATGACGGTAAAAATACCTTGGTTCAGGCCCGCTACACCGAACGAGTCAAATGGCTGGGTCACACCAGCCATCACCGAAGAACCTAACCCGTCATCATGAGGGTGACCCAAACCCAAAGCGTGACCAAGCTCATGCAGAATCGTAGTGAAAAAATACCCGCCAGGTGCACCGTTCGAGGCGTTCCAGTAATCAGTGTTGAAGGCGCCATACAATGGCGTGCTGCCCCCGGCGACCGGAGCCTGGTGAAAGCCCAGAATTGACGGCCGCGAAAAAAACGAACTGGGTGCTACAACCTCGATCAGATCAGCGCTGGCGATGCTTGTTTCAACAAAATTTATGTTCGCCACCGACTCAATCACATCCAGAGCCATTTTGAATTGCGCTCTGAGGCTTGGCGTCCAAGCCCCTGTGTCCAAATACTGGGCGAGACTATACGTGATGGTCGTAACCGTATTGGGATTCCCATCACCAAAGGCATAATTACCCTGAATGGCACTGAGAGGGGAAGAAGCTGAGGGACGGGGTATGTTGGTGAACATTCTTCTGCTTTCGGGTTCTTACTGAAATTCTGAACTAATTTGAACGGCTAAACTGTTTGTTAAGGATTATGCAACTTTGATGCGAGGCGTCAGTCCTGGTTTTAGGTCGAAAATCCATACCGGTTACCGCAAGGACACAGTCTAAAGCGTGACGTTACCGTCGAAATGAGCGTTCCCGAGCACGACACCTGTGCCGGGAAAGGTTTGGATTCTTTTTCCTATATACATGCCATATGCCGAGTTGATTGCCGGGTATAGTTAATTCGGCATTAGGCAAGTATTCGTTCGTTTCGAAGCAAGGGCTTGAAGAGTATGGTGGCGAGCATTGGCTTCATTTTGGGCCGTGTTTTTGCAATCATTTCAGGCAAGTGAATTTACATCTGAAAGCAGTCTACGTTAGGGGTGTGGCAACAATTTGACGCGCGCCAGCCATCAACGCTACCAATGCCCGATCCATGTCAAACACTGAGGAAGCAGGGTGATCATTGAGAGGTCGCTTCGACCACGCCGAATCGAGCATTTCAACATGCGGAATCTGAATCGCTCCGGTTTAGCCGGAGGCCCTTAGATTCATTTCGCGCGACCAATCGATACATACGAGGGTGGCCATTTCCAGATCCTGCACGTTGCGCCTCGGGCCCCGGCTGATAGACAAGCTCGGTTTTGTAGAGACCGTTATCGTCTCAGCGAGGGCATAATCGTAACTGTCGCCAGCGCGGCCGACCGACGGCTCGAGCTCGGCTTCAGCCAAACGCTCTGTGTATCGTTTGGACGGGTATTGCCGACCGCGATCCGAGTGATGGATCAATCCCTCTTTCTGGACAGAGCGTCGATCATGCAGGGCTTGTTCCAGAGCATCGAGAACAATGTCTTGCTAGGCAGAGATGTACGTAAATCACTGACCCACATCAAGTTTGGTGCTGGGGCCCGAAACACGCGGTTCACCTTATCAGGTGGACATCGCGCTGGCGTGTTGGGGACCGTTGTTTTGGCCACTCATCCGCGCGCGGCACCCCGGATGCCAATCTGTTTCAGTCGGCGCTCTACCGCACAGCGCAGCATGCAAGTTGATGATAGAAAGTTGACGGCGCAGTCGGCAGCACCCTGCAGATCGACTCGGTACCGTGAACAACGCGCTGAGCTTCAATGAAGGCGATCATCGCTTCAGCGGGCGGACGAGTTCCGCTTGCGCAGAACAGGCGCTTGTCTTGCAGAGGATCTCACTCGCTTGGCGTAGCTCGCGGACCTCACGTTCGAGAGCTTTGATCCGCTCCCTTTCCTCGGTGGGGATACCGTCTCACATCCTGCTGTCTTTCTCGGCCTGCTTGACCCATCCGCTCAAGGTCTGAGGAATACAGCCGATCTTGGTGCGATGGCCGTGATCACCCCGCCTGCGCCTCATAGGAGCCTTGATGCTCGAACTGATCTCCCTCCCCTGTTGCTTGTTGTTCTTTTGAACCTGGCGGGGCAGATCAGCACCCTTAAACAAGTCGCGGTGGAGCTTGCCAACATGTTCAGCAAACTAAGGGTTACGAACATGGCGCGTGGGGAATTTGTGACGATCGGGACCTACGTTCCAGACATAACATCGATGCCAGGGCTGCCCGGTTGGGTGCAGTAGCCCGCTTTGACGAGGCATCAAAATTTGCGCCAAATCCAATCTCGTAAGTATCACGATGCTTCGATCAGGTAAGCTCAGGGCTACTGAACAGGCTCGCCTCGAAGCGCTTTATGACCGGTCGAGCTGTAGTGTGCGTATCTTTCGTTCCGTGCAATAACTCTGGAAAGATTTCGGTCAGTTCTTCGTAACCTGCCTGTTCCTCTTGCGTAATGTAATCGCCAGCGAAAAAGCTCTCTAGAAGCGCGCCGTCAGAGAAGATGATTTCGTGTTGGTCAAACATGAAGTGCGTGTAGGTGACTTGATCGCAGGGCTCGCGAAATATCCGGTCGCCGTTGCACAGATGCTTCGCGGCGGAAAGCAACTCAGGTTCCTGAAGCCAAAGCTCGCATTTCCAACCGGACAATAGAACGCGATGTTGTGGAGAAAGTCGGATCCGCCGCTTGTTGCCAATTGAGCCCGGTAGAAAACAGATTGGAGCATGCTTGCCGCGACCGGAAACAGTCCGTTTGCCGATCCACCGGATCGGTTTTGGGCCATGATCTAAGGTTTCAACCAGATCGCCGCAGACAAGGTCTTCGACCAGCATATCTCCCTTGGGTGTTCTGATTGGCGTACCGTCAGTAAAGCAGGCGACCGTGACATTCTCAACATTGACATAGACGAAAGTATTGCCGTTGGGCAGGGTGACGTTACCCCCTGTTGAGCCGGGCGAGAACGGTACGAATGTCGATCCCGCCGGCAGGACCAGACTATCAGTTCCCGCTCCGCCCTGGACGAAAACCGTGTTAAGCCCCGCATTAATGATGTCGTCGCCTTCGCCGCCATCTAGGTTCCCGGAACCGTCTTCTCCAAAAAGTACATCATTGCCTTCGCCGCCGGAAAGGTTGTTCGACCCTGAACCACCACGCAACAGATCGTCACCGTCGCCACCGTTAATATTGTTGTTCCCGGTGCCGCCGATCAGCGTATCATTGCCATCGCCGCCGGTCAGAGTGCCGCCAAGACTGCCGTCGTCCTGAAAGGTATCGTTACCGCTGCCACCGGTATAGCCACTGCCATTCAGGCCGACCGATCCGCTAACGTTACTGTCGGCATCGTTGCCTTGATACTGGACAAACTGGTTGAACGATCCCGCAGCCAGATCCGCATCGGTGTAGGTCGTGGTCGTGCCGGTGGATGTGTCGGAAAAAGTAATAGAGCTACCAGTTATGGTGATCTGGAAATTGTCACTGATACCGCGCGCGTCGATTGTACTGTCCGGGCCGACGTCCAGACCCGCCCAGAATGACGGATCAGATATATTGGCATCGGTAAGAACGACGAAGACAGGCATTGTCTTTTACCTCTAGCGGCCAGACGGACGCATTCGGACGGTTTCCGTCTAAATCAGAACTGCTTGATAATACCACTCATTCTACAACGGAATGCTTCGAGTTCAAATTGCACAAAAGAGAAATAGCTTCGCTTGGATAGTTTTTGCCGATGCCGGACACTCTCCGGTCGTTGTCTCGATGACGGCAGCGCGCGCAAAGTGAAACAAGGATTTATCAATAGACTAGGCTGCACAATAGCCGTTTAGCGGTCTGTTTATCCCGTTTCGATTGGGTTTTCGTGCACCATGGCACACTGCTGACCACCTGCAGGCCAAAGCCAGTAGAGCGAAAATGGCTCCCATTGAAAATTCGACAAATTGATTAATTTGTGTGAGCGTTTCATGAATAGAATACTTGAACACTTGCAGAAATATGAATCTGGAATTTGATGGTCTGGCGAAGGTTTGGTTTTGCCGCAAAGAGGACCTATCGACGCGATGGGTGCGACAGACCTGCAACAAGTGCGCACTCGTTACAATCAAAACTAGCTTCAGCGACGCTTGCGCCGCAGCTGATCAAAGCGCAGGCCACTGGACTTTTCGCCGCGGCCGGTCTGTTTGCGCACGCCCAGCCAGGTGAACACTTCGCCGCCATACCACCTTGTGCGTTGAAAGCTCTGACTGATCTTGGCACCTGCGCGGGGCACTTCCTCTTCGTGCAAATCATACGGATCGCCACTGCCCAGATTGTGGCGCAGCAACGCAGTGCGCGGACGGATCGGTTCGGGCGGGTTTGGATCGCCGTCGATCAGGCGGGGCATAGCGGCCCGGCGTAGCTGGATTTCGCGGGTACTGCCGGGTACATGTACCGGCACAAAGGGGATCCAGTTTTCCGGGACGCGAGTCATCACGCGGTAACGCCACGCGGCGTCGTTTTCCAGCGGATCGGGGGGGTCGGGCAAGGGGCCGTCATCTTCGACCAACCTTTTGAAATAGCGCCGGGTTTCGTGTCCGGTACGGCGTCCGAAGCGGCTTTGACCATGCGGCAACGGCACCCGAGTTTCGATACCCCAGACCATGTTCGCCACCTCGTCGCGGATCAACTCGGCGGCCTCTAGCGGACGACCTTCGTGGATTTTCGGTGCCGAAGGGATCACAAGCAGACTGGTATCAGCCGGAATGTCATCCGAGCCGCGCGTCGCCAGGTTATACATCGACCAACGCTGCCAATCCTCGTCATCGCCTTTGCCCGCCGCCTCAATCCACAATCGTTCGCCAAAGACGTTTGTCACGCTCAACCCCCGCACCTTGGACAAGGTACCTGCAGGCATCGTCAGCGGCAGCATGAACCAATCATTGGCGTAGACCAGCGCAAACTCCATCACCAAAAGCTTGTTGATCTCGGTCGTGTCAGGATCCACGTCGCCGAAATTGGTGCTGCCGTCCTCGAACCGCCACCAGCGCGTGTGCGGCATACCTTCAAAGCTGATCGGAGTGGGCAGGAAGCTCGACGTGGTCGCGTCCAGAACATCAGCCGGTGCCGGGGCATCCGCAACCGGACCAAGCCCGTTGCCGCCCGGTTCGAAATCCAGATTATACCAATCCAGATGGCCGTGATAATACTCATCCGCCGTTAGATGGGCCTCATCACCGCCGTGAATAGGCGCCGATGTATCAAAGGAATACTCTAGCTTAGGTGGTTGCCAGGCATCACCGACCCCTTCGTCAGGCTGATAAAACAACCGTTCATACCAGGCAAGGAACACCGCCTCGGCATCCTCGATGGGTCCGGCACTCGCCGCATTGTCTAGCGTAATCCGGTCATGCGCATGCTGGCCGGGCGTGCGCAACCAAAGCAGCAGCTCATAGCCGTCCATTGCCCGGCCCGCCAACGCCGAGACCGCTTGCCAACTGTCCAGATGCGCGCAGACGGCGGCATCTGCGGACACCGACGGGTCAGGTTCGTCAAAGCCGAACTCATTGATGAATTTCTGCCGCAAGCCGACTTCAATCCCGTCAACGAGTTTAAGCCAACGGCGGCCCATTTCGGCACGGATATCGATTGCCATTGGTTGCGCGCCCGCTTCAAAGGGGATCGGGCGCTGTTCCACTTTGGCCTCAAGCGGGACATCGTCATCGAAGGCTTCGGCATCATGGCCGCGCGGACGATACTTGGTCAGCTGAGAGGTTTCAAAATGCACCTTGGCCGTGACCGGTGATCCCGCGTCGTCGCCCTTGAATTCGCCCATCTGCCATTGCTTGGTCAGCATCCACAGCGCATCGCGAACTTCGGCCTGAAGCGCACGATCGAAATCATGCCGGCGCGGCCGCCCTTCCAGACGGTTCCATAAAGTGACCGTCGGCAATGTCCGTTTGGCGGTGAACACCGCCTCGATATTCGAAAGGGCAACGAAATCATTCATCACTGTTTCCTTGTGCAATATTGGCCATGACGGCAGAAAAATTGTTGTTTTCCGCAAAGTTGAGCGCCGCCGTCAGCGGATAGAGGGTCACAGCTGAGATCACTGCGGGCAGGAACCGCCCATAGCCAGTGGTGTCGATATGGTCCGGTTCAATCGCCCGTTTGCGCGCCAGATCCATGGTTTCCAGTACGCTGTCCACCAGATCGTCCCAGCGCCACGCCCCGGTGAATTCGGCAGGCAGAGCCAGCAGCAGGCTTTGTGGCGGCTCAGAGTTTGGCCGATCATAGTGGAAAGTCAGGCCGGTATCTTCTGTCCGGCTGGGTATGGTCTCGGTCATTTCGTCCAGCAACAACCCGGCCTGATCTTGCGTTTCGTCGAAGGGCACCGCGTAGTGGGCGGTATAAAGCAGCTTGTCTTCGTCGATCACCAGATCGCTGCCATCCGGCAAGGTCTGCGGATAATCAAGCGCCAGCCAAGGCAGATCGGGCCGGTGCGGAAATTGCAGCGGCTGCAGCGCCGGATCGGCGGTGCCAAAGGCCTCGGTCAATTGGGTGACGGTCTCAAAGGCGCCGATTTTGTCCCGGACCCGGGCAAAACCGGTCATGAAATCATCCACTGGGAAGGGTCGGCCCAGCGTGGTTTCCTGATAGGACAGGATCGCGCGATCGGCTGTAGCCCCCAACCCCCAGGCTGCGCGCCATTCGGCCCCTTGAAGGGGAGGCAGGGCAAAGCTGGGCACCATCTGGAAATCGTCGCCAAAGATCGCCTGCGCAGCCTTGGTCCGGTCTTCAACCTGTCGCCGTGGATCAGTTTGCGAATCCGCTTGGGTCATCAAAGCGTCCACCGCTTCCAGGCGCGTCGTCATTTCAGCGGCCATGCCCGCCGCACGGCTTGCCATGTCAGTGGCCAATGTGACAATGCCGGTGACATGAGCGCTCAGGTCCAGCGGCTCGGTGTCGAAATCCGCCAAGGTCGCAAGCCGTGCCTCGATGGCGTCATGCAGGCCGGAAGCGGTGTCCTGTGCTGGGCCAATCGCTGCCAGCGCGTCGCGTCCGGCGACGAAAGCGGGGCGCGCAGTGTTCACCAGATCGTTGCGATAAGCATCCGGGTCGGCGGGTTGCGGGTCGGTGTTGGTGGCTGCGATCAGCCGCTCGGCCAGGATCAGTGTTTCGAATTTAGCATTGTCGCCCGCGCCGGGATCTCCGTCAAAGGTAGCGATCGCCGCATCGAACTCGGCCAGCCGGTCATCCAAGCGCTGCACCCGGTCGGTGAGCGTGGTTTGCAGCCCTGCAAAGATCCGGCTCCGGTCGCCATAGATCACCCCGGTTCCGGCCTCCAATTGCGCAAAGGGCTGCGCCGCAAGAATAGCGGTCACGAAATCGTCGGCGGTGACATCAATCTGTGTCACGATTTGGGCGGTGGGCTGCGGGTCGGCGTCGATTTGTGCCGACAACGCAACCGCAAAACTATCCAGATCGTCTCGCGCCGCAGCCATGGCTGTTCGGTTCAGGGCAATGCGTTGTGGATCAAGCGAGACACTCACGTCCTGTGTCTCGGTTGCCTCGTCTTGCAGGGCCATGTCGGTTGGTCGCAGCGGGCGCGATTCAAGCAACATCCGACGCAAAGGTTTGATCATCGCCGTCAATTCAAAGAACGGCACATGCCCGGCCAGCGTACCAATACGGCGGCGATAATGGATCGTCATCGCCACATCCGGGCGCGGGGCATGAGTGCGGATCACATGCGCCTCTATCATGTCATCCAGCGCCTTGCCCGCCCGATCATCATCGGGGTCGAGCACGTACAGCATGTCCAGTGGAGCCAGTCCCAGGTCGGCCTGACTGACCTCGTGTTCAGCAAGCGATGCACCATCCGGCCCGATCAACTCGACAACACAGGCAACGCGCCCGGCATCGGGCAGCACCCCGGCCAGCCAGGCGTCCAGCGCCGGTTCACAGCGCGCACGCGGCGAAATGCGGGCGGCATCGGCCGGATCCAACGCCACCGGCAGATGCAGCGCAACGCGGTGCGTCAGGTTCACACCGGTGCGCGGCGTGCGGATCACATCGGGCGTAACCGGGAATTTACCTTTGGAATAGGTGTTCAGAACAGCGCCTGCCCTGTCGTAATTACCCTGCACCACCTGATGCACACTTTCGGCCATTGCCAGATCGGCCACGGCATCGGCAATATCCAGAAGACGTTTTGCCTCATCACTGATTGCGGCGGCTTGCGCCGGGCTTGCCGGAGGCAGATCATCACCCAGTCCAAATGGGTAGTCCTGCGCACCGTCTTTCAGGTGATCAACGAATTCCAGCCCATCAATCACATTGCGCGCCTCGACCTTGCGAATGCTGATCGCCTTGCCTGAGCGGGTCGGTCGCAGCCGGTCCCCGGCCAGCGGGAACACTTTGCGCAAATCGTAGATGAACTCATCCACCTCGACATCGTGACGGTCGTGCAAGCCACGTTCGAACTGATACCCCAGCAGAGCGGCAAGGTTTTGGTCGGCCTTCATCCCTTCGATGATCGACAACGCCATACGCACACGTTCGGATGTCAGGTTCACCGCCAGACTCTCGGGATTGCCCGGGGTTGCGTTGGATACATAGCCATTGCGCAGGACCGCCGCTGTCACCGCATGGTTCAACGATGGCGCGTGGATATATCCCTGGTTCTTGTCATCGCGGGCCAGTGGCGGCGCGTCCGGTGTGTTGAAGATTGCCCCCAGCTCACCGTCTAGACGCACAGGCTCCAGATTCTTGAACTCGGGCCGCACGTCTTCAAGATATCCCCAAGCGCCAACATATAGCCCGGTTTGCACGCCGGTTTCGCCCCGGTCCAGCTCTCCGTCACCATCCAGATCAACAGGCGCCGAATAGCGCATCTGCTCAAGCTGCGCGCTCATCAACCCGCCATACCAAGCGTCCAATCGGTACGTGCACAAATCCAAATGCTCGGCAAAGCACCGTTCCAATGCGGCGGTGGGCCGCCCACTTAGATGATCCAGTGCGCGCAACTGACGGCTCAGATAGGCCGTGGCCGTCATCGTGTTCATCACCGTCGGGATGAAATCGCCAATGCGCCGATCAGCCACTCCTGTGATCGTTGCCTCGCGCTGGTACAACCGCGCCCAGCGCGAATTGCCCGCCGCCTCTTGCGCGGGATCGGCCAGCGCGGCCTCGCTCACCTGGATAAATTCCGGCTCACGCCGGGCTTGTCGCGCTTCAATCGAGGTCATCAATCCGGCATTGACGAACAGTTGCACGCTGGTCTCGACATAGCTTAAGTCCAGCGCGTGGCGCATCATGTGATACAACAACGCGCGGGGCCGCCCATCGGCGAAGCCCTCTTGCTTGCGCAGCGTGTCATGAGAGGTCGCCGCCGCCTCACGCAGCCAAGCCAGATAATTCTGCCCGGTATCGGTATAGGCGCGGATCGCATCCGTTTCCGACAGCGCCACATCATCGATCAGCGGCCCGCTCAGATTATTGGGCGCGCGGGTGAAGTACTTTTCCAGAATGGACGGGATTTCGGCGTCTTCCGCATTGGGGTCATAGCCGTATTCCCTTAGCAAATTCAGCCCACTGGTAGCGTATCCCAGTGCAATGACAAGCGCGAGCAACCCGCCACCTGCCCCGCTCAGCCGCATCCGGTTATACAGTTGTTGCAAGCTCTCGGCATAGCGCTGCTGAAACTCGACGGAACCGGGATGCAACCCCAGAACATCCAACAACACCTGCTGTGGGTCAGTGGTGCCAGGCTTGCCGATGAAAGACACGCGATCCAAAAGCGGCTCAAGATCACCCTCGAACTGCCGCATCATGCCATACAGGCGGAGCAGGAATGGATCGCCCCCAAGCGCACTAGTGTTCACACTGGCCGCACCAATCGGATCGCGGTGTCGCGGCGCCATCCATCGCAGGCGTGATCGAGGTGTGACCGGCAAGATACCATAGGGTTGTCGCCCAACACGGATCGCCGGGATATTGCCGCGCGCCGTCACATGCCGGTTGAAGAAATCGCGCAGCCGCCGGATCGTCGCATCCTCAAGCACAGGTTGCAGCTTCGTGTCACAGAAATAGCCAAGCGTTGCAGGCCACAGCGCCACATTCATCGCCTTGGCATCGCAGATATCGGTGCGCCCGTAATGCGGGATCACGCGCAACGCCCCCGGGTCAAGTCCCAGCATCTCGGCCAACCAACGCCCATCGGTTTTGTCATACCAACCTGCGGGGTCGGGCGGGGCTGCGCCAAAATAGTGATCAAAACTGACATCGGGATCTTCGCGCCAGTTGTAATCCGAGGCAGCGCTTTCCACGTTGTTTGTGGGCCGTCCCTGCGGCAGTATCGTAAAGCCGGATTTGGACCGGTGATGGCGGCTGATCAGGTCTTCCATCCCGGCACGACCTTCCTCGGCATCATCGCGCAGGCGCATGCCCAAGATCAGAACCTTGTCGAATCCACGGCGAAATGCCACCGGATCCAGCGGGATGCGAAAGCCCATGCCAACCGAAACGGCCCTATCAAAGTCGGTGAGCCATTCCATTTCATCGCCGACCTTTAGATCATCACCATCAGGGCGGATCTGTTCATCCTCTTCGGCCTGTGGATCTGGGGCCACCGCCAGATCCGGCTGGATCGGTGCGCCCAAGTGTTCCTCGGTCACTTCGCCATCATTGAGACCCATGAATACCAGACGATCCGGCAACAGCCGCGCGCGTGGTGTTGTGGCCCAGCCCTGCAGCCGCAATCCGGCATCCTCGTCGGTGGGGAAATGCAGAAAGGCGACCTGCACCTGCACATCCGCACGGGCCACGCCCTCGGGCGGAGTGTCCGCGAGGTTGGTAGGAATGTAGCTTTCGCGTAACTCCTGGGCGCGCGCCGCATTTGTTGCAGCCTCCAGCGCGCTCAGCGCAGCGGCTTGCGCAGCAAGGTCTTCGCCTGCAGTCCAGGTTGCGGCCCAATACGTCCGCAGGGCATCGGCCTCGGCAGGGCCCAGCGGAGAGCGGGTCGGGATGGTCAGGACGATCCATGCGCCGGTTTCAGGCGGATCCGGGCGGTCGGCTTCGTTCAGCGGCATGTAGGCCTGCGTGATCCAGTGAGATCGCCCAGCGCCCTGCCCGGCCATCATCACAGCCCAGGCGCCACGCTCTTGTGCTTCGACATCCCCTGCTGCCCAAATCCCGGCCCAATAGGCGCGCGCGCTTTGCGCTTCGGTATCTGACGGCGTGTCTTCGAAACTGTCGACCGAGAAATCGTCGGGGTATACCCGCACCCAAAGCTGCCCAGTGTCACCATCGGTCTCATCCGCTGGTTTGAATCGCGTTTCAATACGCAACGGCACCAGACAGATGGGAATACGGTCGTTCAGATTGGAGATACGCTCGCGCGGGTGTACGGCGGCGAACTGCGCCACCAGGTCCCTTTCAATCAGACGCGCCTCTGCAAGGCGCGCCCGTCGATCTGTCACGACCGCTTCGTGCTCGGCAAGGCGCGCGTCCAGCTCTGCGGCTGCATCCGGGTTCTCACCGCCACGCCCTTGCAGCCAACGGGCACGACCGCTGCGTTCCAAAGCCGCGCGTGCAGATCGCAATGCGCAATCCTGATTTTCAACCTCGGCGTGGGCAGCGGCAAGCTCGACTTGGCGGTCTTCGAACTCAGACATGGCCCCTCCCCCGCGCATTCGCGCTGTATGTTATGCCAACCTGTCCGCTCATTCCGGCAACATCTCGGCGGCATGCACACCCACCAGAACCGGCACCTGATAGAGGATATAGGCCAGTTCGGCGGCATTCATCTGCGGACGCCATTCGATCTGCAGGTCTTCGGGATGCTGGGTGACGACGAATGTGTTGGCATCATCGGGCGGCGCGCTTAGGTTCAGCGTTGGCGTACCCGCGCCGATTTGCAGGAACCCGTCATCGGCTGCCGGATCAAACACGTCGGGCCAGGCCAGATCGTTCCACGTCACCAGATCGCCCGCGCTTTCGATATCCAGTCCAAAACGTGGCTCGCCCGGGCGTTCCTTGATTACAAAGAACCAGCCAGGATCTTCGTCGCCTTCTTCGCCCGTACCGCCTTGTGCTTCTGAGGCTGTCAAATCAAACCCGATAAAGGTGATATCAGGTGGCGCTTTCGCCTCATAGAGCGGCGTTCGGACAAGATCCTCTTCGCTGCCTACCGTTTCGAATTCGCGCGGGTTGAAGCGGTCAATCTCGCCCTCTTCGGTTAACCGCCAGCGGGCGCGCTGCGCATAGATCACCGCGTTTGGGTATTTCTTCAAAAGCTCGCCCCGGATCACTAGAACGACCTCTTCCTCGTCATCCCCGGGTTCTTCGCGGTGGTCGTGATCACCCAGATCACTGAACCGCGACCAGAGGTGAATGGGCGGAATATCCCTAAGTTTCTCGCGCAATTCCTCTGCGCTCAGCCCATCGCGGTCCAGAACGCCGGCCGGGTCCCAAAACTGACGAAAATAGCTGCCGCGCTGATCTGTTGGGTATTCGCGCCATAAAAGCTCGGCACCCATGGCGACGTTCAGGCCCAACATATAGGCCTCGATAAAGCGCTGATTGGTCTCAAGCAGGGTGATCGTGTTGGGCGGGATCTTGTCGATATTGGGCAGGAAATTGTCCCCCGGCAGCGCCAGCAACGGCTCGTACATGGGGATATCGAATTCCGGGTAGGCCATCGCCTCGCGGAAGATTTCAAAATTCAGCGCCACAATATGGGCAGGGAAGGTGATGCCAGTATAGGTGAAGTCCGGGATCGTAACCTTGGGATCCAACCCGGTATAGACCGATCCGACGATCGCCGGAATGTCGATCGGGTCACGCTGCGGAAACTGACCGATGCTGGCGCTGACATCCAGCAGCGCATGCACATCTTTCAGCGCCCCTTTGAAACGGATCGCCTCGGGGCTGTCCGAGGTTCCGGGCACCAGTTCGGGCAATTCGGGTACAGTTCCGGTCAGGGGCGGGACGTCCGCCAGTTCAAAGTCGGGATACTCGGGCAGCGCATCAATGACCTCGGGCGCATTGCCTTCGGGCAGTACCGCATCTGCAATCTCGCGCGCCCTTTGCAGCCGCTCGATCAGGATATAGCCGGCGACGCCCAAAGCTATGGCAATCAGCGCTGGCAGCCAAAGCGCCAGCAGTAGAAACAGCAGCGCAATCAGCGCAAAGATCCCCAGCACGATCCATTTCAGAAACGGGTTTCGCAACACGTCTTCGGGGATTGGCAGCCCGCCCAACGGGCCATCTTGTTCAAGCTCTTCGGCCAGCTCTTCGACAGTCGGCAAACCTTCTGGTGTCACGCGCGGAGGCGCGGCGCTGATTTCGCCGCTGTTGACCCGGTCCACCAAATCCTCCGGGCCTTTTGGGTTGTCAAACCCCAGCTCGGCGGCAACATGATCGCGCGGTCGCAGGATACGCCGCATCGTAGGCGACAAGATTGCGCTTGGCACCGTGCTTTGCCGCAGCTGATGCCGTACGTTCACCCCTTGCGACAGCACCCGCCGCTGCACCGGAGCGGTCAGGTACAGCGCCCGCTGCGTACTCAGATCGCGCACGCCGCCCAGGCTGCTGCCATACCAAGCGCCCGTGGCAACCTGTGCCATCTGAGCCAGTCGGATGCGTCGGTTAGCGGCAATGATATCGCCCACCTGTTCCCAGGCGGCGTCCATGTATTCTTCCTGGTTCTTCTCCAGCACCTTAGTGCCAAACCCCGCCGCGACGCGGAAGCGCGGATCCAGGTTGACCTCATGCAGCCAGTTTTCATCGGGTGTGATCGGATCACCATCGGCCTCTGACAGCAAACGATCTTGCAACGCGTGCCAGCGCCCATACAGCGGCGGCGTGATCAGCGGATCGGGATCGCCGTTCTGCTGATAATCGTCGGCTAAGTTGATGAAATCGGCCAACCCGGTCTGGAACGCATGTGGAAATGGCTGGTCCCAATCTTCATACGCCTGGCGTTCCGCCTCTTCATCGTCATCCAGCGCTTCGTCTGGCACTTTCAGCGCACCGCCAAGGCGCAACACTCCGTCCAGTTCCGGGATCGCAATCCCCGGCAGGTTTGCACCGGGGCGCTGCACATCCATGTCGCGCCGACCCAGCCGGGGGTCTGGCGGGCGCGGTTGTAAAAGACGCACGAGGTATTCGAAATCACCAATCTCGCCGGTTTTGAAATACCAACGGTGATAGAAGGGGTAGAGCCCCGGCACTGGTCGGCCGGTATAATTGGCCCAGGCCGCCTGCGTTGCAAAGCGTTCGGCATTGCCATCATCGGGCGGCAGGCCAAGCCCTGCAAGCCTCCCGCTTTCAAAACTGGGCATCAGGAACGCATGATAGCCGGTATCCGGCGCAAGGCGGCGCGGTGAAATAATGCGGGAATAGGCGTGGTCCGCATTGGATTTCAACACATTTTCAAGCCGGGTGCCCGCCATATCCCCATCGGTGGAACGTGTTGTGCCGTCAGACTTAATCAGATCGCGGTTCACATGCACGTGGGCCCATCCCCAAAGCTGATCCTCGGGGGGAAAGGTGGTCTCGGTGGCAGCGCCCAATTCGATGGCGGGTAAGGGGCGCGCCGCATTGATGCCCGCCTCGCTGAATTCGTCATCGCGCAGTACCACAAGGATGATCCAAGGACGAAGCCGGTGCAGCGCCAGATCTGGCGCTGCGGGCGTGTAGCGCCATGGGAAATCTTCTTCGTAGAACTCGATATACGGCAGATAGTTGGGTTCGAAATTGGTGATGTTAGCGCGTGGCTCGACCTTGACGATGGCGCTTTGATTGATGCCAACGACGTCACCCGGGCCGTAGAGTTCAACGTCACGGGTGACATTGGCGGTCAGATCTGTGTCGCCTTCGACCGGCTCACCCGTCAGCTCCAGCGCGACCTGCATTGTTGCGCGGGCCGTGACGGACGGGTCCATATCCGCACTGGAGATGTTGTTAGCCATGCCTAAACGTAGCCACGGCAGGAAGGAATATGTGCCAAGCGTGTCGCTCATGCCGCCTGCCTTACTTCATGACCACGCAGCACATGGGCCTTGCCGGCGAATTCCGGATCAGCCTGGGTCTGTTGGTTCATGAATTCCTGTGCCCTTGCCTGACTGAGGAACACGACCTCACCTACGTCTTCAAGCGGTGTGTTGTCGGCCAGATTGGCCACCACATAGGCATTGGGCGAAACCGCGATCTTTTCATCCAGCAGATGCTTGCGCGTCTTGGAACGGATCGACATCGGTGCCTGCGCCACCGCATTGCCGCCAAGGAAATGAGTGAACAGACCCGCAATCAGTGTGACAATCCCCATCAGGAACGGACGGAACGCTTTGTCGATTATGATCGTCTCATAGCGCACGACGCGTTTGGTCATCAGGCTGGTCTTGGTCTGATTGCCGGTAACCGACAGTTCTACACCTGCCTCTTCCATCTCGAAATCTGACGATTTCAGCTTTTGATCATCGCTCAGATCCTGGAATTGCCCGATGGCAAAGCTCTCGTCGATCCGACCCCGCCGTTCGATGCCTATCGTGGCGGTCTCAATGCTGAACCTGTTGGCATCGTCAGGGCGCTGATTACCGATCTTGTCCAGCGTCAGCCCCAGCGGCACCGCGCGCTGTGTGATGGACAGGCTGCCCACCGGGTGCAGCACCAGTTCGGTCTGCGCATCGACCGTGCGCAGCGACACCAGCAGCGCATTGGCATTTTCCAGCTTGGCGGTCCAATTCTCCACTTTCTCGAATTCGGCCGCTAGGATCGGCATCACCGAGATCGGCGGCAACTTGGTGTCCTCCTTGTCGCCCCAGGTCTTCGAGAAATCCACATCCACATCCCAGAACAGGACCGAAATGCTGCCCGTGCCCTCGATGTGCCAGGGTGATGTCCCTTCAAGCGAGCCGCGGAAGCGGACTGAAAACAACCCAGCGCCAAATAGCTTTACCGACAGCGAGGCAGAGATGGTAATGTTGAAATAGAAGGGCGAGAACTGGAACAGCGCATCAAAGGCGATATGCCCTTCGATGCTGGCAATCTTGATGCCGAAATACAGCGTGGCGCGGGCACCAAACTGCACCGTGTTGGAGGTGACCGCGAAGTAAGCCGTCACAATTACCTTGGCCACCGGTGTGTTCAGCACGTTGATGGCGATCCGGGGAATATCCTGAAACGGTAGCGCCGGTGGGTTGTAGATCGGGTGGAAACCGCCCACTGAGACCACGAAATTGCTGTCGTCTCCGAAGGCCGCCAGAACTCCCATGCCACCTTCCAGCGTCATGTAAATTACGCGGCTGTCATAGAGCGCCGCAAAGAACCAACCGCGTTTTTTGTCAAACTCGATGGCGCCCATGAAGGCGACGTTGATGATGATCAGCGGCACGCGTTCGTCCGGGATCGCCACCGTCAGCTTGCCAACAATCGCCACATTGCCTGGAATCTCGATCAGGATCCCAAGGGACAGGCTGATCAGCGTCGGCGTGCCCCAACCGAACTTGGCCATGGGCCCGATCAGGAACACGTCCTCTTCAATCGGGAAGAAGGTGCGCAGATCGGAAATGATCCGCGGTGCATTGGCTATGACATCCTGTGGGAACAGGATGGTGTCGATGCTACCAGATCTGGCCCCAGCCACCAGCGCATCCAGATCCATCGACCGGTTCAGCCCGACAAGCCCGCCAACCCCGAGAAGGGTAAACCCAAAGCCCAACTGAATGCCCGGATTGAACTCGACCGAGATGATCGCCAAAAATGCGAACCCGTCCGATCCGTCGGGCATCTTGGTGTTGATAATACCGATTGCCGTAACCTCGACGATCTCGAGAATGGCCAGTTGCAGCACGCCGGAATATTCACCCCGGTCAGGATCGATGCGCAGATACCCGCCACCGCGAACCGCACCTGCGTCGATAGAAACGCCGACACCCACAGGCGGCTTGAAGCCGACACCAAAGTCCAGCGGACCAAGATTGCCCTGCCCGTCCTCGGCAATCTCGAAATCGGCGGTCATGCCAATCTGTTCAACCACCATCTGCAACGGACCAAGATTACCCTGTATGTCCGTCGCGATTCCAATCGGGAACGAACCGTTGTCGATCCCGACGCTCAGCGTCAGCGCTCCGATCTTCACAACGCCAAGATCCACATGCAGCGGCACCTGCACTTCCAGTGTTGCGCTACCGTGAAAGAACAGACCCTTTTCCGAGGAGAAGCCCATACCGATATCGAAATCGGATTCCAGCTCGATCCCGGACAGAAGTGTGGAAATAAATCCATCGCCTTCGCTGAAATCAATGACGACGCGGCCGCCCTGCACCTCGCCCGCGACAATAACCTCACCATCTGCACCCGCGGCTGAGGCCTGCATCAGCGCCTCAAGCCGAGCCTCGAACTGTCGCGCTTCGACCCGACTGGCATCCGCTTGCCCAATAATTGTGAAGGGCTGGCCATCTGCCGAGCCTGCCGTAAAGACCAGCGCCGCCTTGCCCGCCGCCGACCCTGCCGGCGGCGTAAATGTCACATTGCCCGTCGGGCTGATTGTGGCGCTGAAATCCGGCACGATTTCCGAGGTCAACTCTAGCGCGACCGACCAGCCATCACCGTCGAATGTCGGTGTCCCATCAAAGCCAATTGTGTCATTGAAGCGGATCTCCAACCCCGGAGGAGTCATCGACGTGTCAGCCGAAATCTCGGCCACAACCGCATCCAGAACCGGCGGGTTCACCCCTGTATCAACGATGGCAGGCAACCCATTGCGCGTCAGTTGCCGCCGTAGGATCGGCAACAGCACAGATCCGTCAAAGCCCGGTGTACCCCAGCCGTACTTGTCTGCCATGGCCTGAGCCGGATTGGTCAGCACATCACCCAACCGTTCGAGCGCGATCCGGCGGTGCACGACCTGTTGTCCGCCCACGATGACGGGTTCCAAATCGAACAGGCCGAGCAGTTCCAGCGCCTCGGCACTTCCGGGGCTATTTTCCGCATAACGGATGATCAGAACATCCAGCAGGCGACGCGGCAATTCCGCCAGTTCGGCATTGCTGGCCCCCGGATGAGGTCCCAGAGCCTGCAGCGCTGTGGCAAAGTCGTCAGCGTTTTCGATGAAGGATTTGACGTCTTGACCCAGTTGGATGGCCGTGGACAGGATCGCGCCGAAATCTTCGGCCTCGATATGCTCGATCAGGGTTTCCAACCGCGGCAACAGCACGGCGGCATCCTGCGCCAGTGCCGCGCCCGCGGATTGCAGTGCGCCTTCGGTTTCGACACCGGCGCGCGGCTCGTACCCCATTTCGGCCAGCAGTTCGACAACCTGCCCTTCGCTCAGCCGTTCGCGCACCGGCTGAATGATCCGCGCCAACCAACTGGCCAGGGCTTCGATGGTGCCGGTGTCATCAGCCATCCTGCGTCTCCAGTTTCTGGGCCTCGGGTGCGTGTCTCGTCAGCAGACGCACCCCTTGCGCGGCCGTTGTGACCCGGCCGATCATCGCTTCAAGCTGATCCCCAAAGTTATCCAAATCAGCGCGCAACTCAGGGCTGCCTTCGCGCCACAGCGACATGCGCATGGCTTTGGCCAGCATCAGTGCATCGACCCCGTCCACCTGTTGGGGCAGAGTATATTCCGGTTTCTGCGCGCTACGCACCAGCGCGGCAAGCCAGGCTGGCCCCGCCCCGCGTTGCCAGGCCAATGTGACGCCGCGCTTGCGGTTTACATGTTTCAATACTTCGTATTGGTGCCGTTCAAAAATCTCTCGCCAGGCGCGGCCTTGGGGCGTTGCACTCAGCATCCGGTCCAGCGCTTCGGCCACCTGATCCACGCCCGCGCGGGCGAATGTGACATCACCAATGGCGACCTCTCCGGCACTGGTGTCGATGTCATGATCCAACGCTGCAATCGGCGCCCCGGGCGCAGCCCCCAGCCCAGCGCGGGTTCCCGGAACGGTGATCTGCAGCGCCGTCTCGACATCCTCGATATGACAGGCAAAGCCGAAATGCCGGTTATTGGCTGGATCGTTGAAGCCCAGGCAGTACAGGCCCACAATCTCTCCGGCTTCGTTTACCACTGCCGATCCGCTGTCACCGCTTGTTCCAAACGGGATGGTGTCATCAAAATCACCCGCGGCGGCGTCCCAGGTCACGATCATGATCAGATTGGTAAAGTTGAAACTATCCCCGGCAGGCAGATCAAAATCAGAGTAGTCCACGGCGCCTGTGACGTCTTTGCTGGCATTCACGATGCGACCCAGAGTCCTGTCCGTGGATCGACCCGTCTTGGTCACAAGATCATTGACCTGCGCCCGGCGGATCCCCGTCATCTGGACAGAGTTATCAGTGCCGCCAGTTTCCGTGTTCCGGGTCTTGTTCTCGTGCTTGATCGGACTTTTGCAGCAGCAACTGGAGCCTTCTTCGTCCAACAAGGCAATCGCGCAATCGACCGAGCCGCCGATGCTGCCATCCACAACCTCGCCAACCCGGGTGTCACTGCCCCTTGGTGGTTGCAATGCCTCGTGCGGCTCTCCGGTGATGTCCAGCAGATCCCGGTCTCGGTATAACACGTGGTAGTTGCTCACCAATACCGGTTTGTTGTCGCTGTTGCGCCTTGCGAAAAAGCCCAGGGTGCCCGCGTGATCGGGGCTGGTACTCAGGGACACGCCGGACAGCAGCGGACGCACACGCGTGCTGTCTTCCGGCAAAGGTGGCCCGTCGCTTGGCCGCAGAAAGGCCGGGTTCAGTTCCTCATCCACGTCCGTGCGCAGATTGCCCACAAGCCTCGGCACCACGGCGCCCTTTGGCAACTCGGCTTCGCTGCGTTTCTTGTCCACATAGACGACCACGGCGAGCTCTTGCGTCAAACGCCCGTTCACGCGCCTCAATCCCAAGCCCACATCCGTCACATTCGGCAAGGCACGCAGAATTTTCAGAGCGGGCTTGGCAATCAGATCTTTTGCATATGTCATCTTGCCCCTTTCCCTCGTCTAGCCCGCGTTTCGGGCCGCGGCCTCTTGGGTCGCCTTGATGTTGTGGTAAGCCAGCCAAAGTTCATCGGCTGTCCGACAACCCTGCAATATCGGGATCCAACCGATACCCTCGGCCCGGATATCCGCCTTGAGCGCTTCACTGCCGTGCTGTTCCAGCGCCGTGGCCATCGACAGAAGCAATTGTGTGAAACTGACCCCATCCACGTCGTCTGGCACCCGATAGCTTGTGACCCGAGTGGTACGCTCGAACGCGGCCGCAAAAGCGGGCCCTTGCCCTCTCTGCCACCTCAGACCAACCTCGCGATTGGTCTGGATCAGGTTCCACACTTCATTCCAATGCTGTGCGACCTTGCGACCCAGAAGATCTTGGCTGTCGGTTTCGGCCCACAGCATGGCCTCCCAATCCCGTCTCCGGATGACCCCATCCGATCCGGGCTGCGGCAGCATCGCCACGGCGGGCATCGCCGCTGCGGTGGTGCTTTGCGCGAAAACGGTGATATCCAACGCGGCTTCCACATCGGCGATCGGGTTGGCTACACCGGCATTGCCATTCTGCCCCCAGATCAGTCCGATAACATTATTGTCCTCATCCAGCAGCGCCGAGCCTGAATCGCCCCCTTCCACGAAATTTGGATGCGCTGCATCCGGCGTAACGAAAATCTGATCGGTGAAGCTGAGGCCAGAGTCCGAACTGGTCGTTGCAAAATTGACCATCGATACCGTCCCAGTCGTCAATTCGGTCGTGCGTCCACGCTTTCGAACCGCGTCCCCAACAACGGCGACGTCCGTGCCGGCAATTCCGCCGATCTCGACGACTTCTTGCAAATGCTGGATATCCGCATCAATCGACGCGATTGCACAATCGACTGTGCCACCGATGGACCCGGCCAACACCGCCCCGACCTTGCCAGCCCGGCAACAGCAGCAGCAGCTGAAATCTGGCTGGGCTATTTCAATCCCCGTCGCCGTCGCGCTTTTTCCTGCAAACATCACGTGATGATTACTCAGAGCTACCGTCGCGCCACCCGAATTCTGTGTCGCCAGGCAGCCCAGCGTACCGACGGAACCGGTTCCGTTGCCGATCTGAATACCTCCCCGGATGGGACGATATCGCGAGGTGTCGGACATTGCCTTTGTTGGCGTCCACACGAAGACATCAGTCTCGATTCCATCAATCTCGGAAGGGATCATCTCTTCCGGCGATAATTCGCTTATCGGGCGCTTTTCCTCGACCCCAATGCGCAGCACGATGTCGTCGGTCATCTTGCCATCGGTGACTTTCAACCCAACCGCCACCGTCTTGACACCTGGAATTTCCAGCAGTCGACCTTCGACGCTTTTTAGAAGAGTTTGCACCTGAACTTGGCGCTTTTTTCGGGCGTCCCTATCCATTCAGATACCTTGCCACGACGAAAATAAAGGCCGCAAAAAGAGAAAATAATACCGACGATTGTAAGTCCGACCGCGATTCCATACAACACAAGCGTGCAGTTTCACGACGTCCTAACAAGCCAGCAGCGACAAGGTTCTTCACCCGGATGTTGCAGACAAATGGATTGCCGAGGAAGACTGTGATCAACAAGAGCGGTGCCAACACCGCAGGCATAAAGGCTATCAACTGAGTGCCAAGAGCCTCCAGCAACCTACTCTGTCACTCAGCGATCCCGTGAAGCGTGTAACTTATTTCAAGAAGTCTTTTTGCAAAACGGGGGGAACCGTTTGAGTGTCTCGTTTGTCGGTTTGTTGCTCTTCAAACCCCAATGCAGGCTCGGGCTTACCCGCCCTTTCTAGTTGCGCCGGATTGGCGAATGACAGCGTGAATATGGCAACCAAGACCGCTGCACCTGCGATGAACAACAAGTTTTCTGCAAGCCGTTGGATTTCTGCTTTGGTGGGCATGATTTTCGAGGTCATAGTTTTAATCCTGTTTGATACGGTCAATACGATGGACCGACAGCCCGCAGGGCAGGAAAGACTCCTTGGGATCACGCATCGGAACACGGTGAGTCCGCTTTCGGGAATAAGGCGTTCCCACTTCGTTGGTGTTCTGCCAAACCCGTCAGGAATCGGCCCAACAGACGCGCCGCGGAGACTTTTTCCAACTGGAACCGATAGGCGTGATACCGCAGGACGGCGGCGAGTAGCGTCACTAGCTATGAATTTTCTTTGTGCTACTCTTCATCGCAATATATGGGACGCGGTAGCCTGCAAAGTCAGCAATGTTCGGCAGTTCGCGGGGATTGTGACCAAGTGCGCGGACCAGCTCCGAACGTGTAACGCCTGCATCCTTCAACATGCGTTCATCTCCCGCAAGCAGCCGCTCAATCTCTTTTTTTCTTGCATTTTTGATACGTCTTGCATGTACCCATGATCTAACTCTTGTTGCCCATCCTCTGATTGGATCGCTCACTTGAGTAGCGCTCACACAGTCATTTTCATAAGCCATCTCGAACACTCCATGTCTGCGTCTTCAGACAATATGGGGCTAGACAAGCCATTAACGAAACGAGTAATACTAATCCTAGACATTCATAGAAATTATGTCTTTGCCGTATCAGGGGAGCCGCCATGAATCCAAATTTAGAGAGTGATCTTTTGCGCACTCTTACCGCCATCGCTGAAACCGGGAACTTCACGCGCGCAGCAGAGGCCGTTGGCCGAACTCAATCGGCGGTGAGTGTTCAGATGAAGAAGCTGGAAGACATAGTTGGTGAGCGCCTGTTCGAGCGTGGCCCACGGGGTGTGACGCTTACACCTCCGGGAGAACAGCTTGTAACGGATGCAAGACGAATACTCTCTCTTCTCGATCAGGCAGCTGTTTCACTGCATTCTGATCCCCTTGATGGGTTCGTCAGGATTGGCATTCCGGAAGAATATGGCGGGACAGTATTGCCCCATGTCCTGTCACGATTTTCAAAGAAGCATCCGTTAGTCGAAGTAACCGTTCGCTGCGCAGCGTCATCGGAATTGAAGGCGGAACTGGACAAGGGTGAACTTGATCTCGTCGTCGTCCATGAGGAAGCAGGCAGAATTGGCGGTGAGGTTCTTTTGAACGATCCGGTGGTTTGGGTTACATCGGACAAGCACTTTCAACACGAATGTGTTCCGATGCCTGTTGCTTTGTGTGATCGGGGATGCTGGTGGAGGGAATGGGCAATTGCGAGCCTCGATCAGCGTCAAAAGGACTACCGGATAGCCTATGTAAGCGGGAGCACGTTTGGCTTACAAGCCGCAGTCTCATCCGGCATTGCCGTGGCGGTTTTGGCGCAAAGCCAAGTCCCGCCGGATTGCCGCGTGCTGACACCGGAAGAGGGATTCCAATATCTTCATGGGACAAATATGGTTCTCAGGCAGAGAGTTCAGAGCAAATGCAGCACAAAAACAGGAATGGCACAGGCAATCCGTGAGGCTTTTCAAAAACCTGAACTTGCAGATGCCGTTTGATTGCGGGGATTTCGACAAGCTAAGCTGGCTTTGGCCATAACCCCAAAACACACACCGTGGGATGAATGATGGCCATGCGGTGTTCGCCTCAGGCCAAATGCCAATGGAGATCCAACCACTTAACCAACCCGCTGGTCACAATCTGTCCGAGTTTAGAGCCGTCTTGGCTCATTCGTTGGAAAATCTAGCAGCTGCCCCATCCGCAATGCGTCGTCCGACGTTTTGATTTCAACGCTGGTACCAATATCTCAGTCGCTACAACGCTGCCCATCTCTTGACCAGCGTAAGCGAGAATTGCCGCCATTCGCATTTCACCCCATGAACCGAGCAGCCAAGGCGTAATCAACCGGGCTAATGTCTCCTTAGCGACCTCGTGTTGATCCAGAAGACTCCATATCAGGGACATGATATCCACCTGAGTGTTTTAAGAGTCTAATATGGAATAAGTCACCCTCTACATCGTTGTCTTTCCGAAACATGTATAATCGGAGTTGGAAGTCGATATGAGAATGCCAACGATAAAACTCTTCCAGGTTTTAATAGTCGCCAGCCTTTTGATCCCTTTGCAACTGGCACTGCCTATGGAGTGGCAAGCCTCGCTGGTTTTTGCCGCCTGGGCTGATGATGACGACGATGGGGATGACAGAGACGATGGGGATGATGATGACGATGACGACCAAATGGGCCAGAGCACTGGTGGCTCGGGAAATGGCCGGGCCTCTTCGTGGAAAAATCCGCTCGGATCGCTGCTGCGGCGGCTGACCGACACACCGCAACCGGCAGAACCAGCACCACCTCCTGCGCGCGTTGTGCTTCCGTCACGCGCACCCGCAGAAGTCGTGGTATCAGATGCGTCCACCGAAGACATCGAACAGCTACTATCAGAAGGATTTGTGGTTTTAGCGACGGAAAACTTAGGGGCGTTCAATCAGGTTCTTACACGTTTGACGACGCCAACGGACCTGACATTGGAGGCCGCTCGGGACCGGGTCAGAGCCCTACCGTCGGTCAGCACCGCAGATTTCAATCACTATTATAGGTTTGAACAAGGCGAAACAAACGTGGCCGTTTCAGCGCCCTGTCTTCACGAAAACTGCGCCGCCTGGGACATTATCCAGTGGCCAGACATCACAAGGGCCAGCGATACGTGTTCCGTTCGCGTTCCCGTGGGCATGATTGATACCGGAATTAATTCGGATCATGAGATCATGGCTGCAGCGCAGCTGGATTTGATTAAGCTTTCCGACCAATCTCTTGAACCGTCTAAGGCGATCCATGGCACCGCGGTTGCATCCCTGATGATTGGCAATCCAAACAGCCGGGTTCCCGGTTTGATTCATGATGCCAAGATCATTGCGGTTGATGTCTTTTCCCGCAGGGGTTCGGATGATCGGGCCGATCTGGTTTCGCTGTTGCGCGGCCTTGATGCGTTGAAAGCCCGTGGTGTACGCGTGATCAATCTTTCTCTGTCCGGTCCGGAGAACAGCTTGCTTGAAGAGGCTGTCAATCAGTTGGTACAGCAAGATGGAATTGTTCTGGTTGCAGCCGCGGGCAACGCTGGACCATCGGGCAAACCGGCCTTTCCCGCCGCTTATGAACCTGTGCTGGCCGTTACTGCCGTGGACGCCCGGGCACGCATTTACCGTCAGGCGCAGCGTGGGGCACATATCGATTTGACGGCACCCGGCGTGAATATGTTATCGGCCACGTCGATACGCGGTGCACGTCTCAAATCAGGCACGTCTTTCGCGGTCCCTTTTGTTACCGCGGCGGTGGCTCTTTTGCTGTCACAGGACGAAACCCTGTCCCCTGAACAGGTGCGCGAATTCTTGAGGCAATCGGCCCGAGACCTGGGCTCGCCCGGCGTGGATGAGGTTTTTGGGGCTGGCCTGCTGAACGCAGCATCGCTGTGCTAAGGCCGCCAGCCCTGTGCAATCAAATCCGCTTCTTCCGAGGGAGCGAGCGCCTCGCCTGCCCCCAACCGGTCGAGAAATGGCATGAGCCCCTGCATCTCGGCCCCGCTTGCGGTCACAAAACCATCTTCGGTTCCAGACGCCGCAAGTGGTTCTGACAGGGTGACTTCGACCACCCATGTGTCAGAGGCGATGCAGGCAATGCCAAGCTCAATACGCTGATCTGGGCGGTTGATGATCTCGAATTCGCGGCAAAAACCATCCGCCGTCGGAAGCGTGGCAAGGATCATGAATTCCTGATTCACACCAGTTTTTTCGGGAACCCCCGAGGGCAAACGGCGCAAAGCCGATGCCAGGCCTGAGCCACTTTCAACTGGACCAACTGCCAGGTTTGGCGCGGCACTCGGTACTAGCAGATGGGACCCCGTCACCGCCACAAAGGCCAATGTGGCTGCAACAGCCGCCCCGATCCAGACGCGCGGACGCGCGCGAAACGGCAAGATTTGGGCCGATTTTGTTTCGCCCAATAAAGTGTCTTTAACGGCCTGAGGGATAGGTTCATCCAACGGCTCAGCAAAGGCTTCGGACAGCGCTTCGTTAGCGGCCATAAGGTTGTCGACATAGGACTGATCCTGCGGATGATCCGCCAGATGCAAGACGACCGCTGCGGCCTCTTCCGGCGACAACTCTCCATCGGCAAACGCGGCGAGGCGGGACTTGTCTAACACGGTTTCAGCACTCATTGCATCGGTCCTTTCGACATCCCCAATTGCGGTAGCAAAGCGTCCCTGGCCCGCGACAAACGGCTCATGACAGTGCCGACTGGCACCTCAAGCACATCGGCGGTTTCTTTGTAACTCAAACCTTCAATCGCCACGAGTGACAGAACGAGACGCTGCTTTTCGGGCAACGCCCCCATGGCAACCCGCGCCATGTCCAGCATCATCCTATCCTCAGGCAAACGCGCTGCCCGCCCCTCATCAGACAAACTGGCGGCCTCCGGATCCAACGCGGTCCCGCGGGTTTTGGCGCGCCTGCGATCATCAATCCAAAGTGTTTGGATAATTCGGTACATCCAACTGTCCATACGCGTCCCTTCACGGAACTGGTCGACGTTTTTCAACGCTTTCACACAAGCTGACTGCACCAGATCATCTGCGTCCGGTTTGTTGCCTGTCAGTGTCAGTGCAAACCGACGCAGTTTTGGCACCAGCGCGACCAGGTCTTTTCGAAACCGGTCTGTCATGCAGTCACTCCTGTCTCATGTCGTGTCCCCCGACAACGGATCAGGACAGAGTTTATTCCAAAAGATCGGAAACATAAAAATCTACCGCGGGATGGCCAACAGACGCTCGATACAGAGACTGGCTTATGTGCCGCCCTGTAACCACCCTTGCTCCGCGCCTTTAAAAATTTTGGAATAGACCGCCGCCTGAGCCGTTGTACCAGCAAGACAGCAATCAGGAGTTCAAGGATGCTCGATACCGCTATGGATGTCATGCCCGTTTCAAGACCGATGTCAGTGACCAGAGTCTCAGTTTGGTCAGGACGCCGCCAGCTACACGCCGAAATCCGCGTCCCTAATACATGTTCCCCGGATATGCCACCTCTGGTGGCGCTGCACGGAATATCCCGCGACGCCGCAGGGGTTGCCGGGGCATTTTCAGAGCCATGTGCGAGTAAAGGCCAGGTTCTGATTACTCCATTGTTCACGAGAGAGAACTGGTCGCATTTTCAACGGATCGGCGGTTACCGCCCGGATCGTGCGCTTCTTGCCCTGCTCGCCCTGGTGAAGCAGATGGGATTGGCAAGAACAGACAAGGTTGAGATGTTCGGCTATTCCGGCGGCGCACAGCTCGCACACCGGTTTGCAATGCTGTACCCGCAGCGGGTGGCGGCCCTGCACCTCGCTGCTGCTGGCTGGTATTGCCTGCCTGATTTGACGCAGCCATTTCCGATGGGGCTGGCCCCGTCAGAAACGGATCTGAAAACAAACATTCCGGCTTTGGCGCACAATCAACTGAGGCACTTTCTTGCCCTGAAACTGCGGGTCTACGTCGGTGCCGAAGATCATCACCGGGATGAAGCCTTACGCAAAGAGCCGTGCATCGATGATGTTCAGGGACGCCACCGGTTGGCGCGTGCGCGTTACTACTGCAAAGCAGTTCGCGCCGCGGCTGATGCGCGCGGTGTCACGGCTGACCTGTCGCTGTGTGAACTTCCGGGATGTGCCCACAGCTTTTCAGACTGCGCGGCAGTGGGGTTAACCGGACTGGTGTGTGGCGATTAAAACGTTTTACTTACAGGAGTTTAACTATGAAAAACTGCAGTTTCAAAACCGCGAAATGGTGCTTTGCAACACGCCGCATTGATCCGAATCTTGCTGGCGGATTGTGCCATGATTTCTCGCAGACAAAACCGGGTGATCTTATCCTCGGTCGTGTAAAGTCGATCGGCAACCACAGGCGCATCCAGCTGCCTGAGGGGCGCCCCTCGACCCTGTACCCAGGCGATCTGGTCGTTCTGCCGTGCGGAGCCCGGTATGCCCCCGATCAGTTTGAAGGCTTTGCCGAGATTGATGAACAATGTAGCGACATGCTTGCTGGTGGTGGGTGTATCGGGCGGATGGTGCAGCGCAATGAGCGCATCAAACCCCCTACGCGTATTCAACCTTTGGGGCGTATCACATCCAAGGACGGAACCGTTCTAAACACCCGTGATTTCGCTTTGGCCAAACCGACCACAACCAGCCAAATCCCGGTCATCTGTGTCGTTGGCACCTCGATGAACTCAGGCAAGACAACCGCAACGGCGGCGCTTGCCCATGGGCTGACAAAGGCGGGTTGGCAGGCTGCGGTACTAAAAGGGACAGGCACGGGCGCATTTGGCGACTACAATGCCTACACCGATACTGGCGCATCTTATGTCGCTGATTTTACCGATGCGGGCATGGTCACCACCTATAAGGAGCCCTTGCACAGGATCGTTGAAGGCATAGACACATTGCTAAGCGAGGCTGAGACCCGCGATTGCAACATCGCAGTGATGGAGCTGGCAGATGGCATTTTCCAACAGGAAACGGCCGCCATTCTGGCGACACCCTCAGCACGCAGCAGGTTCTCAAAATATCTATTCGCATGTTCAGATGCCGTTGCGGCTGCGGGCGGCGTCGCTGAACTGGATCGCAACGGGATCCGTCCAATTGCTTTGACTGGGATGCTGTCATGCTCGCCCATGGCCGTGAACGAGGCCCAAATCGCGACGGGTGTTCAAGTGCTGACAAAGGGTCAGCTGCTTGATCCGGCTTATGCCAACACACTGGCGGCACGTACCCTGATGGGTCGATCCGCCCTGGCGGCATGAACCCCCCCGCACTTTTTGTTGGTTTAAGACGCCGCCTGCTAGGATGGGTCCTGATTTCGACCCTTCTGCAGGCGGTGGCTTTCGTGACGGTCGCCGTGGCAACGCGCAGGGTTTTTGTGGCGCTGCATGCCGGGTCGGGACTACCCGTAGCAGAGATAGCATTGGTTGGCGCCGCGGGAGCTTGCGCGGCTGTGATGCAGCTGACCATTCGGGTACTCGCTGAACACTTGGGGCAGGACTTTGCCAAAGACATTCGCCTGACCTTGTTCGATCACGCCAGTCGGAGCGACCAGAACGAACTGAACCAAAAGCGCTTAGGCTATCACGTTCTGCGGTTCACAGGCGATCTGACTGCACTGAAAGGCTGGCCCAGCCTTGGATTGCCCCGATTGGTGCAGGCCTCGGTTCTGTTGCCCGTATCCACCGCCGTTCTGATCTACCTGGACAAGCAATTTGCATGGGCGGCGGTCTGTGCCCTTCTGCCCACAGCGATTTGGGTACCTCTGTCACAACGCAGGTTGGTGCGTGCACATCGGACGTTGCGCCAGCGCCGCGCGAGGCTTGCCGCAGATGTCACCGAACGCCTGCCGATTGCACCCCGACTAGCAGCATTGGGGCGCCGGAGGACTGAGTCAAAATTGCTATCTCGCCGCGCAACCCAGGTCGTCGAGACCGCCCGAGGCTTGTATGGCCTCATTGAGGTCCGAAAAGCTGTCCCAGAGGTGTCGGCAGCCGTCGCGGCCAGCCTGATCATGTGGATTGGCGCGCTTGAAGGCATGCCAGCCGGGACAATTGCGGCCGCTCTGGCAACGCTGGGGCTGATGATCAGACCATTGCGCAATGCGATGGCGTCCGGCGATCAGGCAGCAAGGTTTCACATTGCTCACAACAAACTTATCCGCGCCCTACAGCGTCCTTTGTCTACACGAACGAACTCCAAAAGCCGCCTGCGTCGGAAACCAGTCTCAGTAGAAGTCACGTCTCATCACGGACCTGCTCTGAAGTTGGCTCCGGGGCAGACCGAGGCTGTGTCCAAGACACTGATGGATCAAATCGAAACCGCTTTTACAGGCAATTCCAAACTCGTGGATGTTAAGCTCAAACTAGACGGAAAGGACATTTCCAACCTATCGCCGGGCAGCCTGCGCCGCTGTGTGGGGATTGTCACCGAACGGCCATTGATCCTGAAGGGAAGTATGCGCCGTGCAGTGACCTTGGGCTTGCGGACAAGACCATCAGATGATCAGATCCTACAAGCCGCCCGCGATACAGGATTGATGAACGTTATCAATGATATCGGGGGGCTAAGTTCCAAGCTGTCAGAGCGCGGCGCCAACCTTTTAGCAGATCAGAGGCTGGCCATCTCATGCCTGCACCTTATGCTGCAAAAGCCGGGCGTCATACTTGTACGCAGTGCGCCCCCTGTCAGTGTGCGTGCATCCACTATATGGAAAACAGCGACCAAACTCGTAACACTCCCCTATCCGTCAGGGAAATCATGAACTGGCTTTCGACTTGATATACCCAACAGTCATTCACTCACTGACCTTAACAACGTCAATGGTCACAAGTCTGCGTCAAAACCACGTTGTTGCGTAGATCGCGGATGGTCTGAGCGATCCTTCGATGCGGGTATTCGACACCTAATGGGCTCGATGATCGACGCCCGGATCGTCTCACAACTCACCATGATCGCTTGCTCGGCAAGCAGATCCTCGTCGTTGCGCAGACTGAGCGCAAGGCGATGGGAAGGCCAGACCGCATTGGAAATGATGGATCTTAGAAAACGATAGCCCGTCAGACGAGGCTAGCGAATTTGGCTGATCATCGTTCGGGCTAGGGGCATTTGGGATTGTGGCCAACACCTTGACGATCCCCAGGATCAGCTTGGCAATGCCTACCTGACTCTAAGCCGGAATAGTGAAAACTCGATTGCGCCTCAACGCGCTCACGCCCTGGAACCTGATCGGTATCGGCTCACCGCTCAGGGGGTTACCAGATCCGTCAGGCCGATGCGCATGAATATGCAGATGCGGATCCGAGGAGTTTCCCGAATTGCCAATTTCACCCACTAGCTGGCCGATCTTGACCACATCCCCCCTCGCAACCGAAACGCTGCCTTTGCGAAGATGTGCCAGACAAACCTCGACCATGCCAATTTCGGGATCGTCATACTGAATGCAGACATGGTTTCCCAACGGGCCGGTTCGATCCGAAGCTCCCAGCGCTTGGTCGTCGGCGCCGTCGCTCGCGGCACTGACTTGCCCTGTGACCGGTGATAACAGTGGATGCCCATATATCCAGAAATCATCCACACCTCGCGGCCAGACCCTGCGCGTCTGCAGACCGAGCAGCCCCGCAGCCACAATGTCGACCCCGTATGACTGGCCACGAAGATCTGGAACATTCAAGCATTTCAGGTGATGGTTCAAAAATCGGCTGGCTCCACCTTGTATGACCAGAAATCGGCCATCTGATACCGGGCTGTGCAAATGCAATTCGGCCACCTCGGCAAGTCGCTGGCGTTTCACAAGAAAGCAAAACACACCAATTGGCAGGCCGATCAACAGCCCTACAAAAGCGTCAGACCACGTGCCAACCGGCAAGTCGGGTTGTGCAAAAATGGCCATTGCCATGGCGACCCCGCTGACCAGCATGATCCACCTGTCCCATGGCGGCGTGCGCGGCAGCATGATCTGGAAGAACAGGCAAAACACGGCAAAGATCAAAACACCGGACATCTGCTCGGCCAAGCTTGATGCAAGGGTGACTTGAACCGCCATCAGCGGAGGCAGAGCAGCGTTCGACAGTGCTGCCAGAAGTGGGCGCGGGATATACATCGCCGCGCAAACCCTCTAATTGCTGACTTGGCCCACACCGTCTTCGAGGCTGTCGGCAATCGACAGAATGCGATCAAACCCGCTCATTTTGAAGACGTTGCGAATATTGTCATTCATCGCACAGAGGATCATCTCCGCAGCAGTTCCCTTGACTTTTTTTGCGCCCATCAGGAATACTCTCAGCCCCGCACTGCTTACGAAATCAACGGCTGTCATATCCACGAGCGTCGACGTCGCCGCCCCGTCAAGCTGGGCGATAAGTGCGCCTTCGAACTGAGGGGCGGTTGAACTGTCGATACGGCCAGTAACAACCAGCTGCGCGTAGCCGTCATGCTGGATGACATTAATCTCCATCGGTCGCTCCCATGTAGCCTAATGGCTTTAACTGCTCTTGTTGGTTCGCGCTAAACTGGCAGGCTAACCAGCCAAAAGTCAATTGATGCCACCACGCGACGCCGCAAAAAATCTCCGTACGCTTCGGTCGGCCGTCAGGAAACGCACGCCCAGTCGAGGCCTTGGATGAAACGGTGTTCTATGTCGTCTGCTGCGAAATCTTCGAAGCACAATGCTGAAAGAGCAAGCAAAACCTTCCCGAGATCTGGCGAAGCGCCCAGTCGCGGTACGACATGATCCTGATGCAACCTTTCCATCACTGAAGCCGCATGGGCAAGCAGTCTCAGCATGCCGCGTTCGGCAGCGGGCGTGAGATTCTGGTCAAGGTATATTCGGGCGCGGGCCTTAGGCTGAAGCGCGCGGTCTGGTGTCAGACCGATCATAGTCAGAAACAACTCTGCATCGAACTGACCGGTCGCGGCGACAAGACCAGCATAGTCAGCCAACAACTCGTCATACAGGTCGTTGCGCATTTGCCCGCAAACACGCCGAGTGAAGTAATGAGCGCATTCATGTTCCAGCCGGATCACCCGTGATAACTCCAGGACCTTTTCCTGACCACCGGGCAAATCATCGGCGGTCACGTTGCTGTAGGTTCCGCGCGACAGGATTATGAACCGATCCTGATATAGAGGTTTATTGGGCACAATCTCTGCCCGGAAATACGCTGTCCAATCAAACTCGGAGTTGCCGTCGGCAAGCCAATCTGCCCTGAGCCGCGCTATTCGGTCCCAGTTGTTGAACCCTGACACCATAGCCGCCCCCATACTGCTGGGCACAGCAACGGGTTCGCTGCGATACAAGAATGCGCGCAGGAGAGCTTCAAAATCTGATCGCGTAGCAGGCTCGAGAACGGGTATTCGCCCGGCCGCTGTCTGATGTAGCGTCACCTTCAAAGCCTGTGGCGCTTCCAATTGCAAACCCTCGCCGGGGTCTGGTGCCAAAGACAGGTCCCCCCGTTTGGTCGCGGCCAGATAGGCGGGGTTCTGACCTTGCATATCTGAAATCTCGAAGCGCAGCTGTGGGAGCGACGTCGACAATTTCAACCAGATGTCCGGGCTGCTCGCGTAACTATCCCATGTTTCCACAAAGGGTTCGTCCGGCAATGGGAAATCCGGAGCCTTGTTCGGGCCTTCAAACGGCGGCGAAAGCGTCGCCAGAAGGCACTCCGCATCTGCGCCTGTTACACCTGCGACGCGCAACGCATTGGGTGCTTGCTCAAGCATCGTAAATCACCTTTACTTCCCAGTACATTGAGGGTGCGGTTACGTTGAAGACACGGCGCCACCTGGTATTCTTAGCAAGCTCAGAAGGTCCCATGTCAAGACTCTTACTGCACATAGGCCACTCCAAGACGGGCACCAGTTTTCTACAGGCACTTCTGAGGGAAAATCGATCTGTGTTGGCACGGCACGGCTATGATTACCCGCCGCCTTCTTGGCAGGAGAACGAAGAAGACAACGCGGAAATCGGTCAGGGCAATGGCCTCGTGGCGGCGCAAACCCCGAAGGCGATGCAGGCATTACTGCTAGACCGCCCCCGCCCCGACCGAGGGCTGATCCTGTCGAGCGAAGAGTTCTTTCCACAACTCGCAACAGCCTCGGATCCGGAGCGTCTGGGGCAGCTGGCCATCGAAGCTGGTTATGACAAAGTTTCCATTTTGCTTGCGATCCGAGACCCTGTTTCGCACGCGGCGTCGCTTTGGATGCAATATGTGAAACGCGCAGGCGGGACGGCCCCGTTAGAGCGTTTCTTTGAACTTTACACCGTACCCGATCTCGTACTGCGATTTCTGGACGCTTATGACGATCAACTGAATGTATCGATCAAATTGTTCAACTACAGCCGCCACAAGGCGCATCTTACAGACCGCCTGGCAGATTGGCTTGGCCTAGAGGCACAAGACCTCAATGCTCCAAGGGCCCCAAGAATCAATCGGGGCCTGACCCGCGCGGAAACGGAGTTACAACTGGCACTGAATACAGAAATCGGCCGGCGCGGCCGCATCCTCTCAGACGCGCTCTGCAGTGCGTTGCCAGAAGTCACTGCACACGCGGCCTACCCCGCAAAATGCGTCCAGGCCGCGATGCTGGACAGGCTGTCTCCAACTCTGGGACGACTAAATTCGCGCCTTGAACCGGACGAGCGCTATCAAGATACCTTGCACGAGCCGATGACGCTGCTCCCCCAAAATGAGACAAATTTCCTTTCACAACATCAACTTAGAGTTGTGGGCTCGGTATTAGGCCATGAGATCAGGAACCTCTTGAAGTCAAAAGTCGATAGCGCCCGCGAAACGCTTTATGAATCTCTTGACGGAACGGTTTTCACCGCAGAGAATTCAATCAAAGGGTCAACCGAACCGGAGCGTGGCGGACAACCGTAGGAAATCCGGAAAAGGGCCCGCAAAAACACCGGGACGTGAGCGATGAGCAAGAATATCTTCCGCAAAAGTGCGATGGACCGGCTTGCCTCTCCAGAGCAGCTCGACAGGTTGGTTCCGGTAACGGACAGCAAAGCGTGGCTCGCCATGTTGATGCTAATGTCCATGCTCGCCGCGGCCGTCGTCTGGAGTTTTCTAGGCTCACTGCCCTCCCGCGTAAAAGGTGATGGCATCCTGATCATCGAAGGCGGACGCGTCTTTGATGCTGTGGCGCAGGCCGACGGTATCGTTGAAAGGTTGGAGGTCTCTATCGACGATCTCGTCGAAAAGGATCAGATCGTTGCGCGCCTTTCCCAGCGGGATCTGCAGATCGAGTTGGACAACACGATTGCGACCGTCGATGAGGCAAAGAGTGAGCTGAATCGAGTTCAGTCAGATGTGGAACGGCAGTCAGAGTTGCAGAACGATGCACTACAAGAGCAGATAGACGCCACCAATGAGCGGGTGACAGTCGCCGAGGTGCGATTGAAAAATGCGCGCGAACGTCTGGAAGAATTCGAAGATCTTTTAGAACGCGGTCGTGCCACAAATGACGCCGTTCTTGAACGCCAACTCGCCGTTGACTCCATCCTCAAGGAACTGGGCGAGCTGCGGCAGGTATTGTCCGACATAGAAGTGCGCCGTTTCGACGCCTTGGCAAGCAATAACGATCGGATTGAGCAGGCGCAGCAGCGTGTCGCCGAAGCCGAACGCCGGCAAACCGCGATCGAAAGCCAGTTACAGCGCGGCTCGGTCATCATTGCCCCTGCTGCCGGTCGCGTAACTGAATTGCAGGCCACGGCCGGTCAGCTTCTAGGCCGCGGCGAGGCCGCGCTGTCATTTGAAACCCTCGGCGACAGCCTTGAGCTGGTTTTGTATGTCGGTCCATCCGACGGCAAATCGGTAGAACCAGGTATGCAGGTTCAGATTTCGCCGCTGACAGCAGCCCGTGAGGAATATGGCACCATTCGTGGACAAGTCACAGAGGTGTCCGGCTTCCCGTCGACCGTCGATGGCATGATGGCGGTGCTGCGCAACAGCGAGCTTGTGCGGCAGTTTTCCGCCTCGGGCCCGCCTTACAGGGCGATCGTGCGACTCGACCGGGATCCGAATTCAGTTTCTGGCTATGCCTGGACATCTGACAGAGGTGCCGGGCTTGAACTGCGCTCTGGCACACTGACCGAAGGGGAAGTGACCGTACGCACCCAGCGCCCCATTGAGATGGTAATCCCATTGCTGCGTGAATGGACAGGCCTCTGATGTATCCCACCAAACCTTCTCGCGCTGCACTCTGTCTTCTGCAAAAGGCTTGATCTGACGTGTTTTCCGGTTCCCAATCCAACGCCTCAGACGATCAGAGCGCTGACAAGGAATTGCTCGCCTTCAAGGAAGCAGCTCGCAAAAAGGGACGCAGAAAGTCTGTCCCGACCGTGCTTCAGATGGAAGCCGTAGAATGTGGCGCCGCCGCTCTGGCAATGATCCTGCGCTACTATGGGCGCTATGTCCCGCTTGAACGTTTGCGGACCGAATGCGGCGTGAGCCGTGATGGCTCGAAAGCGTCGAACGTTCTGAAGGCTGCGCGTGGGCATGGTTTGACAGCAAAGGGCTACAAATACAGTCTGCCCAAGCTACTCGACGTCAAGATGCCATGCATCGTGTTCTGGAACTTCAATCACTTTGTGGTCCTGGAAGGCATCCGGGGAAAGAAAGTTCACATCAACGACCCGGCGATGGGTCCGCGTACGCTGAGCTTTGAAGAGTTCGACGAAGGATACACGGGCGTTGTACTCGAATTCGAACCCGGGCCGGAGTTCAAAAAGGGTGGTGAGCGTCCCAAGGACCTGGCTGGTCTTTTCCGCCGTCTGAGCAGTTCAAAAACCGCCGTGACCTTCGTGCTGCTGGCCACTTTGTCGTTGGTCATCCCAGGGCTGGTCATCCCGGTCTTCTCAAAGATCTTCGTCGACGAAATCTTGATTCAGAACCTCGATAACTGGGTCATGCCTCTGCTTATCGGAATGGCACTCACCGGGCTGATGCGCGGCGCGCTGACGTGGTTGCAGCAGATTGCACTGGTGCGACTGGACACCAAGATTGCCTTGACGCAGGCATCGGCCTTTCTGTGGCACGTGTTCCGACTGCCCCAGGGTTTCTTCGACCAGCGTTTTGCCGGAGACATCCTGTCACGCGTAACGGCAAATGACCGCGTGGCCACACTGTTGTCCGGCCCGTTGGCAACCAATCTCGCCTCACTTCCGACTGTAATCTTTTATCTGGCGGTGATGTACGCCTTTGATCCGATCATGGCGATGGTTGGTGCAGGGCTTGCTCTGCTGAACGTGCTGGTCCTCAGATTGCTCAATCGGGTGCGCGAAGATGGCAGTCGTCGGCTGATGCAAGATCAGGGCAAGCTTGCGGGCACGTCCGTTGCCGGCATACAGCTTATGGAAACTCTGAAGTCATCGGGTCAAGAGGATGATTTCTTTTCCAGATGGTCTGGGTACCAGGCCAAGTATCTGGCATCCCGGCAAGAGTTTTCTTTCTTTTCGACGATCCTCGGATCGGTGCCTGTATTGGTGTCAGCCCTGATCACCGTGGCGATACTGTTTCTCGGCGGGCTTCGGGTGATGGACGGGGCGATGACCATCGGCATGCTTGTCGCGTTCCAGAGCCTGATGCGAAGCTTCACCGGCCCGATCGAGAAAATGGTCAACCTCGCAGGCAGCTTGCAGGAAATCAAAGGCGATCTTGCGCGCCTCGATGACGTTCTCAACCACGAGCTCGATCCACGGTCCGGCGTGCAGGACGAGAAAACGCCAGCCGAAGCGGCCCTCATGAAATTGAACGGACGGATCGAATTGCGCGACGTCGTCTTTGGCTACTCAAAAGCCGGCCCCCCTCTGATCAACGGGCTGTCGTTGGTGATTGAACCGGGTCAGCGCGTGGCCTTGATCGGTGGATCTGGCAGCGGAAAATCGACGGTGGCCAAGTTGATTACAGGGCTCTATGCGCCATGGAGCGGAGATATCCTGTTTGACGGCAAACCCCTTAACGAGATCCCGCAGCGAGTGTTTTCACAATCGCTTTCGACCGTGGATCAAGAGATTTTCCTGTTCGAAGGATCGTTACGCGACAACCTGTCGATGTGGGACACAATGGTGCAGGAGCGTGACATTGTGAACGCGCTACGCGATGCCGCCATTCTGGACGTCATCGAAGCACGCGCCGGACGGTATGACACACAGGTGTCGGAGATGGGTTCAAACTTTTCTGGCGGGCAACGCCAGCGCGTCGAAATCGCCCGTGCTCTTACAGTTAATCCTTCGATCCTCGTGTTGGATGAGGCGACCGCGGCGCTCGATCCGATTGTTGAAAAACAGATCGACGACAATGTCCGACGGCGCGGATGCACCAGCGTGGTTGTGGCGCATCGGCTTTCGACTGTCCGCGACAGCGACGAAATCATCGTGCTGAGCCAGGGATCGGCGGTGCAGCGCGGCATTCATGAAGAAATGATCGAACAGGACGGGCCCTATCGCAGCCTGATGCAGGCGGAATAGGAGGTTTGAGAGCATGACACAAACGGACATGGCCCAGACCGAAACTCATGACGCCTTTGACGCCGAACTGCTGGGAAAGATCACCGGCACGCGTATGGCGGTGGGCGGGCACCGCCCCTTCCTGATCGAAGACACGTCAAAAATTTGGCTCGTGCTGGTGGGTTACATCGACGTCTACGCCATCGAGATGTCGGGAGATCAGGTGGTTTCGACCGGGCGGCACGTCATGCATGTCGGCCCCGGTGCAGTACTGTTTGGTGTACCCAGCCTTGATCTGCCCAATGGCAATCGGCTGGCGCTGCGGGCCGTGGCAGCCATGGGTACGCAGCTTTACGAAGGCGACGCCGCAGATGTTCAGGGCGACGATTTCGACATTATCGTTGTGGACTGGATCGACACTTGGGTCGGGCTGTTGTCGCGCTCGATAGTCCAGAACCGAATTCCGCGCAACGCGCTCGTGCTTGAAGCGGAACCCGCTCAGGCGTTCTCAGCAGGCACTGACGCCTGCGCGCAGTTTCAGGATGTGGTCTGGGGCACGCTGGATGACGGCGAAGCCAAGTTTCTGGATCGCGACGAGTGCCAATTGCAGCAAGGCGGTGTAGCGGTTCCGATAACGGATCAGAGCTGGATCAGTTTTGGAACCGACTGCACGATCAGTTGCGCCTACACGCCAACGCTTCTGTTCTTGGGCGGTCTCTGGGAAGCTATGGACAATTTCCATCGCTACTTCCTTCCGATCATCCAGGAAGAGATCGATCTGACGCGCGCAGAGGCGACCGAAATACGCGCGGCACGGTTCGGACAGCGACAAGTTCGTTTTACAGGAGCCCTGGCCACGCTGGGCAGCGTATTGCGCCCAGACTTGGAGAACTTGGCCGAGGCCGGCGGAGACACCGACACGGGCGAAGACCTGCTTTTCACTGCATTTTCACATGTTGTGCGCAGCCAGGGCTCTGCGGCGAAGAAACCCAAGCACGGCACACACCGAAAATGGGTTGACCAGCTCAAGGAGTATGCGCGCGCGTCGGGGCTGCGTATGCGGCGCGTCGCACTGCGTGATAATTGGTATCGTTCGGATGTCGGTGCGCTTGTTGGGTATTTAGACGAGGATGAAACACAGCCCGTCGCTCTAATGCCAAGCTCTGCCTCTGGCGACTATGTCATGATAGATCCGGCGTCGGGGACACGCACCAAACTGACCCGGCGAAATGCAGGCGAACTAAATGCTTTTGCCTACATGTTCTATGTGCCGTTCCCATTGAAGGGGTTGGACGTAAAAGAAGTTCTCTCTTTTGGTTTGCGCGGCATGCAGCGTGAATTATGGTTGGTGTTGTGCTTGGGATTGCTGTCCGGCTTGCTTGGCCTCGCCGTACCGGTTTCAATTGGCTATCTGTTCTCCGACGTGGTGCCGCGCGCCGATTTGAACACGTTCACAGCGGTCATCGGAGCTTTGATCCTGACTGCTCTGGGCGTCTTCATCTTTGACATAACCCGCGGCTTCACCGTTTTGCGCGTGACCGGAAAAATGGACGGGCGCATTCAATCCGCTGTCTGGGACAGGCTGCTTGCGCTGCCTTTAGGGTTTTTCAGAGATTACACTTCGGGTGATCTGGCTGACCGGGCCAACAGCATCAACTCAATCCGCGAAGTCCTGACGGGCGCCACGTTGCAGTCCGTATTTTCGCTTATTTTCTCACTCTTTTCCTTCGCGCTGCTGTTCTACTACTCGTGGGAACTTGCATTGGTCGCCACCGGGCTGATCCTGATCGTCATTCTCGTGACCACATTTTTCACCTGGGCGATGATTCCGCACAAACAGGCTGCGTTGGAAACGATGGGCAAGATCGAAGGCCAGGTGTTCCAGTTTCTTGCAGGAATCGCCAAGCTCAGAAGTTCAAATAGTGAAAGCCGCGCCTTTGCGCGTTGGGCAAAGCTCTATCAGAAAACCAAAAGCCACACCTATGCCGCGTCCCGTTTGAATGCCGGTCAAGAGGTGTTCAACGCGATGTTTCCAGTGGCTGCCTCAATCACCGTGTTTGCTTATGTCTACTACCAACTGAACGATTCCAGCATTGACGGTCCTGGCTTCACCATTGGTGATTTTCTCTCCTTCAACGCAGCACTGGGTCAGTTCAACGCTTCAGTTATGGCCTTCGCCGCCGCTGCTTCGCAGATCATCGAAATTGTTCCGCTCTATCGTCGCGCAGACCCGATACTCAAGGCGGTGCCCGAGATACGCAGCGATGCCCTCGACCCGGGAGAACTGACAGGTCAGATCGAATTGTCCAACGTAACCTTCCGCTATGACCCGGAAGGTCCTCCAGTCCTTGACAACGTCTCAATCAAAATCCGTCCCGGGGAATTTGTGGCGTTTGTCGGCGCATCCGGGTCCGGAAAATCCACGATCCTGCGCTTGATCCTTGGCTTCGAACAAGCCGAAGCGGGCGGCGTCTATTTTGACGGGCAGGATTTGCACGGGCTGAATCTTGGTGCCGTGCGCCGCCAGATTGGGGTCGTTCTGCAGGGCAGCCGTCTCACGTCAGGCACGATTTTCGAGAATATTGTAGGCTCTACGCGGCTGACACAGGACGATGCGATGGAAGCAGCAATTGCCGCCGGGCTCGAAGATGATATCGAAGCCATGCCAATGAAACTTCATACCGTGGTTTCTGAAGGCGCAGGCACTTTTTCGGGCGGACAGAAACAGCGGTTGATGATCGCACGCGCGATGGCGCAAAAACCACGCATCTTGATTCTGGATGAAGCCACAAGCGCGCTGGACAACAAGACCCAGTCAATCGTGAACGCGAGTCTCGACAAACAGAACCTGACCCGGATCGTCGTGGCACATCGCTTGACGACCATTGTAAATGCCGACCGGATCATCATGCTGGAGGGCGGCAAGATTATCGAAGAAGGGCGCTACAGCGAATTGATGTCCCGCGATGGATCGTTTGCAGCGCTGGCGCGGAGGCAGCTTCTATGATCGACAGCCAATGGCTGGCCGTGATCCTGACCTTCGGCCTTCCGCTTCTGTTTGCAATCGATCTTACCCTGAGGCGACCGCGAAACTGGGCGGATTGGCTTTTTCGCTCGGCACTGTTGTTGAGCTTTTCGACCTTTTTGTTTCTCGGTGGCGTCGTTTGGTTGGCCATCGGATCGCAATGGCGATGGGTCCTGATTGTTCTGGCGATTGCCTCAACGATTTGGTCATGTCCGGTCCGTCAATCCGCTGAAACACAGTATGTCCCGAGCAGATGGGGCGGATGGGTTTCACTGATCGCATTTGCTTTGCCAACAGCCTTGTTCCTGTCCAATCTTCTACAAATCCTGACAGCAGGAAATGTGCCCAACGATGCCGTCGATCTGGCCCTGCCGCTAAGTGGTGACCGCATTGCTGTTATGCAGGGCGGTCAATCGATCATCGTGAACCACCATTTCACTACGCCGAGCCAGAAATATGCCGTGGATTTGATAGCACTCTGGCCCGATGGGCGGCGCGCCAAGTCCCTTTCCTCTTCAGATCCAGAGGATTACGCGATCTTTGGCATGCCGGTGATTGCGCCGTGTGAGGGAGATATTCTTGCAACGCGCGACGACCAGCCCGAAACACCTATCGGAGGCGCGAATCCGCAGGCACCGGCCGGAAACTTTGCTCTACTCACCTGTGACGGCATCACCGTCCTACTGGCCCATCTCCAGCCAGGCAGCCTGACTGTCGACGCGGGCACCCGTGTCGGTACGGGACAGGAATTGGGACGCGTCGGGAATTCGGGAAATTCGACGGAACCGCATTTGCATATCCATGCTGTGGAAGGCCAGGTGGACGATATCACTGCGGCGATCTCGACCGCGACCGCAGTCCCGATTACATTCGACGGGCTTTTCCTGACCCGAAACATGGTTTTGAGGTAGCAGGGACATGACCACCCCTTCCAACTCTGCAACGTCATCCAAGATAGAGGACGATGTTCTAGCCACGCCCGCCGCCAAAAGGTCTCTGGCTCCACACTGCCAGAGTATCGGCGATGTACTGCGATTGGTCGAACCACGTATTCGTCCCGAGCTCGTCGATACAACCGGCATGACGCGGCTTTATCACGTGGCTGATCAACTGCCAGCAGAGATGGCGCCGTTTTGGGGTCTTGAACTCCGATTGGGCGATCCTGCTGCACGCGCAGACATTCTTTGGGAAGTCGCTCAGGGCAACGGATCGATCAGCGCACTTGCCGGAGACCATGTGTCGGGGCGTCCATCCTCGTCGTCCGCTCCTGTTTTGAAGCGGTCGGCATTCTGGGACGCTCTGTCAGCCTTTGCGCTGGACTGGCGGGACGGGACGCAGTGGAAACCAATGCTTGGCAATGTCTGGCTTGAAGTCGACAGCGCAAGCGCCGAAGGGCACCAGTTGGAAAGCTGCCTTGACCAACCCTGCATGTTTTGGGGCCCAAACAGACAATCCAACGGTATCGACCGCGCCCTTCTCAACGCGCTGCCTGAACTTGGACGCCGCTTCTTCCAACTGGACATCGACAGCGGCCAATTGGCGAAATTTGCCGATGCGCTTCCTGAAGGCGCCACTGTCTTTCAGATGGGTGTGATGGGGGCCCGAGACGTCGTTGTCACCCGTCTGTGCTTGACCAACCTGGATTGCGACGCTGCGATCGCTTGGCTTGACCAGATCGGCTGGCCCGGAGACTTGGGAACAGTTGAGACCGTATGGCGAAAGTACGTTGACCCATTGGGCGAGCCTGCTCTCAATATCGACCTGATGCCGGATGGTGTCGGACCCAAGCTGGGCATCGAACTATATGCGAAGGAAAACACCTTCTCAACGCGACCATGGGAATCCGCGTTAAACCAGATTCTATCAGCAGGTCTGGCGCGCCCCGAGAAGATCAGCGCGCTGCGGGATTTGCCGTTTATGGAACACTATGCTTTGCCGACATGGTCCCCTGACGGCCCGCAAGTGATTTATCCCGCGCTCTCGTGCAACCTGCACCACCTCAAATTGGTTATCGTCGGAGCCGAGGTCACCGAGGCCAAAGCATATGTCGGTGTGTTGCGTCCGCCCTTCAATCAATCGCCGACCAAAGGCGGCGAGGCGGAAGGCGGCGGTGGTTGGCGTTAGTGAAGTTGCCAAGAACCAGCGGCCGAAAGGGCCGCCGGACCAACCTCTGACTTAATGACCAAACTACGCGATCTCGACGTCCCGCAGCGCTGGGTTTTCCGCTTCCTTCCTGGCGCGGTAATCCTGCGTGATCGCCATCTCACAGAGATACCCGTTGGAAAACAGATTATCGAGCATCGCTATGGCTGCCATCGGACCGATTTCCGGATGGTCGGACAGATGATCAAATACTTCGCCATAGGTCAGCTTGCCCTCGGAAATCAGCGCGCCAGTGACAAGATGCAATGTGCCACGCCGGAAATCGCGCCGCGTGGTCGGAGATATCAGGGTGAAGCCATCCTCCTGCTCGACAAACTTCAGATCGTCGCGCCACTTCATGGGCATCTGCTGATAGGGCTCGGTTACCATTGACCGGGCCACAATCTTCTCAAGCACCCGCTTAAAGTCCTCTCCGTCTTCAAATTTCGCCTTGTCGAACACGCGATAGCCATAGCGGTTTTCCAGCGTCGTGTAGCAGGGGCTGATCAATTGAACGGACCGGTTGACCATGTTGACCAGCAAACCAGAGACGCAGGCGATCGATCCTTGGGGCACGTCGAATCCGTCGGGCGGATTGTCCGTGTCGATATTGCGCAAATCATCCGACTCAACCAGCTGCTTCAGCATGCGCTCGCGACCGCCGGGCACCTTCGCCCGGAATACTTCGGCATCCGCCTGTTGCATCAGAAGGATCGTGTCGCGCATTTCCGAAGGCGTAAACGTTTTGTGCAACCGCCGCATGATGTTGCGTGACAGAACGCTGATACGGGGCCACGGCGCCGGAACTTTGCTATAAAATCCAATCAACTCGCCGACCCAGTCTTCCTTGGCACGCGCTGTCGCGGTGCACAAAGACGCACCTGTAATCGATTGCCAGATCTCCAACAGTTTCACGTAATGCGGATTGTCATGAGGTTCCGTGCTCCAGTAGAGCATGCCATGTGCGGCTGGCCACCCAAGCACATCAGCCATACCTTGCGCGACCCCTGCTACCATCGCTTGGTTTTCCGGTACGGAAACGTCATAGACCGTTTGCAGCTTCGGCGCATCGAAAGCACAGAAATGGCAGCCGACAGAACAACCGACGGCCATCTCGACGGCATGACAGGGGTGATCGATATCCCAGCCATAGCTTCCAAGCTCATTCCGTGTGGTTGCGATGCGTCGTGCGCGCCAGACCGTGTATTCATCGCTCACTGACCGGGTGGACAGCACCATTTTCTTCTGAACAAAGCCGGTCTTTTCGCGCCGAAACCGCCACAGAAACCATGTGCGCAAACGCGGATAACGCGCCAAAGTCTCGTGAATTTCGCTTGGCAGTTCTTCGAAACTGTCCACCGAAAACCCGTGGTGGCTAAACTCGGCGTTGAAGCTCGGCTGCTCCCAAAGCAAGGCAAGCTCTTCGGGTTCGAACGTCACCCCGATGTCTTTCAGCATCTTACGCTGGTCATCAGAAAAATTACCGCCGTCATCCAGTGCTTTGCGGAAGTCACGATCGCCTTCATAACACTCGATGAAGCGCTTCACCTGGCAGAGACTTTCCATCTCTTCAGGTGAAAAATCGCTAAGCGTGTCGACATAGCGGTTACGGTCGCGCATTTCTACGTTGGATTCTCCCCGTCCGGTCTCGATCATACTGGTCACGATATCGCTCCTCCAAAAACCGCGTTTCAGTCATAGTTTCGCACTATTCCACGCGACACAACCTAAAATAGTGCTTTGTCGAACTTGAGCTTGGGGGCCAAGATCCGAGCAGCAAAGAAACTATGCATCGGATCACTGAGATCGAACCCGAATACCGGGCCACGGTCATTCTTCTCAAGCGCATCTACAATCCTTCTGATCGCGATGTCAGGCCCCTGCCCCGGATCAAGGTATGGGGCATTGGAAATGGTGGACCAGGAGGTATCGGATTTCAGGTTCCGAAAAAACGCGAAGACCGGGCTCGCTGCAGGACCTTCGACCGCGTGGACGGGTTTGCGCAAAATGTCATCTCGGGCGCCATGGATCATACCAAGTCTGGACTGGGTGGCTTCGGTGATGGCACGATGTAGCGCAATCTGCGGCTGTGCATGGCATCCCCACCCGACATTGCAGCTCGACCTGGCAGAACCAGAGCCTTGATCTAACAAGACAGCCCAAATGACCGGCAGATTAACTGCGCCTGGAAGCGCGAACAATCGCATCTCGGAACCCGTTTCGTGACAGCGATCAAGGATCAATCGCGCGACAGGGTCATCGACGCTATCGGGCTCGATGATCTGTGCTCTCTGCCGTAGCAACAGCTTTCCATTCTGTCGAACGGCACACATCGCGTCACGCTCGATTACTTCGTAAAGCCCGTGTAGATAGGCCTCCGCCAACGAATTCCCAGAGGCGAGGCCGTTCGAACTGGTTTCGTAGTAACCGGGCCTGCGCAGAAAATAGACGGCGCTGGAGGGTGCAAAACACGGGTCGCTATTGCTCAGGTTTACACCCAAGGTCCATTCGCCCGTGAACTCATCATGATAGTATCTCTGCAACATGCCCGGCAACTCATGCGGGCGCAGGATGCGGTTGGCACCCCCACCCCGCTCGTTCGGAAGAGATTGGCTCGAGGCTCGCCAAATCTGGCTGGGCAAAGGGTGTTCGGCCCGGTGCAACTCGCAGGCCTCCATTGCGGCGGACACGCGTGCAGTAGCGTCTGACAGCCCCTTGCCATTGGATACCTGAAGCACCATGCCACCTGGGCGCACAGCGACCCAAGACGGAACACCAAGAACATCCAACGGCGTAATGGAAGCCACGCGAGTCACACCGCATGACTTCAGATCTGGTTGGATCCGGGTCCAGGTTTCTTCCGCCGAATACTTGCGCATCTGGCCCATCTGGCTTGACTGCTTCGACAGTCCTTGTGCGAATTTCAATCCGCTCAGATCATGCGTGCCGATGGTCATGATCCGGCGCGCGCGAACAGCTGATTTTCAGCGATTGACGTATCAAGCAAGGCGACGTCCTGATGCCAGTCCACAGCCCCGAAAAACAACGGACCCTGTTGAACGAGCCAAACGGCAGTCGCGTGTACCTCATTCGCCGTGTCGCCCGGCGGGATCACGCCAGAGCGCGCTGCCCAATCAAGCAAAACTGCCATTTCGGGGGGCACTTCCGGACCGAACTGACATATCAAGTTCAGATCTGAAAGGGGTCGTCGCGCGATCCAATCGCTTGTGGCCGAGCCCTGAAAAACGGATGGCATCTCCTCGGGCCGCAGCCCATGCAATGCAAGCCAGCTTTCTTGAGTTTGCCCCCCAACCTTCGCATATTCGCTTACGGCCTGACCCGCAAACCGAGAAACCTCTGCCTCGTTTGGACCTTGCCCTGTCAATGCACACCAATCTTGAAGAAACCAATGACGTCGGCTTAGTCGCCACGCGTCCGACAAGGCTCCGGGCTGTTCGGCGCGGGCCTGCAACTGCGCGCGCAAGGAGAGCGGTCGGCCATCTGCCCCATTCACAAGGCGCGATAGCCGCGGTTCAACATCAAGCGGCGCTGGGTCGGGGATCATCCACAGGTCCGTCTTGTTGACGCCGGCAGGCCCGCTATCGGCCAATAGTGTCAACGCAGCCCTTGCATCCAAGGTTTTCAATCGGGTCCGTCCCGCAAGTGACTGCCTCAGCTCTGCGCCGTTTAACCCCAACCGGTCCGCTGCGGCAACGATCCGTTCTACGGTGCGATTCACATGCCCCCAAGACTTAACTTGCGCGATCAAATCTCTAGCGTGAGGTTCATTTCCGAATATCTCTCCCAAGACCCAGCGCAGATCAACCAAAGGAACGGAAAGCTCAACATACCCCATCTCAGCCGGACCGTGGCTTAACGCCACTTCGTCATCACCTTCGATCTCGCCGCTGTCGAACAGTCGAAAGACCTCTCCCAATCCGACCATGCCATATGGAGCCAGCTCTAACGCCCGCAACGCTCCCATGCTTGATGCCCCAAATAACTCGATACCGGCGTGAAGCGCCGAGAGAATTTCTCGCTGCCAGATCGGTGTCTGCGCGTGAAAGAATCCATCGATGATCAATACCCGGGCGGGCGGGCATGCCAGAACGGCGTAAAGATCGCCGAATTTGATCGGTGGTCGAATAACCGCTTCGGGATGCAGCACAACCGCCTCTGGCAAAGATAGGGATGGTCCCAGAAAGACGAGATCCCGACCCGAGAGCATCTGGTGTTGCGGCACTGTCATTTTCTAAACAGGCACCCGGTGCGCATCGGCTTCGGCGCTTGCGGCCGCATAAGCAGGGCCACAGATGTCGTGCGCCATCTGTTTCAATTCCGATCTGGATATTCCTTGCAGAATGTCAGGGCCGGGCGGGCTGATATTGGCATGGCTCTCTGTCGTGATGTGCTTTTCAGAGATGCCAGCCAAGCGCGCCAGATCTCCACGACGTTGGCCCAAATCTTGCGTATGCAAGACAAGCCGACGTTGGGGCGGTAGAACATCGAGTGTGCGTAACGTGGCATCAGCCCAATGACCAAGAAACCGTTCCGCAACCTTCGGCATGAAACGCTCACGCGCGTCTTCCGAGGCAATTTCCGCCCAATCAAAATGGCCGAACAGGAGTTGGCCATATGCCTGCATCCAGTCTGGCGGGGTGCGGCCTTTGGCTTGAAAGCCGTCATGCCAGCGCAGCAGCATTTTCAGATAGCTTTCGAACCACTCCGCGGGCGGCCTGATGGGCAAAACGAAGCCAGAGTATGAGCACTGGGCCACCAACTCGGGTGCCGCGAGATGCAAGAAACTGGCAGCATCCATCTCCAACGCGCTTTCGCGATCGCGCCGTGCGAAAAATGCAGCCAGATCCGAACCTGACATCCGATTGGTCAGCGCTTCAATGGTTGCTTTCTCGGCATATTCATTTGCCGCACGCATCGGACGGAAGAGCGTATACAAAGACGTGGTGCCTGACCTGGGCAACCCCATGCACATCAAATGAAATCGGCGTTTCGGCCAATTCACAACCAATGGGGCCGAGACGGGTGCTGCATCGCAGTTTCGCAAGGCAGCCCGAATTGCGCCGGGCAGGATAACCGGGTCTGCAGTGTCTTCTTCAGCCCGTTGTGCGACATCTTCCGCAAACAGAAGGCCGCTCTGTTCTCTCAGGGCTTTTGCGACCGAAACCGCATCCAGCACCATCGCGTACCACAGACATGTTTGGCCGCGCCCGGCCAGTAGCGCCGGCACAAGCACCTCAAAAAACTGGTAGACGTGACCTTCGCACCAAGCCAATTTTGCACTGCGCCAGGCGGCTATCTCGCTATAGGCGTCCAAAGTGGCAGCCTGTTGAAGCCCCGGCATCGCCAGCAAAAACTGTTGTGCCTCGGCCTGAGACACTGACTGTATGATCGTACCAATTTCACTACATATCCGATAGGTCATGGCCGCCGCCAGGTCGGGCCGGATTTGCATGGCCAAGTGCGGGGACCACCCGGCGCCGAACGGCAGATCCGCTCCGTGACCATGCAGATAAACCAATACGGCATCCGCCGTTTTGAGTGCAGTCGAAACATCGCCTTTTGCCGCCTGAACGCGTAGCCAAAGGTGAAGTGTATGAATGCGCCCGATATGCATCAGGTCATAACCGAAATCCTGCTCTAGTCGCGTATCATCCGCCATGGCCCGTTCCAGCCGAGCCTCTGCAGACGTCAAATCACCGTGCCTGACGTCGTAGAAGGCCATGGCCTGCTCGATCCAGCTTTGCGAAAGGGCGTCCAACTCCGGATCCGCGGCGGCGAATGGCGCGGCTAAGCGCTGCGCCTTTGCAAACACCGCGCTGGCTGCGTCGGTTCCTTCGCTATGAAGCACCGATACTGCCTGTCGCACCGTGTCGCGCACTGTTTCATAGCTGGCCAATCTGTCCGCCGACAGTTTCTCTGCGATCTGGGCCTGCATCAAATCGGCAAAAAGCTGACCCTTGGGACCGGCCTCCATGGCGGGCGGCAAACTCCATCCGACACGGGTTGCGCGGACAACATGTACCAGCCAGGTCGCAATGGTTTTCATGCCCACCTCCCGTCAACCTGCTTGTTCAATCCGCCTGCCCCGCGGCGCCGCCTTCAGATTGCGACGACGGACCCTTGAACTCTATCGACAGGCAAGTGATATCGTCACTGGTTTCAGCCCCTTCCGTAAAGGTCGAGACCGACTTCATGACCGCATTAAGCTGGTCCGACGGCGTGGCCCCCATCAGCGGGCGCATCGCCTCTAGCAGACGCGCTTCGCCATACTCCTCAAGCTCGGCTGACATCGCCTCGGTCACGCCATCTGTGTAGCAAAACAGTGTCTCTCCCGGGTTAAGCACTCCGGTCTCTTCCTCGTAGTCGAAGTCTTCCCACACTGCCAATGCAGGCTGACCCTGATCGAACTTCAGATAACGTGGTTCGGTCTCGGGACCGACGATGACCGGCGGATTATGCCCTGCGTTGCAGAAAACCATTGCGCCGGTATTCTGGTCGATTTCGACATAGAACAAGGTGACAAAGAGCATCGCGTCATTGTCGACGCAAAGGTAGTTGTTCACCATCGTCACGCAGTCCGCAGGCCCTCGCGCCGATGCGGCAATCGCCCGCATGACGGTACGCGAGATGGCCATGAACAGGGCCGCCCCCATGCCTTTGTCAGAGACATCGGCGATCACGCATCCGATCTTGCCCGACGGCAAGTCGAACACATCGTAGAAGTCCCCTCCGACTTCGCGCATCGGCACCATATCCGCAGCGAAACTCATCTCTGCCAGTTCGGGAAAAGTTGTTGGAAGGCACTGCTGCTGAATGCGGGTCGCGACATCCAATTCGCGGTTGACCCGTTCCAATTCGCTCCGGGCTTCCATACTCTTCCGAAAAACTTCGAACGTACCGGCTAGCCTGCCGATTTCATCATCTGTCTTTGGTACGTTCACGGCCTGGTCTGTCTTACCTTCCGACAAAGCGTCCAGCGACCGTATCACCGCATTCAAAGGAAAGAACGAATGCCTGAGCGACCAATTGATGAACGCAAGAAACAACGTGAGGCCACTGGCAAGTGCAAGTGCGGATATGGCGTTTCCAATCCGGGTTTCGTACAGCGCATCAGAGGCATCCTGAACACCCACCACGTGCAGCGGCGCGTCTAGAAACGCGCTTGGAACAGGCAAGCTGGCAATCTGAAGAAATCGCCCGTCATCTTCCAAAAGGGAAATGCCCCACCGGGTCGCCTGCGCGCTGATTTTTGTTTGCTGCTCTTCCACCATGGCTGTGCCGCTGCTTTGCAAAACGTCTCCGTCCTGCGACAGAGTCAGAACCTGCGAACCGAACCCTTTGGCCAACTTGTCGGTTGTGCGTTGAAATGGGCTGATGACAATGGCCGCAGCCACCGGACGCGCCTGCACAAAAAGCGGGGCTGCAGCGACATGGACCAATGACCCGTCTGCCCCGAATGTCAGTCCGGTGGTGACGCGGCCCTGAGCCCGCAACAGATCGAGGTGTTCAGCCGTCAAGATCGGTGCTTCGACCAGCGGATCGTCAGAGCCGCCAAGAAACTCGCCATCGAAGCTGACAAACTGCGCAGCGGTGGGGTCAAGCTCGGCTTGCAATTCCACGAGCTCAAGATCAATCAGGTCGGCATCACGGTCACGCAATCCCTGAGCAAGCTCGCGGTTCTCCTGAAACCGGCGGGCATAGGCCTCTACACGCTGAAATTCGACGTCCTGTAAGCTCTCGAGATTGAGCTCCAGACTGGTCAGCAACGCATTTTCCAGCCGCGTTTGCATTTCCCGTTCGCGGTTGTGCATTTCGAATAGCAAAAGCGTCGTGAGAACCAGAAATACGACGCAAACGATAGTCGTGATCCGACTGCGCAAGCTGAGCCTTGCAAGTGCCGCGGTGTCGGAGCCGGATGTCATGGGGCTGCGTCCTTCCCCCGGTTTGCATAGACGAGTGACAAGTGGCCACCGATATCTCTCAGCGCGACGCCGACGCGGCCTGCCTGCAAGCACCGTTCATGTTCTTCTGCGTTTGCCAGAAGCGGCACAGTGACCGCATGTCGGTCGTCCTGATATGTCGGTTGACCAGGCAGAGCCCGAACCAGAACAAATCGCAACGCATCATATTTGCGGATCAATCGCTGAACTGTCAGGCCACATTGTAACAGGTTCGACAAAGAGAAACTGTTTTGCGGTGACGCCATGGATACTACGGTTTTGCGTCCCAATGTCCGCGCCCGCTCCATGCGATACCCCGTTAGATAGCGTTGCAGGCCAAGCCCGCGCCGATGCGGCAAGACACCTGTACCGTCCAAATGTGCAACCAGGGCGAGGTGCGCCTCGTCATCTATCCCCAGGTCACGGCCAAAATTTTCCGGGTCAGAAGCAGTTGGCAACCCGATGACGGTATATCCGGCCAGCTGGTATCTGAGCCCGGCGTTTTCCCAAAGGCCCCAAACCTCTCCGGCACTTGTCAGATGCTCAGCGAAGAACGCATCTTTTTCGCGTACGAATGGTGCGGGTTGCTGCGGGCTCTGCTGGTGCAGCTCAGCGTGCAAAGCCGTCAACCTGTCGAAATCACCAATATCCATTTTGCGCAGCACCAGACCGTGTGGCAAGGTCCGAGGCCAAGCCCCATGCAAAGGCGCATAGCCCCCGTCCGCGTTGGCCGGCCCCTGGGACATGGTGGCCATCATTCGGTCTCTCCTTCGAGAATGCGGGCAAATTCCAAAATATCCAGTGGCGGGAATACACCGATGCGCAGCGCCACATTCATGCGCACGATATAGGTAAACCGTGCAAGAGTGCTGATCGGAATTGTCTCGGGGGCTTCTCCATCCAGAAGGATCCGCTCAATTAGCGATCCGTTGAGAAGCCCGAGATTGTAATATGGCGTAACCAGCCCAACCAATGCGTCCCCGTCGAGGATTTCGAGCTCGGTGCCGGTAAAGCTTGGGATACCATACGACAGGGCCTCGCCGATTATGGTTTCCTGGTTGGTTCCAACGAAGTTATCCGGCCCGATATACAGAAACTGTACGTCCTGTGCGGCCATCCGGGCAATCAGCTCTGGCAAGGTCGAAGGGTCAGGCTGGCCTTCGGAAACTTCCTCTTCGCCGCTGCCAGCCTCGGCTTCTGCGCCGGACTCGCCTAGGGATTCAGCTTGACGCTCTTTGAGGGGAACCCGGATAGCCACAAGCTCAATGTTGATGTCTTCCCTTTGCGTTAATTCGCCCAGCGCACGCATGTTCAGGACCGAGTTGTCCTCTCGTGGATTGAAGATCATCCCAATCCGGTCCACGTCACGATAAGCGAGCATCGCCTTGAGTTGGGATTCCAATGGCACGGTATGCGAACTGCCTGTCAGGTTTCGCCCACTACCAGCAAAATCCGGCACGATTTTAGACTGAACCGGATAGGATACCATCGTGAAAAGAACCGGTGTTTGCGATGTCGGAAACGCGGCACCTTTTTCGTCATATGTGCCTACCGCGGCCAAGGTTGCAGATGTCCCCCACGTGTACAGCAGATCGGGCTCCAGCTCTTTCGCCTGCTCAACAAGCCGCACGAAACGCGAGCTGTCCCGATCCGCACTGAGGCAGGTAACATTGAATTTCAGATCACGACTATCAAAATAAGCCTGAACCCCTTGCTCGACAGTTGTCGGACCACGCCACAAAACCATTACGACATGGGGCACGCCATCGATATGCGGACGCTCGCAAAGGTTTTGCATCTGGTCTTGGGCCTGCAAGCTTCCGGTACCGAACAGCATCGCCAACGCCAGGGCACAGCAGTTCACAAGAGCAACGCGTATATCACACAGCCTCAACATCGTACCCCCTTGTGCCGCGCGTTTTCAGGTCATCATCCTCGGACCGCAAGCCCGAAACCAGGAAGAAGGCCGCAAAACCGGTACCCGTGACAACGGACAAACCGCCTAAAATTGCCGCCGCACCTGCCAGCCCCCAATATTGCGACAGAACACCGGCAAGCAGAGGCCCGATGACCGACCCGGCCCGTTCAGTCATGCGATAGATACCCAAGACCCGACCCGGCCCATACGTCTCGATCTCCTGTTTTGCCAGAATCGTAAACAAAGCCGATTGCGCCGAAATGCTCATGGCCTGTGCAACGCCAAGGATCAAAACCGACCACGCCACTGCCGACACCGTGGCGCCATAGGCCAACGGTACCAACCCCCATCCCGTCAGCAGGGCTCCGACGCTCACCATGAAAGCATGCAGCCCGAACCTGTCGCATAGCCGAGAGAACAGCGACAAAAGGATCAGCGCCGACGCCCCATACAACATCGTGATGCGACCGATTTCATTGCTCGTCGCCCCAATATCGGTCAGGAGCAGGGGGACTAGGAAGAACAAGAAGCCTGAAAGCAGAAGTTTGGCGGGCAAAGCTGCAAGCAAGGCGGCAACTACAAAGCGCGGCTGGCTCATGCACTCAAAGATAATTTTGGGTTCAAATCCAAAATGCGTTGACTTGTAAGACTTTGCCTCGTCGTTGCGCCCGTCCAACAATCGCATCGCCAGCAGAATGCTGAGCACACCCAACGCCGCAGCGAGCAAAAGCGCCGGCTTAAAGCCGAACTGTTCTGCCAGAATGCCTCCAATCGCCGGCCCGCAGACATCTGCCGCCATGATGCCGCCCACGAACACAGACATGCCCCGCGTGCGGTTGGCCGTTGTTGTCTGATCTATCGCCTGTCCTTGACACGACAAGAAGCACAAAGCGTAGCCAACCCCTGAAACAGTACGGGCCAAAATCAGAACCTCGAGGCTCGGAGCAAAGGCGGTTGCCACAAGGCCGAGGCTGGCAAGTGCGGCCCCTATCATAAAGCCATTCCGGCGCCCGACCCGATCGGCCCAGCCAGCCGCAAGCGTTCCGACCACCGCGGCCCCCAACATAAAGGCCGATATCGGAACCGCTATCAGAATGGTGCTGTCAAACCCGTCGAAACCTTGTGCAGGCCCACTGCCCAGCACTTCCGAGATGAACTGTGGCAGAAACGGTCGCGTCAGCTCTTCAGTCATCACGAACAAGAACGCGGCACCGCGCACACCCGCCAGGTGGGCTGCCGTGCCAATTTTGTTGCGCCCGCCCTCTACAAACTCGCCAACGGCTCGAAGGCGGGTGCGCATCCGATCCGCATCAGCGGCGTCAGTAAGGCCGGTTTCAATGCGCGCCTTTGTATCCGCCATCCGAGTCGACAGCGTTTCCAAAAGAGCATTTCCTGCCCGTATCGCACGACGCATGGAAACCCCTCCCGCCGGTTTTTCCAACCGACGGAAATCTCTGCCCACAAGCGCATTGAGCAGCCTCGCCACCTGTGCCAACGGGCTGCTGATGCTGGCGGATGTCACAACCAGCAAAATCTCGACCGCCAACACGACAGCAACAAAGACCATGACCAAGATATCCGCCGCCGCATCTAGCAGCTGCTGCGCGACAAAGGTTTGGTCAATACGCGTGACGATCTGCCCGAACTCTGTTCCATCAGCGGTCAGCAACGGCAGGACGACAACGCCATCTCCGGTCGTATCACTCTGCGTTAGGCTTCCCGTCGTGGACATTCCCGGTGACAGCCAGCGCAGCAGTTCGCTTTGCATACCGGCAGGCAAAACCTGCAAACCACGGTCCCGCATACGATCAGGCTCCGCCTGCTCCGAACCGCTCGATGCTTCGGTATCAACCCCATCTTGGTTAGGATCCGATTGCGCCTGGCCCGAGGCATACATGGCCACGCCACGGGGAGACGTCAGAACGATGCTTGAAATGCCGTGGCTACCCTCCAGCGCACGATCAAGATACTCGTCCACCTGCGCCAACGCCTCATAGGGTATCCCCATCGCCACGGCGCTTTCGATTCTGTCACGCACGCGTTCGGTGACGACCAGCGCATTGGTCTCAAGAATGGGTCGCACATTGCGCTCAAGCAACCCGATCGAGCGAAGCCCCAAGGCGCTTACGGACACAACCAGACATAGAACCGCCGCCGACAGGATAAAAAGGGTAAAACGTCTGGACATTTGATCCATCAGGTCACCCCCTTGCCCGGCTCGGCTACCTGCGCCGGATAGGACAAACGCTGCAACTCTCCGTCCAGATCATCCAGCTCTGTTTGGCTGGTGCGATAGGCTTGCACGGCGCTTTGCGCCAATTGATCCAGTTGATCGCCATTTACCTCGGCCATCGTCTCGGACGACATGTCATTTTCCAACTGCATTGTCAGCCGGTCCAGCCTTTGATCGATACGCCGTGCGGCCATCAGACTGGCTACTCCGATCACACCGACGCAGGCCGCAAGCAATGCGGCAGCTTCCAAGGCCAAAATGCGGGCGGACTCAGCAAGAATACCTTGTGCTCCCCTCGGGTCGTAGGAAACTTCCACACGCCCCACTTCGGCTCCGAATGAGTTGATGATCGGTTCGGATACCGTTGCGATATCTTCTGCCTGCACGCCTTCTCGGTCTTCTGTTTGCGACTGCAACGCGAGGATTTCCTGACCATCCTCAGCAATGAGCCGAATGGCCAAAATCTCGGCGTCGGACTCAAGCTTGTCTTCAATTTGCGCCGATACATTGGATACGATCTCTTCGACCGCGAGGCCAAAATTCACCCCTGTCTCGATATTGGCACGCAGGTCCGTCGCGACAATTCTGTAGCGCCCGTCAACCGCCTGCGTGAGTGCGGTGGACAGCTTGGCTATCGTCAAGGCGACTGCCGCGGCCAGAGCAATAGCAAATGCCACCGCCAGATAGGCGATGAGCCTTGCTGCAAAGCTCCCAACCAGCACACGCATCATTGTCTTCGCCTTCCTAATCGCCTTCACGGCCCAACGTTTTGCGCAGACGCATCACATTCATATTGCCGGCTCTTTCATAGCTTACGTCGTCCATGACCTGACGAACGAAAAACACGCCTAGCCCGCCAACCTTGCGATGGTCAACATCCAGCGTCACGTCTGGCTCGACCACGTCCAACGGATTGAAAATCCGGCCATGATCTCTCAACTCACAAATGAGGTCTTCGTTCTGGCGTTGAAGGGCTACCTCAAGCTGTGATGTCTGCCCCGCGTCAAACCCATAATTTATGGCGTTGGTGACCAATTCTTCCAACGCAAGCTTTACCTGAAATGCGTCGGCATCAGGCACATCCATCGCGGCAAGTGTCCGATCCAGTTGGTCCAGCAAGCCCGGCACAGCCGAAAGTGTGTTGGCGAGCTGGATTTCGGCTTTCAACATCTGAAATGTCACCTTCTGATCCATCGGCCAAACAGCGCGCATTATTCACAAATTTGTGCTTGCTTCTATTTTAGATTGTATAGCTTCCCCCAAATGACAGCTAGAAGAATTTTCAAACATCCCCCTAGGAGCGCTCAGTTGTGCAAATCGGTTCGTCAAAAGCCTACTTTCGGAACGCTCATTGGTCGCCCGCGCAGCCCGGAACAATGTTCGCCGCGCAATCCGACAGAATCCTTTCGGCCATCGCAAAGCATCCAGCGATGACGCAAACCCCTCTAATCGCAGACAAGCACAACAGCGACGAGCATGTAACATGCTGGATCAAGAATGAAGGCAAACGCTTTGCGGATGAGGGCCTATCCTGCTTCAAGGCGCTCGGTGTTCTTGGGGTACTGGCCGCAAAGCCGGACCTGGCAAACGCGGACAGGTTCGTCTGCGCGTCCGATGGCAACCATGGTCGCGCTGTTGCATGGGCCGCGCACCGTCTGGGTGTTGCCGCGACCGTGTTTATGCCTGCATCCGTGCCGCAAGAAAACTTTGATCGGATCACGCAGTTTGGCGCGCGGACTGTGGCGGTCGAAGGTGGTTATGACCGGGCGATTGCAGATGCCGCCGAAGACGCCCATCGCACTGGCGCTGTCGAATTTTCCGACACAGGCCGTCCGGGATGCGAGGAAATCCCCTACCTGACGCTCTTTGGCTATGGACGGATCGTAGACGAAATCCTCGACCAAATGCCATCACCACCGACACATGTCCTGGTACCAGCGGGTGTTGGTTCATTGGCGGCTGGCGTAGTGGCGCGGTTCGCCACCAGACTGGGTGCGGAGATGCCTCGCATTATCACCGCCGAACCGCTTCACGTAGCGCCTGTTGTCGCCAGTTTGGAGGCTGGGGATATTAGGAGCGTTCCCGAAGGAGCCACGACCTCGATGGCTTGTCTCGCGTGCGAGACACCGTCCAACGTGGCTTGGGAAATCCTGCGTGACGGACTTTTTGGCGCGATGGCCATTTCTGACCTCGTAGCTCTCAAAGCAATGAATGATCTTCAGTCTTCTCATGCCACATCCGCGGTTTTCACCCAGCCATCCGGGGCGGCTGCGTTCGCAGGGTTGCAGGAAATCCTCTCCGATTCGGTCCTGCGCACCCGTGCCGGGCTCGACGGGGCGGCCAATGTGGTCTCTCTCGTGACCGAAGGACCATCTCTGGTGTCCGGATAGGCGCAACCTTTGCTTAGGATCTTTCGCGATTTTTCCTGGTTAGCCGAAACGGGTTTGCCACACCATGCAGACGGCGGCTGCGTTCACTGTGCGCCCGACGATCAGACAAGAACATTCGGCTTTCAAATTACGACGCTTGATTTTTGATGGGTCCTCGGTACAATTTATTCGTGTGAAAAGAACAAGGCCATTTGGTTTAGTTGTGCGTCCGGTCACGGACCCGGTATTTATTTACTCGTGGCAAAACATGAGAAGGGACAATTCAATGAGTGTCGAAGACCTGAAGGAATATGCACGCCGGTGTGCAAGCGACCCCGATTTGCGGGCCAAGGCGAAAGAGATTGGCGCCACCGATCTGGACGGCCAGATTGCACATGCCGCATCCATGGGTCTGACCTGGACCAAGGAAGACATGGCCGCCTTCCAGGAAGAACTCCAAGCCGATGGCGAGCTTGGCGAAGATGATCTGGAAAAAGTTGCCGGTGGTGTTGTGACCACCACGGCCGCGGCTGCAGCAGCCGTTGTTGGCGCAGCGGCAGCCGTTGTCGGCACAGCCGCCGCAGTAACGTCGGCCTCGACCGGTAGCGGTTGGTAACCTAGTAGGCAGACAGTTTGTAAAGGGCGGAGCACATCCGCCCTTTTTTATGACCCAAGAATAGACTCTGCCTCGGGTTGCAAAACTCAATGCGTCTCCGTCAGAGCCAAAGCCCTACATAGGCCACCAGCTACTCGATAACTGGTTCACGTCTACTCAGGCATCCGAGGTGGCGAGCGGGCGTGTACGCGGCGTGTGAGCAGGCATAATCCATTCGCCACGCTCATCGATTGCCAACAAATTGCGGATCGCAGGGAGGGCGGCAATGGGCGTCGCCTTTGGCGGGCCGTCATAAGCCAATTGATAGGAATTGTACCCGCGCATCATGGTCAGATTTCTCTGTGCCTGTGTGCGCAGGTCTGCGTCGGAACACGATGCGCCACCAACATTCAGACCACCGGGATTGTCTAATGTCTGGCCCCATTCCATAAGCACCCCGTTGCTGTTCTGCAACAAGGCGCGCAGCCAGCCGACATAATCCTGCGACCGCTTATCCATATCGTAGAGACCCGAAAGCCCAGCGTAGAACACGGAAAATTCTTGTCGCAGGCGGCTCTCGTATTCGGCCATGGCAATATCTTCCGGTACCGCACCAGAGAGCGTCGCCTTAATCGACCGGGCTGCCAACAGCGCTCCGTAGGTCGCCAGATGCACACCTGACGAAAGAAGCACATCTACGAAACAGGCGGCATCACCGATCTGCAGAACGCCCGGCGCGCTGAAAGCGTTGGATGCATAAGAGTAATCCGCGCACAGACTCACTTGATCGTAGGGCGTATGCTTTGCCGGTGTGGCATTGCGCAGCAGTACGGTTATCCGTGGGCATGTCGTAAGCCAGTTTGCCAAACCTGCTCGGGGGTCGACCCGCAGTTTGGCCAGGCAGTCGCGCGGCGCAACCACGCCCACGCTGGTCAATCCGTTGCGCAGGGGAATGTACCACACCCAGGCTGTCCCATGCTCGGTTTCTAAGGTCTCGAAAAAGACGTTCCCATCCAGAGGGGCATCAAGGCGCCCCCCGCCGGTCCAGTATCCCCAAACCGCCACTTTACGAAAGAACTGCGAATGCTCGCGCGCATCCAATTCCGGGATATTCAGGCGCATCTGTCCAGTGGCATTCACAACAAATCGAGCGCGCAACGCATTTTGCTTCCCGCTTTCTCGGTGAGAGTAGGTCACGCTGCGACCTTGCTGGGTGTTACCGTCGCCGACAGAAACTGCGTCATACCCTCGGCGCAGCGTTGCGCCGCAATTCTGCGCGCTGGACAGAAGGATTTCGTCAAAGCTTGCGCGATCAACATTGAGGGCAACAGGGGGATCGTCGGCTTGGTCGGGGCCGAAGGCGAGGGTCCAGATGTCCTGTTTGTCGGCGCCCCAGCAGAATGTGGCCCCGCGCTTCACAGTATAGGCTTCGGCATCGACGGCGTCCTGTGCACCGATCAGGGGCAAGACTTGTCGCAGCGTGGCTGGCAGCAATGATTCACCGATGCGGTAGCGCGGGCTGGTTTCACGTTCAAGAAGGACGGTGGACAGACCAGCCTTGGCGCACAGACTTGCCATCACCGATCCGGCGGGGCCACCCCCAATCACCGCGACATCTGCTGTTTCCACTTCGTCCATTTTCGCCTCTCAAACCTAACCGGGCTGTGTATTCAAAACACGCTGCGTGGCAGCAGCAAGCCTGCGAATCTGAGCAACGGTTACAGGCTCCGTCTCTTGCGATCGCTGCAACTCCCCGATATTCAAAAGGTCTTGCGGATCATACTTGTTCTTCAAAGCACAAAACTTCGCCCAAGTCTCTGCGTCGTAATAGTCCGCATAGTCTAGCGACCGGCTCAGATTCTCGGCCTGTACGTAGAGGCGACCGCCTGCGTCAACAATGGATGAAACAAAGTCCTGCTCGGCTTCGACAAGCGCAGTTTCCACCTCCGGCTTGCCGATACCGCGGCAAAGCGCCATCACCCCCATAAGGACAAAGTCTTCGTCCCTCGGGTACAGCAGCGGGGGCACTGGCGCACGTCGCTTGACAAGATACCGGAAGCCGATGGGCACTCCATTCAGCGATGGGCCGACCCAACCGCCACTGGGTTCAAGCGTAGCGGAATGCCGGTTGGTCCAATCTCCGAGCAACGACCAGAATCGACCTTCTTCGTCGATCGGAACCATGGCCGAGAACCAATAAAGCCAGTCGATGCCATCCGCCCCCGGCAGATCATTTGTTTCGGATGGGTTGAGCGGATTGGTGACCGGAATTTTGCCCGATTGACCAACCGCAAATTGATTGGTGACGCCCGGAATGGCCTGAAGCCGTAAGGTGACATCCAGGACCAAACCGAATTGACCCATTGCGGCAAATATCCAATAAAAATCAGGGGCTTCTGGTGTCAAATTATGCAGTTCACCGCGGCCATCAATCAAAGTGAGGGCCACAACATGCGCCCAAAAGCCACCATGTGTTTCCGAAATTGAGACGTAACCGTCATTGGACTCGCCGCGCGTTGCGGCCTCTCGGGTGGTTGGCGGCACGCGCAATCCCATGCCTCCGGCGTTGACATAGCCACCCAAAGTCGGGCCGGCCCATCCACCATTAAAAACCGGCAAGCTCGCTCCATGAGCGGCTACGAAATCGCGGATATCCCACATGATCGCACCGCACCCGACCCGCAGAAGGTCGGGTTCCACAACTTCGAACTGGTCAAGGCCATGGGTCAGAAACAGCGTTTCTCCTCTTCTGGGCAGGCTTGCGCCACTCAGACTATGGCCGCTGCCCCGTACACGCAGCCGGTGGCCACGAGTGAGTTCCTCGCGCCATTGCGAGATGGCTTCCGCAGCAGACTGGGGCGCGCGCAGAGATGGTTCGAGTGGCGAAAGATATAGTTTTCCGTAATCAGCGAGCGGCATAGTGAGTCTTTTTGTTGATGTCTGACAGAACGCAATTGAAAGGCCGCCTCTTGCCAGACTGATTTGGGTCGCGCGATCCGCTCCGAGGCAAGTCCCAACGCTGGAACGTCTCGTTGTCGCGTAACAAAATACCCTCCGGACAATTGTCCGAAGGGTCGCGTTGAAATTTAGCAGGTCCCGAAGGCTGCACCAATGTACTACCAGCCACTGCCAGATGTCGTAGAGGTGACCGCAGCAGCGCTCCCGACTACCGCAGCCGAGGCTGCGGACACAGCTACAGCCGCGGCTGCCGCGGTGGTTGTCACGACGCCGCCGGCAACCTTTTCCAGATCATCTTCGCCAAGCTCGCCATCGGCCTGGAGTTCCTCCTGGAAGGCACTCATGTCATCCTTGGTCCAATTCAAACCCATGGAGGCCGCATGTTCGATCTGGCCGTCCAGATCGGTGGCGCCGATTTCCTTGGCCTTGGCGCGCAATTCAGGATCTGCGGCGCAACGGCGGGCATATTCCTTCAGATTTTCAACACTCATGCTAAACCTCCCATCGACATCAACGCCACCATGCTCATTCCTGCAATCGGAGTTGTTCATAAACAGCCGCTTTCGCAAACACCGGCCATGATGGCGCGCGGACCTGTGTCGCTATAGTTGTGCAGAACAAGCGACAAAAAATCAAGCAACGGTTGTGGCGAGTAGAGTAAGTAACGTCAGTACGCCGATCTGGCATTGCCAGGTCGCTCCTGCTGCCCATTTCAAATAGCAGGTGACCGTGACCGCACTAGCAACTAAGCCAAACCTGAAGCCCTCCCGAAATCATTGCCTAGGCAATATGGGTTCAATCCCGGCACGTCGGACGTCGAGAGACTTCTAGCGGGGCGTGGAGCCATCGTCAGCAGTTAAGCGATCAATCTCTGGGGAACCAAACGGTCCCCCAGCTTGGATCTTGCATACAACGCAATCGGCCCAAGGGCTGCGCCAATCTGTTACCAGCCGCTGCCACTTGTTGTAGTGGTGACTGCAGTCGCGGTTCCAACCACTGCGGCGGCTGCGGAAACAACTGCCGCTGCCGCTGCTGCGGTGGTGGTCACGACGCCGCCGGCAACTTTCTCAAGGTCATCTTCGCCAAGCTCGCCATCGGCTTGGATCTCTTCCTGGTAGGCACTCATGTCATCCTTTGTCCACGTCAGACCCATGGATGCGGCATGTGCGATCTGGCCGTCCAAATCAGTGGCGCCGATTTCCTTGGCCTTGGCGCGCAATTCAGCATCTGCGGCGCAACGACGGGCATATTCCTTCAGGTTTTCAACGCTCATGCTAGACCTCCCATTGATATCAACGCCACCATTCCCAATCAAGGAATCGACGCTATCGATCGCGCCGCCGTTTTCCCGAACACCGGCCATGATGGCGTACAGGCCCGTGTCGCTATAGTTGTGCAGAACAAGCGACAAAAAATCAAGCAACGGTTGACACAAAAGGAAATAGAGTACCGTATTTGGCGTTGCACGTCGCTCGGAGTGCTAGTGACCCGCAGATAACCCGGTCAAGTCAGGCAAACAACTTGGCAATACCCGACGACCACGAGGAAGATGCGGAGCGCGAAGACGACATCGCGCGTGACGAGCGCGACGCTTAAACCTGTTCGGCGGCGGCAGCTTCATTATGTTCCACGACGCAACTCAGTGTTTCGCGGGCACGTTCGACTTCCCTGCTTCGGGTGCAATTTCAGCCCGAGACACATCCGACCGCGGCCCGGCGCGCATTGCCGAGGTTCAAGTATCAATGGTGTCCCTGACGCCCTCAGTTTGAGCACTCCTACATCGCTTGGCCGCCATTTTTCTCGATTTCAGTCGCCACGATGAATTGGGCTTTTCGGCCTTTCGTTTAAAATTATGTTATGATATCACATAATAACAAATGGAGATGGCAGTGTTTTCCTATGCAGCAAATGGCGCCGATGACACAACGGATCGGCGGATACCGGTTACCGTTCTGACAGGCTTCCTCGGAGCGGGCAAGACGACGCTATTGAACGCAGCGCTGTCCGAGATTTCCGCCGGAAAAGTCGCAGTCATTATGAATGAATTCGGCGAAGCTGGATTGGACCACGATCTGATCGAGTCCGTTGAAGACGAGATCGTGTTGATGCAATCCGGCTGCCTATGTTGCTCCATTCGAGGAGACTTGTCCGGCACAATAGAAAGCTTAGTCGAACGGCGAGATGACGGAAGCCTAAGATTTGAACGGATCATCATCGAAACGACCGGGCTAGCTAACCCTAGCCCAATTCTCCAGACACTCTTAGTCGACCCCGAGCTGGCACGGACCACCCGCATGGACGGGTTGATCACCGTCGTTGATGCGGCCAACGGGCCCGCAACACTGGACGCGCAGTTCGAAGCCGTTTCGCAAGTTGCGATGGCTGATCTCATTCTGCTCAGTAAGACGGATCTAGTCACACCTACGGCAGCAGACGCGTTTGAAAACCGTCTAAGTGGCCTGAACCCTACGGCGCAGATCGAACGACCGATTGATGGTCGTTTCAAGCTCGAAAAGCTGTGGGGCCGGAGCGGCCTACGCAAGAACATAGAGCCGAAAGATGTGATTGCGTGGACAACACCTGATTCACCTCCTGAACTAGCCCCACTGAACAACCTCTCAAGCATCTCCAAACCCAAGTTGTCGCCCTTGGTGATGTCGCCGCATGATATACGGATAAGCTCGGCTTCGATTGTGTTGGACGCGCCGTTGAAAGACGTGGCTTTTGACCTTTGGCTGGACACGCTGATTGCGCTCCGAGGGCCAGACATTCTGCGCGTCAAAGGCATCGTCTTTCTGGAAGGCGTCGAAACTCCATTTGTCTTCCATGGCGTTCAGCACATATTCGACCCGCCGGTCCCGATGAAGAACTGGAACGGCGGAGACCACCGCTCGCGCATTGTGGTCATTGCCCGAGACCTCAACCGCCCCGAGTTGCAGCGAAGCCTCGACATGCTGCGTGCCCATCAGCCAGAAATCGCCACAAAAGAGGAAGTGTTTCCTAACCATGATTGATACCCGTCTTCCCGTCACCGTATTGTCCGGTTTCCTTGGGGCCGGAAAAACCACCCTGTTGAATCGCGTGCTGAACAACCGCGAGGGCAAGCGCGTCGCTGTAATCGTTAATGATATGTCCGAGGTGAATATCGACGCCGACCTTGTGCGTGCGGAGACTGAGCTGAGCCGCACCGATGAGACCCTGGTCGAGATGTCCAACGGCTGTATCTGCTGCACTCTCCGCGACGACCTGCTAGCTGAAGTAAGACGCCTGGCGTCTGAAGGAAGGTTCGACTATTTGCTAATCGAGTCAACCGGCATCTCCGAGCCGTTGCCGGTCGCAGCTACCTTTGACTTCCGTGATGAAGACGATAAGAGCCTGTCTGATGTCGCCCGCCTCGACACTATGGTTACTGTTGTGGATGCGGTGAACTTGCTCAACGACTTTTCCAGCCATGATTTTCTACGCGACCGTGGCGAAACACTTGGGGAAGAGGACGAACGCACGCTGGTCCATCTTCTGACCGACCAAATTGAATTTGCAGATGTCGTGGTTCTCAACAAGGTGGAAGACGCGGGCCCCGAACGCACCGATGCCGCGCGCAAGATTATTCGCAGCCTGAATGCCGACGCCCAAATCATCGAGACGAACCATTCCGAGGTTGCAAGTTCAGCAATACTGGATACCGGGCTATTCGACTTTGATGTCGCCCACGAACATCCGATGTGGGCAAAGGAGCTTTACGGCTTTGCCGACCACGTTCCGGAAACGGAAGAATATGGTGTTTCTTCATTCGTATACCGTGCCCGCCGACCTTTTGAGCCAGAGAAAATTCTGAACGTGCTGAACGGCGAAATGCCCGGTGTCATCCGCGCCAAAGGTCATTTCTGGATCTCATCCAGACCTGCCTGGGTTGCCGAGTTCTCGCTTGCTGGCGCGCTATCGAGCGTTAAGCCAATCGGAACCTGGTGGGCATCGGTGCCAAAGGAAAGATGGCCAGAGCATGCGTCGGCCCAAAACTACATCAAACAGCATTGGGCGGAACCCTGGGGCGACCGGCGACAAGAAATTGTATTCATTGGCGCCGGTATCGATTGGCCAGTTTTGAGTTCTAAGCTAAACGCCTGCCTCCTGCCCGAGTCCCTTGCCTCAAGCCCTGACAATCTTCCAGAAGACTTGCCCGATCCATTCCCCCTGTGGCGTCGTGTTGAGGATGCCGCATGAGCTACGTCCAAACTGAAATCAAAAACGCAGCTGTGGGTGTTGGCGTCAGTGACACACCAGACGGGTTGGCGAAGATTGCAATGCCCGGTTGTGCCGCAACAATCTGGCGCCGTCAGCTAACCTCAGACTTTCAAACATGGATCGATAAGCTGGATCCATTGAAACTGCCAAAAGCACGCCTCGTTCTGCGCCCAGAAGCTGTGAAAGACAAGGTGAGGCATCTGTTTGAAATCGCGGGTATGGAAGATGTCACTGAACGCGCGTGGCTTGAAGAGGATATCTCGGACCTAGCCGCGCGTTTTGCGGAAGTGATGCGCGCACCATATCTTCGCCTTCGCCTGGACGCGATCACCACAAACGCGTGCCGCAAATTCCACGTAGACGCGATCTATGCCCGATTGATCTGCACTTATCGGGGTACGGGAACTCAATATGGCATTTCGCTGGACGGCGAAGACCCAAAACGGGTCTTCACTGTTGGCACCGGATCGCCAATGGTCATGCGCGGGACGCTTTGGCCGCAGAACCCGCCCTCTGGTCTGTTGCACCGCTCGCCACCTATCTCAGGTACGGGCGAAACACGCCTGGTTATTGTGATTGACCCGATCTTCGATGCCGATGAGGCCCAGTGATGGGGCGCAACCTTGTCCAGACAAAACTCCGCAAGCGGCCCCGCAGAGAGGACCCAATGCGCGAACATGGATGAAGACAATCCCGCTTAGCACCCGTTTTTGCAGATTTATTCGTAAGGCGTGAGACCGCTTAGTGCGTTCCAACAACGGGCCTCGTTGTAACCGTCGAGGAAATTGGCTCCTTAGGCCCTGGCTTTCTATCCTCGACCGCTTGCCGCTTTCGCCATCTCGCAACGGTTTTTACACTGATCCCGAGCCCGCTGCTCAGCCCAGCGTTCGAAGCTTGCGATCGCCGTTTTGCTGCTCGTATGCTTACGTTCCTGTGGCGCAGCCGTGATGTAACTGTCCCATAAGGCATCCCTCCATTCCATCCAATGGATCGCACCATCAAGCCTTGAGATAAAACAGCTAATGAGATGATGATGAACCCGAGATAGCGGAAAACTGGCAACCACCATTGAACCTACGACGGTTCATATCGCTCGCATCTCTAGCGCCAAAGCAACAGCTCTTCGAATTCCCAGTCATCCCCGGTCAGATAATCCATAACCGCATCAACACTGACATCCGTACGTGTACCAAGTTTGCGATTGGGGAACACCGATAGCCGCTGCATAAAAGCTTCAGCGTCGAAGTCAGGCTTGGCAATGCGCCAGATTTCTATCAGGGCTACGTCAATCCGCTCCCAGATTTCCATGGGCGTGCGTGAAATTATCAGCTCATCAAACCCCTGAGTGTCTGACTTCCAGACAATGGCCTCAGTGGAGCCGAGATGGGTCTGCATCCAGGCTGCCGTCTCGCGGGTGGTGACTTCTACACGATCAAAACTACGCGCACGCATCGCGTCAGGATTGAGTGAGTAATTCCCGATGTTTTCAGAATCCCGAAAGAATTCCTGAGTCGCGTCCGTGTCCCCCAGAGCCACGTTAAACAAGGATGCCCGATCCCCCAGGGGCCCAAGATTATACTGCAACGCCTGAAAATTCTTTTCATCAGGCTCTACGCACAACAAGCGAGCGATTTGCGGCACCTCGAAGGCCAGTTGCCGGCTGAACAACCCGATATTGGAGCCGATATCAACCAGAGTATAGGACTTGCCGGGCTGACAACGTGCGGCAAACGCTCCGATGTTATCATATTCCCATGCCGCCTCCTTCACGATCTCGGGGGACATGACAGCATCATCCCTAAGCAACAGAGTCGACCCTGCAGGGCCCAGGGGTCCATCGGCTGTCAGCTCATAAAGGGTGCCGCGTTTTGCAAGGCTTTCATGCTGAACGGTTGCGGCTGCATCATTTGATCGCGGGTGCGCTTCAAGGTGTGCCAAAGTTTGCTGGTTTTCTGCCAAGTCGTAAGCGAGGCTGCGGAACAATGATGTGCTATGGCGGTTATGGCTTAACGTGACACGCTGCCAATCACGCGGTGGCGGGCCAAAGCGCGCAACAATTAAGCCGTCCCCACTGAAGGATTCATGCACGTCATGCTCGGCTTCGATAAACGCACCGCACTCCTGCAAGATTTGCAGGCATTTCTGATGTGTCAGAGGATCGCCGCTAATCTGATGCGCATGTGTTGAGACAAATACCCAATCAACCTTGCCCGCAATAAACAATTTCCGGCAGCTTTCCAACACTGCCACCTCATGACCTTGAATGTCACAATGCAGCAGCTCCAGCCGATCCCATCTTTGCTCCTTCATCAAGTGGTTCACAGAATAGCCTGGGATCTGCATCGGGCCTGAGCGTTCCCCCTGGAACGAGGCTGAGGGAATGTGTTCAGGGCCTGCAAAACCGGCTTTAAAAATGGGTTCAAGACCGTTGAGTGCTGCGTTTATGCGCCCTACTTCCAAATGCTCCGGTTCGGGTTCAAGGACAACAGAGCGCCGTTTAGGCTGATGTTGCAGAAACCAAAGGCTGTAGTAGGACCAGAAGCCGCCCAATTCGATCATTCTGGCGGTGTCGGACAAGCACTTATCCACCTCATGGAACAGGCGTTCTTCCTGCGGCTCATGGTGTCCGTCAGACAGCTTGATCAGGTTGCTCATCCAGTCGCCATAATACCCGCCGTTGAGCACGCGCAGCCCATTGTGCATTATCTGAAGCTCGCGACCTTGGGTGTCTTGATAGACTTTCCCGGCATCCGCCACTTTGGGTACGCAATCAGCATCGCGGCACCGCAACCCCAGGGCGAGGCGTTCTTCATTGGACAATGTTTCTTGGGGGTAGTTCACACAGTACGCTCCAGATAACAACGGGCCAGATTGCCACGATGCGCGCACGATACGACCAGCGGTCTCATTGTCAATGATTGGCCCTAAAGCTTATAGCAAAAATATCGCATGTGGTTGCCAGTGGCTGAAACCAGCGGTCTAACAACCCTCATAGGTCGTCCATGATGCGGCAGCTGCATCAAGGATTTTCCCATGGCATACTACTGCCAACCGCGCTAGAGACGCTCTCGATACACGATGAGTTGGAGAGTGCCATGACATTTATTTCATACGCGCAGAACGCAGAAGACCTGATTTTATGGCGCGCTCTGAAACATGTCGAGATGGGCAAATACATAGATGTCGGGGCCGCATGGCCATCCTTTCATAATGTTACCAAAGCGTTTTACGAAAGAGGCTGGAACGGGATCAACATAGAGCCCAACTTAGAGCTTCTGAGTCAACTCAATATGGAGCGTTTGCGCGATACCAACCTAGGTGTAGTGGTGGGGGAGACGCCTGGTGAGGCGGTTCTGCACATCATGAGCAACGCGGGTCTATCGAGCGTTGTTGGCAAGATCGCCGATAACCATGTCGAACTGGGGTTTGAAAAATCCGACATATCGGTGCCAATGACCACTTTGGCCGACATTTGTGACACGCATCTGACGGCGGATCAGGACATCCACTTTCTCAAAGTCGACGTGGAAGGTTTTGAAAGACCTGCACTGAAAGGAAATGACTGGGAGCGTTTTCGCCCCTGGATCATTGTTGTTGAAGCAATGGAGCCCATGTCACAGGTGGAGAACCATCAGGAGTGGGAAGATATCCTGATCGAGGCGCGCTACGTTGACGTCTACTGCGATGGCTTGAACAGGTATTATCTGGCGCGCGAACATCATGATGAACTAGTGTCTGCGTTCAAATACCCTCCCAATATCTTTGATGATTATATGACGGTTGAGATGCAGTCAGCTCTCATCGAAAGAGACCAGAATGCATCGCATATTCAAGCCCTACGGTCGGAGCAGTCTGTTATGGCCGAAAAGAACGATGCAGCCACCCAGCACATGCGGTATCTTGAGAACCGCTCGTTTCTTGAAGATATGTTCTTCAACCACAACGGCCGCCCGCGCAAAGCTTTCCGTCGAATGCTTTTCCACAGTGATGGGAAATGCCGGGGTATTTTCAAACGCCTTGTTTTCAAGAGTAACGGCGCCCCAAGGCCTGCGCTGCAATACTGGATGAAATCGGATGCCTATCAAAGCTTGCCGCGGGCGCATCCCTTATAGTTTGAATGTGCTTTCCGGTGGTTTGCCCACAGGAATCCTGGTGTTACGCCGCTCCGTCCAGCATCCAGGTAAGCGTTTCACGCAAAGGGATACGCGCCTGGCTGGGCAAAAATCGCTCAAGACGTGTGCTGTCGCCTGACAGTTCCTTGATTTCTTGCGCGCGCACAAAAGCGGGGTTCACCTCTATAGACAGATCATGGCCTGTGATCTCACGACACATTGTCACGATGTCCTGCAATCGTGTTGCCCGCCCCGAGCAAATATTGGTCACTGTGCCGGGGTCAATCTGATCGAAAAACGCTTTGTAAGCGCGCGCAACATCCCGCACATCTGAGAAATCGCGCGCAACATCCAGATTGCCCAGTTCCATACGCGCCGCGCGGTCCCGAAAGTGCTGAACTATTTTGGGAATGAGAAATTTTGGATCCTGGCCGCGCCCCGTATAGTTGAAGGGCCGTATCAGCATGATGGGTAGGTTGTCCATGAACAGCCGCGCCGCATATTCCATTGCAAGTTTGGATACGCTGTAGTCATTGACTGGCATCGGCAATACCGATTCCGAGATTGGGCTTTCCGTCGTATGACCATAGATGTTGGCGGTGCTTGCCAGAACAACGCCCTTCTGACCCAAACCGCGCTCTGAAAGCCCTTCCAGAAGACAGCGGGTGCCCATCAGATTGACGCGGTAAAAATCTTCGGCCCGGCCGTGCTTCACAAACGAAATTGCGGCCAGATGCAGCACTGCATCCGGGGTCGCCTTCTCTAGCAAGTGTGCCACTTGATCACTTTGGGTCAGATCAGCCGGAACATACTTCGCATCGCCGTCCACGGCGCCCGCCAGACCCGTGCTCCACACGTCCCACCCGGCATTTGTCAGTTCCCGTGCCGCGTAGTGGCCGGTGAATCCGAAGCGTCCGGTCATTAACAAGCGCCCTTTGCTCATCAGAATGATACGCCCGTATGGTTCCGTTCAAGATCTGCAAGTACCATCATTTGACACAAATCTTCCAGAGAGGTCGTCGCTTCCCAGCCCAGATCCTGCTTTGCCTTGGACGCATCTCCGATCAGCAGTTCAACTTCCGCCGGGCGATAGAATTTTGGATTGATACGCACAAGAACGCGGCCGTTTTCGGCATCCATTGCGATCTCATCCTCGCCCTGCCCTTCGAATGTCACATCGATCTCGGCTGCTTTGAAGGCCATCTGCACAAAATTACGTACCGTTTCTGTCTTGCCAGTCGCTAGAACATAGGTGTCCGGTGTTTCAGTCTGCATCATGCGCCACATACCGTCCACGTAATCCCTGGCAAAGCCCCAGTCACGTTTGGCATCCAGATTGCCTAGTTCCAGACAATCCAGTTGACCCAGCTTAATCTTGGCAACGCCATCGGTGATCTTACGTGTCACAAACTCCAAACCCCGCAGCGGGCTTTCATGGTTAAACAAAATGCCGGACGTACCAAAAATATCGTAGCTTTCCCGGTAGTTGATTGTCATCCAATGGGCATAAAGTTTCGCCACACCATAGGGGCTGCGCGGATAGAACGCCGTTGTTTCGCACTGCGGAATTTCCTGCACCTTGCCAAACATTTCGGAGGTGGACGCCTGATAATACCGGATTTTCGGATTCACGATCCGCACAGTTTCGAGCAAGTGCAACGCTCCAATGCCTGTGATCTGGGATGTCGTATGAGGTTGGTCGAACGAAATGCCCACGAAACTCTGCGCCGCCAGATTGTAGATCTCATCAGGTTCAAACTTCTGAACAAGACGGATCATAGCACCCATATCCGTCAGATCCAGTTCCGCCAGTGTGAGTTTGGGGTGCCGGGCAATATCGAGACTCTCGATGCGCCAGAAATTTGTTGACACAACACGCCGGAAAGTGCCGGTGACCTCGTACCCCTTCTCAAGAAGTAGTTTGGCCAGATAGGCCCCATCTTGGCCCGTGATGCCGGTTACGATCGCTTTTTTCGCCATGCTCAACCTCTAGTGTCTTTTGCCTTCCCTAAAGTAGGAACGTTCCCTCGTCCACTGGCGAATCCTCGCCCACGTGCTGCAAGATCAAGGTGATGAATATGCCGTATCAATGGTAGGCGCCCGCGATATTGATCTGATATCTTGTGAATGGGTTCTGGTAGGATTAAAGAAACGGTAAAATATTTGATGCTGGACAGAGTGAAATGGCACAACAAAGCGCCCAAAAGCGTCCCGACGACGACGTTGCTTCAAAAATTGCAGCACTTCACGCTGAAATTGAGCGCCTGAAGCAAGCGCACACTCTCGAATTGCGTCAGCTTGAGATTGCCAGCTACAAAGCGGAGATGGAACTGGCGACTCGTTGCCGACACATGCCGAGGTCTTCTGAATCAGGATCGACTGAGCAAGCGGGGCCTCGAAAAACGTTCTTCTTTCGCGCCGACGGGCGTCCTAAAAAATTCTTGCGGTTGTTCCTTTTTGCCCCAAGCGGTCAACCGCGATCACTTTGTAAACGAATCATTTTCAAAAAGAATGGCAAGCCCCGCAGCCAATATGTCACTTGGATGAAGAGTACGAAGTACCAGAGCTTGCCCAAGGCCTACAGGTGGTCGCGTTAAACAGGGAAAGCATCCCAGTGTAGATTTGAACCGGTTAAAGACCGCCACACAGATAAAATGGATGACAGCGTGTCACATAATTCCGCACAGCTTAACGAAATGATGCCGGCCGATTACGATGCGGACACACCCGTTGTCTCGATTGTCATTCTGAATCTGGACAAGCCTGAAATGACAATTGATTGCCTCGAGGCGATCTGGAAGCGAACAAACGGCATCCCTTATGAAGTGATCGTGGTCGACAATGGCAGCACTGCAGGAAACAAGGCCATTTTGGAAAGTTATGAAGGTCCCCAAAGGGTTCTTTCGCTCGCCATAAACCGTTTTTTCGGTGAGGGGAATAACATCGGGGCCGAAGCCGCCAAAGGCGAGTATGTGCTGTTTCTCAACAATGACGTGATTGTACAAAAAGGTTGGTTGCCACCGCTTGTCGAAGTCCTGAAGACTCAACCCGACGCAGGCTGCTCGGGACCCAAATTCATTTATCCTGACGGCTACCTGCAAGAAGCCGGAGGCTTGCTAGACGAAGACGGCTCTGCCGTACAGATCGGCAAATTTCAATCACCTGATCAACCCCGGTTCAACCGGATGCGCACAGTAGATTATGTGTCGGCGGCTTGTGTTTTAATGCGGCGCAAAGACTTCATCGATGTTCTGGGTTTCGATTTTCGCTATGAACCGGCCTACTATGAAGACTGCGATCTGTGCCTGAAAATTGGCGCATTGGGAAAGAAAACCTACTACGTGCCGGCGTCGGAAGTCGAGCATTACGAGAGCACGACTACATCTGACAAGGCGCACGAGTTACGCCTCAATACGATTGTTGGGCTCAACAGGCAAAAATTTGTAACGCGCTGGCAGGATTTCCTGAAAACCGGCCGTCATGACACATTGGCAACCCCTTCTTCGCTAGTCCCCGAGACGTCACGCAACAAGAAAACCGCAGGCATCTATACGCCATACAACATCATTCCGGGCGGAGGAGAACGCTATCTTCTCAGCGTCATGAGAGTGTTTGAGACACTCGGCTATAGCCTGACTCTGGTAGTACCCGAAGTTTACTCGCGAATTCGCATCTCTGCGGTGCTCGAAAAGCTGGAACTCACGCTTGATGCCATTGAGATCATAACCCATCAAGAGGCTGAACAATCGCGTCGGTTTGATCTGTTTTTCAGTCTGGGCAACGAAATTTGTCCGCCTTGTAAAACACTGGGGGATATCAGCTTGTATTGCTGTCAGTTCCCCCTCCCTTCTGCTCAGCAAGAACTTGATCGTCGGCTGCCCTGGCTGACCGATTATGATGCCGTCATTTGCTATTCGGAATTTGTAGCCGAGGAGATCGGCAAGAAAATCGTGGAGTTTGACCTTCAAGACCAGCACCTGCAGGTTGTCTCGCCCCCTGTTGGTATGAAAATAGATGTGCCGAAGTCGTCACCGAAATCCGGAATTCTAGCCATTGGGCGGTTTTTCTCAGGCGGACACTGTAAGCGACAGGACATGATGGTCAGCGCCATGAAGCGACTGAAGGACAGAGGCCTTCAAAGCAGGTTGAACCTTGTTGGGTCTCTGCACCCGGAACCGGAACACCGAGAATACTTTACGAAATGCCAGACCGACGCCAAAGACCTGCCGGTTACATTTCACGTCGACGCCGCTTCCGATACGTTGGGAGATCTGTTGTATAAATCTTCTCTGTACTGGCATGGCGCGGGTTTGGGCGTGAATGTCGACAAGGACCCAGGCAACTGCGAGCATTTTGGGATCAGTGTTGTCGAAGCGATGGCCGCGCGCGTTATCCCATTTGTTGTCAACAACGGCGGACCCTCGCTCATTGTTGAAGATGGGATCTCAGGCTTTCACTATAGTTCCGAAGAAGAGCTTGTTGCTCTCACCGAAAAAGTTCTGGCATTGCCCGATGATGAAATCGAGACCCTACGCGACAACGTGGCCAAACGCGCGGCACAATTTTCTGATGAAGCCTTTCGTACGAACTTGATCGCGTTGCACGATATGATTGCACAACAGAAAACCGAGCAACTCGCTCAATCCTTGTAATTGCCGGCATACCAGTCGAAGCTAAGAATAAGTCAGAGGTGCCCCTTGGAAACCGATTTCGCCGCCGATCATATCATTGATTACAAATGTAATATTTGTGGTCACAAAAACAAATTGGCCGCTGGCGACTTTCATCGTGAGGCTGCTATCTGTGGAGGCTGCGGATCCAACGCTCGGTTCCGCGGCATCATACATGGCCTCAGTATGGCTTTGATGAAAACCTCTGTCCCTTTACCCAAGTTCACAAAAGACCGTTACGTCAAAGGGATCGGGATGAGTGAATGGGATGGATACGCCAAAGTACTCAAAAAGAAGTATGACTTTACCAATACTTATTTTCACCAGGAACCCCTTCTGGATATCACATCGGACGACTGGCAAAAATTCACGGATCTTGATTTCGTCATTTGTACCGAAGTCTTCGAACATGTTCTCCAACCGTTGCAGGTTGGTTTTGAAAACATGCGGAAGATGCTGAAAAAGGGTGGGCACTTGGTATTCTCTACCCCGTTCAACGGCAGCCCGGAGACCGTTGAGCATTTCCCCGGCATGGTTGACTTCGCGACCTGTCAGATCGGCGAGGATTGGCTGGTGGTTTCCCGAAAAGCCGACGGGAGCTATGAGATCTACGATCAGAATATCATTTTTCACGGCGGTCCCGGCACCGTACTGGAAATGCGCATGTTCGGGCGAGAGTCTTTGTTGGCGCAGCTGCGCGCCGCCGGGTTTGCTCCGACAGTCTTCTCACAAGCCATTCCTGAAATTGGTTACTATTGGCCAAAAGTGATGGATCGCCCTGAGCTGGGATACCCGGGAGAGCACTACGTGATTTTGTGCGAAGCTATTTGACGGCGTGATAAGAACTGCATTCCGAAGCCCCCGACGATGTATTTGATCTTGAAACATCTTCAGGCTGACGCGCCTTGAGATTTGTTCAAGCTGCAATCAGTCTATTACGCATATGGCTAATCGCGCCGAAGGCGGCTAGGAGTTTGAAGGATGAGCGCTTTGGTGTCAGAGTTAGTGTTCAAGCGATCCCAAAAAACGGGGCGAAAAAAATTTGGCTTTTGCAAACAGCGGGGACGGCAACATGGGGTGGTTTAAAAGGCAGCGTAAGAAGGCGTCTCTATCCGCGGCAAATATCTCTGACAAGAAACCTGCGCAGGACAAATTAATTGATTCAGAGGCATTTGTCTCAGAAGCCATCGCCTACAAAAAAGACCTTGTTGCCGCGAAAGATTTCGCAGCCCTAAGCAGTCTGTGGAAGGAGAAGAACTTTCCCTACCGCATGCGCGTTCAAGATCCTTTCTCTGACGCGTATCGCAATGAAGTATTGGATGTCTATCAGCGTTTGGTGGATACAGAATATGATGTTGCGAACGAACTGACGTCCACACATCTTTCCCCTGAGGACTTTGCGCGCGGCTACCCGTGGATGAGCAATGATATGGGTGTTGTCGCGAGCGAATTAGGGAAGGCCGTTCAAGGGTTTCGTGCTCTGGCACAATTCACCCCCGATGCGAAGAGCGTGATTGAATTCGGAGTGGGCTGGGGAAACACCGCGGTGCCGTTGGCCCGCGCCGGTCTAGACGTTTGTGCGGTTGATATTGATGAGGCGTTCCTCAAGCGGACTGCCGGCGAAGCCAAGGCGCTGTCGACCAGTGTGCGTACTTTGCATGCTGATTTTCTGGAGGCTGCGCGCAACCCGGGGCAGCGCTACGACGTGGCTTTGTTCTCCTCAAGTTTTCACCATTGTCTGGAATTCGAAGAGTTGCTGCGGGCGATCAAGGAAAACGTCCTGACAGAGAACGGATGTATTGCGTTTTTTGCGGAACCAATTTCGAACGGTATGAGTTTTCCCTGGGGACTGCGATATGACGGCGAAGCCGTTTGGGCGATCACATGCAACAAGTGGCTGGAATTGGGGTTCTCTGAAGATTTCTTTCGCGAGTTGATGGCCCGCGTTGGTTTCTCCGTCGAGCCTATTCCCGATCCCTCGGGCTTGTCGGGTGCGGGTTGGCTGGCGCGTTCGTTGTAACCAAAAGTCGACTCAAAATCGGGTGCGTAAAGCTTCGTAACCTAGCCCAACTGATGGGGTGGATGCCCCCTCCACGAACGGCATCGCAATGTGCCAATGTGGTGCTGTAACGCCACCACCATAGGGAG
>NZ_CANLDZ010000019.1:0-117599 GCF_947489545.1 uncultured Ruegeria sp. | reverse complement strand
CTGCGGGACAACCCAGCCTTTATCAAAGTAAGCCGTGTCCAGCTCATAGATCCCAGCAGCTTCGTTCAACGCCTTGTTGACCAATGCTGACTTGATTGCCGCATGATCACCGTCATCCAGAGTTTCACTGATCCAACTGTAGCCAAGCGCAACCGCCAACGTGACCCTACTCAAGCCCAGAAAGTTTTCCGGGTACCACGTCTCCAAATCTGCAAGTTGCAAAAGCTCCAGTCTGGCTCGATCCGCATAGCGTTTGTCGCCGGTCAGACGCCACGCCATTCCCATTGTTGTCAACCGCTCAACCGGTTTCTGATCAAAACCAACAAAGCTCTGCCGCAGTTCTGAGGTATCCGATCTGAGCGCTTCCACAATTGTAGGCTGATCCAAATGGGCATCAGCGCTTGCAAGCAAAGCTTCGTATGCCGAAGCGAGAACCGCATCTGTTGTTCTTCTGGTCTCAATCCGTTCAACAACGTTATCGGTCAGCATGATTTGCGGCACCACAGTGTCGGACCAAGCACTGCTGGTGAAGAGGAAAGACAATAACGAAGCTATGATGGGAGTTGGAGCTAGCGACTGTGTCTTACTGAAGGTTGCGTTCACAAAGCCCCTCCGCACGGGAAATTTCAGGCAACTGAACTCTGCAACGTGCAACTAACTCTGTCAAAAAAATACATCACAAGAAATCCGCAAAGTTTGGACTTAGCCTATACTCCAGATCCATAATACTACAGGCAAAACAAGATTGCGCTGCGATTGCGATGGCCGAGACGAACACCTTTAGGCATCTATCATACTGCGTGCGACACGACGCCAATCATTCAGGCGTCCAAACACAATCTCGAACCTATTACGGCACTTGTAGCGACGCTTGCCGTATTTGTTGATGGCTCGGTAAAGCTAAACCGGGTCACCCTAAACTTTGCGCAGATATCTCATCCATGCGTCATGAAAAATCTGAGGCGCGCTTTCGACATCGGGTAGCTATAGCCACCAGATCCGCGTGTCGACTTCCCAGCGGTTCAGCGTTCCATGATCCAGACTCATGCCACGTACTGCCAAGACTTCTTCCAGATTCCGGTATGAAACACCCCAACGCGTGTGGAAGAAGACCGCGTGCAAAACTACTTCTTTCGGAAAGTCGGCGGCCTTCAATGAGACAGCCACGGTCTGCTCCGGTCAAATTCAAGCACGTCGCTATACGAACTGCTTTCGAAATGCCAGTTGGGTGAGTAGCCTAGAATGGTAACCTGGGCGAAAGGGCTGTGATTTTCATTTTTTCTGCGCGTAAGTTGGCTCCACCCCTTTAGGAGGGTTTTGATTAATGTATGCCCCAATTCTGGCTAGCAACGGTTTTCGAGGGCAATTGGGCCGTGTCGCTGCACCAAGGTTTCGCAGATTTCCTGGGCTATCAAACGGGACAAAACACAAAGGCCATCTATCTCGCTTGAATTGCTCAACAGCCAACGCAGAAACGATCGTACAGTCATCGGAGTGGCAAATGTGTCGGCAGATCGTTTCGAACCGTAACGCGGTCAGATCGAATCGTTTGGTGACACGGATCGAAGCATCTTGTCTGGGAAGCCGATCTTCAAGCTCATAGCCGAAACTGTGGGGCAAGCGTATGAAATCATATTCTGGCACGTCCTCAGGCGCTATCGAGGGCAGCCTGCACAATGGGTGCCCTTCGCGCATTGCCAAAAACAGTGGCTCGGACCATATCGAGGTGAAGTCCAACGCCTCGCTATTATTGACTTTCGCGACCAGTGCCATGTCAAGCGTGTGATCTTCGACCATTCGCAACATGTTTTGCGGAAGGTCTTCAATCATCGTAACCCGCATGCTCGGAAACAGCGTGTTGAACAATTCCGAAAAATATTGAGTCAGGTACGGCGCGAGGGTCGGCGTCATTCCAATTTTGAAAGGTACTGCTTCAGGATCGCGAAACTCGGTTGCTGTATCGCGGATTTTTTGCGCATCGTTCAAAATACGACATGCAATTTCGACGACCCTAGCCCCACATGCTGTTGGTCGAACTTCATTATTTAGCCGCAAGAAAATTTCGGTACCTAGCTCCTTTTCCAGCTTCTTAATTTGGTTTGACAACGCTGGTTGTGACACATTGCAAGCGATCGCAGCCTGACTGAACTGGCCGAATTTGGCGATCGAAAGGACGTATTCCAAGTCTCTGATGTTCATCGGTTGCACAATTCACTGTTTGAAGCAGGAGTAACCTTTGTCCAAAAAATATGATCCGAAGCATGTCTTCTAAAGACCGGCAGATGAAATCCGTGGGATTTGCCGCTCACTTTCGCTGACAAGTTTGTCAGTTTACGTAAGTGAATACGGGGAAGCCAAAGAGTTGCCGTTGAAAAACGCCCTGATTTGTTGGGGTTGTCTGTATGCGGTGTCACGGGTTTCGTGAGTATTTGTTTTGGTTATACGCTCGATTTGCAGGATGAATTTTAAGTGAGTTGAAGCGCGACATACTCCTTTGAAGCGTTGGTAGCCCGAAGCAACGAGCCACCTTCACAACGCAACATACCTGACGGAGTGACCCATGCTGTCCCAGTTTTTAGAAAGTCTGCGTGCTCGTCTTTTGACCACGTCATCTTTGGCGCAAGAGACAACTCGCGACGGCCAAACTCTTCTAAACAGTTTTTTCCAAAACACGGTAATAGACGATACCCCTGCTTTTGTTCTGGCAAACGACTTTGCCCGTTTGCTGAATTTCGGCGAAATCACTACCAACAACGCGGTCGCCTCTGTTCAGGCACAGGGCGACGACGTTGATATCTTCAACTTCCGTTCTGGAAGGATCGAGGCCAACAATGGCCCCGACGCTCTGGCGACCGGTGTTCAGGTACAGGGCGGCGCCTCTGTGCGCAACTTCGGTGAGATTGCGGGCGAATTCAATGGTGTGCAGTTTGCAGGCCCCGAAAGCTCGGGGAGTCTGGACAACTTCCGTGGCGGAGTGATCAACTCGGACAGCCGTGCGGTGGACATTCAGGGTCAGGGCATCGATGTTCGTAACTTTGGTGACATCATCGGCACTGGTGATCAGCGCAACGGAACGATCTACACAAACAGTACGGCTGAGGATGTTTCAATTTCGAACTTCGCAGGCGGAACGATTGACGCTGGTGAAGGCAATCAGGGCGCCGGTATCTCGCTGCAGGTTGGTGACGAGGTTGCTGACCGGGTAGAAACCGACGTCTTCAACGGCTTTGGTGCAACCATCCAGGGTCGTGGCCAGGCGGCGGCGAACACATCGCTGGCAGGGGATGGTATTCGCATCGATGATGGCGCCGAAGGTACCATCCTGGAAACCGAAATCATCAACAGCGGCTTGATTTCAACCGAAAGCAATCAGGGTACAGCGGCAGGTATTCGTATCGCGGACGGCGCCAGTGCCGAAGGCGAGATTCTAAACACCTCGACCGGTGTGATCGAAGGCCCCCGTAATGGTCTGTATATCGGCAATGGTGAACATGAACTGGACGTGCTGAACTTTGGTACCATCCAGTCGGGCAGCCGCGCGCTGAATATCGATGGCACAGGCGTGGACGTCGTCAACGGAGGCGACATCCTAGGCACAGGCGATCAGCGCAATGGTACTGTCTATGCCGACGACACAGCGAGCGACTATTTAATCAATAACTTAGCGACCGGTTCGATTGATGCGGGTGAGCACAACGATGGTGCTGGTGTTTCGTTGTCGCTGGCCGCAGACGGCAACGGCGAAGTCGAAATCACCAACGCCGGTTCTATTGCCGGTCGGGGCAACGCTGGCGCTGCGCTTGGTACCGCAGGTGACGGTATTCGTCTGGAAGGTGCCCGTCCGGAGGGCGGTGGTTTTGCGCCTGCATCCTTCACTGGCACGATCATCAACACAGGCTTGGTCACGTCCGAAGGGGCGAACGGAACTGTTGGTGCATTCCGCGCAGTGAACAACGTCAACTTCCAGGGCCAGTTGGTCAACGAGGAATCCGGCGTCTTCGCGGGCGGTCAGAATGGTGTCTATTTTGGCACCGGTGATCATAGTGGGGGTTCCTTCGTGAACCGCGGCATCGCGACTTCGGACAGCCGTGCTGTGAACATCGATGGTGAAGGTCTCGAGGTTGTCAACGAAGGTACAATTCTGGGCACCGGTAACCAGCGCAACGGCACCGTCTATGCCGACGGCACCGCTGACAACTACACATTCTCCAACACCGGTCTGGTCGACGCAGGCGAAGGTAACAACGGCTCAGCCGTTTCGCTGCAAACCGGCGACGTGTCAGGTGATGTGGTGTCGGCTGCCGTTCTGAACGAAGGTACCCTGCAGGGCCGTGGCAACGCGATAGAAGGCAATCAGGTCGGCGACGGTCTGCGCCTTTTTACTAGCCAGGATGATGCATCTTTTGCCGGTGTTGTCGTTAACGAGGGGCTGATCGCGGGTTCCGAGACTTCGGAGGCCGCAGCGGGTCTGCGTGTCGACGGCGGGCTGAATCTTCTGGGTGCGGTCCTGAACGAAGGTGAGATCCGCGGCACAGTCAATGCGATTGATGCCTCGGATGCTGGTTCCGTGACCATTGTCAACGATGACGAGGGTGTCATCAACGGCACTGTTCTGCTGAGCGATGGCGATGACATCTTTGTTGATCTGGGCACCACCAACGGAGATATCGTCGGAGGTGCTGGCGATGACGTTCTGATCGCAGGTGATGCGGACAACGTTCTGACCGGTGGTTTGGGCAATGACTTCATCGACGGTGGTGATGGCATCGACACCGCTGACTTCTCGGATCTGGATGCTGCGGTCGATGTCCGTCTGGACGCCAACGGCAACGGCACCGCCACACGCGACACGGGCTTCAACGTCTCTGTGGTGGATGCGCTAGTTACGGCACCGGATCAGTTCGGTTCGAACATCGCCGACGGAGCTGCCTTCGTGGAGCAGGCCGTTCAGGGCAACCTGTACTACAACGTCCACACTTCAGACTTCCCCGGCGGCGAAATCCGTGGGCAGTTGCTGGTCGACAGCGACGTTACCGAGCAAGGCATTCGTATCGTAACGCTCAGTGGCGGCCTGGACGCGTCACAGGAACCTGGACCGACCTCGGACAGCAGAGCAAGGGGCGATGCAACCGTTGTGATCACTCAGAACCTGGCAACGGGTGAAGTCACCTATTCCAGCGAGCTAAGCGTCGTGGGTCTGAACGAGGCCGATCTGAACACGCCGATCCCGGGTGTTGTTTCAGCCATCCATTTGCACAATGCACCGGCCGGCGCCAATGGTCCGGTTGTACAGGACACGCTGGTGGATGCGGGGGCCACACTGGATGTGGATGCAGTGGGTGGAATCGGTGTCATCGGTCCGGATGTCATCGACAACCAGATCGATACAGACATTCTGCAGTCGATCGAGCGAGTCATCGGATCCGACGACAACGATACGATCGACGTGTCTGGTTTTGACGGAGTCACTGTTGATCTGGACCTGAGCGGCCCTGCGCCGAACCCGGCTGGCAATGGCGATGAGGGTCCGCAGGATGGTGCCATCATCGTGGGCGGTCAGATCGTTGCAGAAGTCGATGACTTTGAAAACGTAGTTGGCTCTAGCGGCGATGACCTGATCCTGGGCAACAACGAGTTCAACATCCTAGACGGTGGTGCGGGCAACGACTCGATCCACTCATTCGGTGGTGCTGACGTCATCATCGGTGGTGAAGGTATCGATACGGCACTGTTCACCGCAGGACCAGGTGTTGTTCTGGATCTCGACGAAGAAGGCAATGGTGTCGCTACGATCAACGCACCGGACGGAGCCACTCTGGATCAGGTGTTTGGGTTCGAGAACATCAACGGCTCGAACAACGCCGGTAGCCCAAATGGTGGCAATGATGTGCTGTCTGGCAACTCGGGGTCCAATACCTTGAATGGTCAGGCTGGTGATGACGTACTGAACGGTGAGGGTGGCAATGACGTCCTGATCGGTGGTGCTGGCGCCGACACCTTTGTATTTGCTGGTGGTTTTGGCGACGATGTCATTCAGGATTTCGAAGTCGGTCTCGACCAGCTTCAGTTCGGTGACTTCGGTCCGGATTTCGACAGTAACGTGAATGTCGCTCAGGACGGCAACGATGCCCTGATCACCTTCGGCGATGAAGGCTCGGTTCGGCTTTCGGGCGTGAACAGCGCGGATCTGACCGACGATGACTTTGTAGTGTAATCGATCAACAGCGGGGCGGCGTAAGTCGCCCCGTTTGCTTTCCCGGAAAGGGTTGTCAAATGTTACAGAACTCCAATCCTGTCAAATCCGCCTGGGCTTCGCTGCGCAAAGGCTTTGTTGCGGTCGCCTTCTTTAGTCTTTTTCTAAATCTTTTGATGTTGGCCGGGCCGCTTTACATGCTGCAGGTCTATGATCGGGTGCTGACCAGCCAGAACGTTGATACGCTGATTGCCCTGTCTGTCCTTCTGGCAGGTGTTTTTGTTGTTATTGCGTGTCTTGACCTAATGCGGATGCGCATTCTTGGCCGCCTGGCTGCCCGGTTCGAGATGGGTGTTGGCGCGCCGGTCCTTGGGGCTGCGATGCGTCGTCGCGTACAAGGTGAAAGCGAAGCGGGCGAAAATTTGGTGGAAGACATCAACGGATTTCGCGAGTTCATTTCAGGCACGACCCTAACCGCCTTTTTTGATGCGCCGTGGATTCCGATCTACCTGCTCGTGCTTTATGTTCTTCATCCTTTTCTCGGCCTGCTCGGTCTGGCCGGAGCCGTCACACTGACAATCATGGCTTTAATCAACAACGCCCGCGCCCGCGCGCCTATGCAACAGGCGTCGACGGCCCGTGGTCGATCGGACGCGCTGTTCAACACCAGTGAGCGGAACGCAGAGCTGGTGCATGCGCTTGGTATGAAATCTGATCTGGTGCGGCGCTGGGTTGCCTTGCAAGCCGACGCGCACCAGCACAAGACCCGCGCTGCTGATCGGATCGCAGGGTTTTCGGTTATGTCCAAGACCGTTCGAATGGGGTTGCAATCTGCTATCCTCGGCCTGGGCGCTGCGCTTGCCATAACCGGGGAAACAACCGCAGGCGTCATGATTGCGGCAACTATCGTTTTGGCGCGCGCGCTATCACCGATTGATCAGCTGATCGGTCAGTGGCGGACTTTTTTGGCTGCGCGGGGCTCTTACGCTAAGATCAAAGCCTTGACCGAAGAGTTTGCGGACGCCCCCGCGAATTTGCATTTACCCCGCGCGTTCAAGTCGCTCGACGTCAGAATCACGCAGGCTGGACCGCCGCGCGCCATCACTGCCACAGTCCGTTCGATTGATTTCAACCTAAGGGCTGGCGACGTTCTGGCCGTCATCGGTCACAGCGGGTCTGGTAAAACCACGCTGGGCAAGATGCTGGCCGGCATCTGGTTTCCACAGCGCGGTGAAGTTTTGCTGGACGGCAGCCCGATGTCCAAATGGAACCATGAGGATCTGGGTAAGCAGATCGGCTATCTGCCACAGGATGTAGATTTGTTTGACGGGACAATCCGCGAAAACATCGGCCGGTTCTCAAACGCAATTGACGACGCCGAAGTGTTGCGCGCCGCACGGGAAGCAGGCGTTCACGAGTTAATAAGCGGGCTTCCCGATGGGTATGAGACCCGCATAGGTAAAGGTTTCTTTCTGTCCGGCGGTCAACGGCAGCGGCTGGGTTTGGCGCGTGCGCTTTACGGTGATCCATTCGTTCTGGTTCTGGATGAGCCGAACTCGGATCTTGACGCCGACGGCGAGCAGGCTCTTCGCAACGCAATCCTGGCGGCAAAAGCGCGCGGGGCAATTGCCGTCGTCATGACCCATCGTCCGGCAACATTGCAAGCAGCCAACAAAGTGATGGTGATGCGCAACGGGGCTCAAACCCAGTTTGGCAACAAAGAAGAAGTACTGAAGGTCAACCGCCGCAACGTGCTGGACAAACCAGTCAAAGCAAACGCGCCCGAACTTGTCGCGCGTCTTGCCGATAAAACTCAGATCAGTGGAGCAGCTCAATGACACATCTGGTTCAACATTCTCAGTCGCGCAACGCACTACACATGAATGAAGGTCAGTTGAACGAGGTCACGGACGCCTCTTCTGGCATTGGACGGTATGTCTTGTTCGGGCTTTTCACTTTGATGGCGTTTGTCGGCGGCAGCGCGTATTGGGCCTTTGCCTCGAAACTGGATGGCGCTGTGGTTGCGCCTGCCTCGTTCGTGGTAAAGGGTGATCGCAAAACGGTCGAGCACCTGGATGGCGGCATCATACGATCCATTCTGGTCAGCGACGGCGAGTTTGTCGAGAAAGGACAACCTTTGGTCCAGCTCGACAGCACGGATATCGACGTGGACCTGAGTGTATTGGGCAGTCAGTTGGGTGAACTATCAGTGCGTCGCGGGCGTCTTTTGGCCCAAATGAGACGACAAGTTAAGTTCGATGAAGCTGACGGCCTAGCAGCGTACCGTGAGGGTATGGACCGCTTGCACTGGTACCCTGCTTATCTGACACAGAAACAATTGTTTGATGCAGAAGCCCGCGCCCGACAAACCGAAGCCGAGATCAACGCGCAACGTATTTCGGGTTTGCGGGCTCAGATTGCAGGCTTAAGTGAGCAGCGCAATGCGACCCAAAATCAGATCGACATCACCCGGACCGAGTTGTCGAACCTGCAATCCCTTCTGGAAAAGGGGCTGGTCGCTGCTACCCGGGTTAGTTCCAGGCAAATTGAACTGCAACGCCTTAGCGGTGTTGATGCCTCGCTGCGCACGCAGATTGCTCAGGCTGAAAGCCAGGTACATGAATTAACACTGGCCCTGGTCAGTCAACGGAAACTCCGCGACGAAGTCATCGCTGGTGAACTGGCTATGGTACAGGCGCAGCTAGATACTGTTACTCCGCAATACTTTGGCACACTGGAACGCCGAAAACGGGCCATAGTATTAGCTCCCGCAAGAGGCCGCATCGTCAACTTGATTGCATCTACCATTGGTGGAGTTGTTCGCCCCGGCGAACACATCATGGACATTGTCCCTGACGGTCAAAGTCTGATTGTCGAGGCGAGGGTTCAAACAAGTGATATTGACAAACTGCAGATTGGTCAGTCGGCTAGGGTGCGATTGTCCGCCTTTGCGACAGCCGACATCCCAGAAGCCAACGGGCAGATATTTGACATCTCTGCCGACGCGCTGGAAGACGAGCGCACTGGAGAGCCGTTTTTCAAAGCGCGGGTCAAATTGGACGACCACCAACCCCTGGCCGTCGCTGCGTTGGAACTAGTTCCGGGTATGCCTGCTGACTTGTTTGTTAATACTGGGGAACGGGCCGTGATTGACTATCTGACACTGCCAATCAAAGACCGGCTTAACAGGACCTTTATTGAGTAAGCGCACTAAGGATCGGGTGTGTCGCAAACTTAGGGTCCTGACTAACGAGCACTCGGAGCGGCATTAGTATGGGACAGGTCCATCGTTACCCATCTCATAGAGGTGGATTGAGGTATACATGCGCTCTTTCTCAAGCTCGGCATCGCGGCCGAGTTCACCCCAGCGCGCCTTCGCTTTTTTAGTTATTCTTGAAGTGCTCATACATCTTTGCGCGCAGTTCGCCGTGGTTCATGCCTGATGCATTTAATTGGGTAGTTGGCGTTTCGCCGCACTCTGCAAGATGCCATGCCAGAGGATCAACCTCTTCAGGGCATCTCGTACGCAATGACACCCGAAGGTCCTACGTGAGGCGTTTGGTCTTTTGTGGGGTTTTGGTCTTGTGTCGGGCAGTGGCAGCGGGAGTAGTAGATGCCGTGTCTGGACAGCGAAAGACACGCATGCAGCTTCATTTTGAGTCACACCTGTGTGTCACGCGGCTCTAATGTTTGCTTTTGAGTTATTCTATTAGGATTTGGTGGAGCCTAGGGGATTCGAACCCCTGACCTCTTGCATGCCATGCAAGCGCTCTCCCAACTGAGCTAAGGCCCCATACTGGTACCGCATCGGCGGTGGGCGGACGTTTATGAGACGGCGCGGTTGAGTTCAAGTCCAAAATTGGATTTGCGAGAAAAGTTTCCGCTCGCGTTAGCCGCGAGTTGGAACGAGGCGGCCGTGGCCGCCTCGTACCGAATTTAGCTTTCGTCTTCTGCCGCGATGTCGGTGATCTCGTCCAACGATACATCATCGTTGCCGTCATCATCATCGTCCAGAAGATCGTCGTCGAGTTCGACGTCGACGGTATCATCCTCTTCAAGAGTCACTTCTTCTTCGGATGTTTCTTTGCGCGCCTTGGCCGACGCAGCGTCTTCGGCATCTGCCGCAATCATGCGGCTTTTGCCGGTTTCAAGCTCCACGACATCGCCGGTGTAGGGGCTGATGATCGGGTCTTTGTTCAGGTCGTAAAATCGCTTACCGGTGGTCGGGCAAACACGCTTTACGCCCCATTCTTCCTTGGGCATGTCAAATCCCCTTGATATCAGGTGTGTCGTCTAAATGATTCAGCTCACCTGCCACAGGCGGCGGGCACTGTCAAAGCCTTTGCGCAGGAGAAATTGCAATATGGAAGATCACGCATTGCCGGGGACGCCTCCTGTGCCGCTGACATTGCGAAAATCAGCGCGTGCGCGGCGTATCAGTTTGCGGATTTCCCAATTGGATGGGCGGGTTACACTGACTTATCCGCAAGGTATTCCCGAGTCTGAGGCGCTGAGTTTTGCGCGCACCAAGGAAGAATGGATAAGGCAGCACCTACAAGAACAGCCAGTTCTGGCAGAGGTTCAAATCGGACTGACGATCCCAGTTGAAGGGTCTGACCGCCGAATCGTTCCCACGTCCGGCCGACGGGTGTTGTTGCAGCCCGATGCGGTCGCCGTTCCTGCCGGGGCTGAGCCGCGTCGATTGGCTCGGTTTTTGAAAGAACTTGCGCGGGATCGATTGACCGGAGCCTGCGATGACTATGCGGCGATTCTGGGTCGTTCATATACCAGCCTGAGCCTTCGTGATACGCGGTCCCGGTGGGGGTCTTGCAGTTCGCAAGGCGGACTTATGTTCTCATGGCGATTGATCCTCGCGCCGCCAGAGGTCTTGCACTATGTGGCGGCACATGAGGTGGCACATCTGGCTGAAATGAACCATTCGCCCGCATTTTGGTCGCAGGTCGAGCGAATATTTGGCCCGTACGAAAAGCAGCGTCGATGGTTGCGGGATAATGGGGCAGAATTGCACCGCTACAGGTTTGATGCATCGCCCAGTTGACCCCAAAGGTTTTTGTGATCACATGGGGCTATGTTAAGTACACGTCCAACTGACAGCCAGCCAGCCACTCATGACCGGGTGTATCGCGCCCTTCGATCACGCATTATGCATGGCGAGATTGCCCCGGGCCAGGCGCTGACGTTGCGTGGCATCGGCAAGGAATTCGGAGTGTCGATGACGCCGGCGCGCGAAGCTGTGCGCCGCTTATCCGCTGAAGGGGCGCTGTTCTTGTCATCATCTGGACGCGTGTCGACTCCCGAGCTTACAAATGACCGGATCGAGGAACTGGCCGCGCTGCGAGCGCTTCTCGAGGTTGAACTGGCCAGCCGGGCTTTGCCACGCGCGCACATTGCTTTGATCGACCGGTTGCAGAGCATCAACATGAACGTGGCTGAGATGGTGACCAAGCGCGATGCGGTTGGATACATTCGCGCCAATCTGGAATTCCACCGGACGCTTTATCTACGCGCGCAGGCCCCAGCAATGTTGGCGATTGCCGAGACGGTGTGGTTGCAACTGGGCCCCACGATGCGCGCGTTGTACGGGCGGCTCAGACGCACCGAGCCTCCTCATTATCACAAACTGATTATCGCTGCGCTCAAGGCCGGAGACGAGCCAGGGCTGCGGTTGGCCGTGCGCTCGGATGTGACCCAAGGTCTGCGTCTTTTGGTGAGTTGAGCGGCTTGTTGCCGACCTGCCAACCGGCTGCAAGGCAATGCGCACAGTTCTGGTCTGAGAAAGCCGACTGCGTTACGCTGAGGCAAATCACAAACAAGAGCAGATTACAGTCATGATCAATCGACGGACCTTTTCTATCGGGCTTGGGTCAACACTGCTGGCCGCCTGTACAGGTGGCGGAGTGCCATCCAGCGCGCCGGCATCGCGCATGCGACCGGTTCCCAACACAGGTTGGGATGCGTGGGTAACAAATTTCAAAGGGCGTGCTGTCTCTCAGGGAATTTCCCAGACCACGATCGACCGCGCTTTCGTCGGGGCAGGGTATCTGCCTGATGTGATCGAGCGTGACCGCAATCAGGTCGAATTCAAACGCTCGCTGGAAGACTATCTTGCGATCGCAGCCTCGGATGAACGCATCAGTACCGGTCAGCAGATGCTGCAACGCTATGGCCCCGTTTTGTCGCAGATCGAGTCGCAGTATGGCGTCGACAAAGAAGTGGTCGTCGCCGTCTGGGGGCTTGAAAGCCGCTATGGCGAGCGACGTGGTGACGTTCCTGTGGTCTCGGCGCTGTCGACCTTGGCCTATGACGGGCGGCGTGGTCAGTTCTTTGAAAGCCAGTTGGTCGCGGCGATGAAAATTCTGCAGAATGGCGATACGACACCTGCCAATATGACGGGCAGCTGGGCCGGAGCCATGGGGCACACCCAGTTCATCCCAACCTCTTACCTGGCCTATGCCGTGGACTTCACCGGGGACGGGCGCAGGGATATCTGGTCAGATGACCCGACGGATTCACTGGCTTCGACAGCCGCGTACCTGTCGCGCGCCGGCTGGGTACGTGGGCAACCCTGGGGTGGAGAGGCTGGAACAGTATCCGGTACACCGGTGGCCGTTCTGCAGCCACAGACACCGGGACCACGGATCGCCGTGTTCCGCAACTTTCAGGTGATCAAGCGCTACAACAACTCGGACAGCTACGCGATTGGCGTTGGGCATTTGTCAGACCGGATTGCGGGTGGTGCGCCGTTTCAGACCTCATTCGGACCAGATGCCACCGGCCTGACGCTGGAAGATCGCAAGGACCTTCAGCGCCGCCTGACGTCGGCAGGATATGACACGCAAGGTGCGGATGGTGTGATTGGTAAAAACACCGAAGCCGCGATCAGCGCGTATCAGCGGGCCAATGGTTTGCCGGTGACCGGAGACCCGTCTGTTACGCTGCTGCGCCAGCTTGGTGGTTGAAGGTTTAAGCCGCCAACCCTTTTGAACCGATATCCAGAAACTTCTGACGGCGGTCCTTGATCAGGGCCGCCGAATCCTTGCCGTCCAGCTCTTTCAGCATTGCAGCGATCGCGGCCCGTACCGATTCAACCGTTGCTTCACGATCCCGATGGGCGCCGCCTTTGGGTTCGGTGATGATCCGGTCACAAACGCCTAGCTTGTAAAGGTCCTGAGCAGTCAGACGCAACGCTTCGGCCGCCTCGCGCATCTTCTCGGAATCCTTCCATAGGATCGAGGCGCAGCCTTCAGGTGAAATCACCGAGTACACCGAATGCTCCAGCATTGCGACGCGGTTGGCCGTGGCAAATGCGACCGCGCCACCCGACCCGCCTTCACCGATAATCACGGAAACCAGAGGCACACCAATCTTCAGGCACATCTCCGTCGACCGTGCGATGGCTTCGGACTGGCCGCGTTCTTCGGCACCTTTGCCCGGATACGCGCCTGCTGTGTCAATCAGAGTGATCACCGGCAAGCCAAAGCGCCCCGCCATTTCCATCAGGCGTACAGCCTTGCGGTACCCTTCGGGCCGCGCCATGCCAAAGTTGCGTTCGATCCGCGACTTTGTGTCCGAGCCCTTTTCGTGCCCGATCACCATGACGGGCTGATCGTTGAACCGCGCCAGACCACCGATCACCGCCAGATCGTCAGCAAAGTTTCGGTCGCCCGCTAACGGGGTAAACTCAGTGAAAAGCGCATCAACATAGTTGTTGCAATGCGGGCGCTCAGGGTGACGCGCTACCTGACATTTCCGCCAGGGGGTCAGTTCTGCATAAAGCTCGTCCAGCAGTTTGGCGGCCTTGGTATCCAGCGCAGCTGCTTCTTCGGCCACGTCCATCTCTTCATTGGCGCGGGCCAGCGCACGCAATTCTTCGGCTTTGCCTTCGATCTCGGCCAGCGGTTTTTCGAAATCCAGATACTGGGTCATGACGCCTCTCAACGCGGAAGTTCCCTGCTATATGACCAAAGGTCGCCCGGGATGCAACTCAGCAAGATTTGTGGGTTGGGAATATGCGACCTCGGTAGGGCAAGCAGACGAAAGGGATATCCTTATGGCCACAAGCTATGAAGACCGTGTGTTGCGCGTATTGGCCTATATCCATGACAATCCCGCAGGTGACCTGTCTTTGGACACGCTGGCGGATGTCGCAGCCATGTCGCGGTTTCACTGGCACCGTGTTTTTCGCGCGCTCACCGGTGAAACCTGTGCGCAATCCGTGCGGCGCTTGCGGTTGCACCGCGCCGCCATCTGGCTGGTGCAATCGGACAAGCCAGTTGCACAGATCGCGGTCGAGGTCGGTTATCCCAATCTAAAGTCTTTTGCGCGGGCCTTTTCCGAGGCCTACGGCAGAAGCCCCACAGCCTTTCGCAAGGTCGGGCAGTTTCTGCCAGCCAACCCTCATTTCAAAACCGGAGAATATCCAATGCATCCCGTTACAACACGTACCGAACCCGCACGTCGCGTTGTCGCCCTGCCGCACAAAGGGGCCTATGGCGAAATAGGCAAGAGCTTTGAGGCCTTTAGTGCCCTGTGCGAGTCGCGCGAATTGTGGTCCAAGGTGGGCCCGGTGATTGGTCTGTACCTCGACAGCCCTGACACGGTGCCCGAAGATCAGCTGCGCAGCTTTGCGGGGGCCGAATACCGAGGGGATCAGACACCTGAAGGAATGGATGACCTTAAGATTCAGGGTGGAAAAACGGCAGTGCTGACGTTCAAAGGACCGTATTCCGGCCTTCACGCCGCCTACCACAGCTTGTTTGGCAACTGGCTTCCGGAATCGGGTGAAGAACCGGCAGATCAACCGTGTTACGAGATCTACCTGAACGACCCCCGTGAAACCCCGCCAGAAGAACTGCTGACCGAAATCTGCCTGCCGCTGAAGTGATCTAGCTTGGCCAGAGAACCGGGTAGAGCGAGGCCACAAGCAACGCTGCCATGGTCCAATTGAACACCAGCAACCGGCGCGGGTTGGTCAAGATCCGCGCCATCTGCTGCCCCAGCAACGTCCACGTGCTGACGGATGGTAAGTTGATCGCACCAAACACCAGCGCGACGACCACAATTGCATTCAACGTCTGATCAGGTGTGTAAGCCGTTGTCGCTGTCAACGCCATCGCCCAAGCCTTTGGATTGACCCATTGAAAGACAGCGGCCTGCAGAAAAGTCATTGGTGTGCCTGACAGATCTTGTCCCTGCGCCGGTGCGGCATGTGCGATCTTCCAGGCGAGATAGAGCAGATAGGCAACCGATGCGAATTTAAGGACGGTGTAGCTGATGGGATACCGGTCGAACACCTGAACCAGACCGGTGCCGACAAGCAAAACCATGAAGGTAAACCCCAGACCAATTCCCAGCATATGCGGGATTGTTCGCCGGAACCCAAAATTTGCGCCTGAGGCCATCAACATCAGATTGTTCGGACCCGGCGTGATCGAGGACACGAAGGCAAAAGTGATCAGGGCCAGCAATATGTCATAAGTCATGTTGCGGATAATTGCCGCTTTGGGGGCAAATGAAATTGCGTTTTCGTGCGCTTATGCATATTTGCTGCAACTAATGGCGAAAACTGATCGAATAAACCAAGAAATATTGCGTGAGCTTTCTTTGGATGGGCGTATCAGCAATCTGGAACTTGCAGATCGCGTCGGTCTGTCCCCATCTGCCTGTCTGCGCCGTGTGCAAGAGCTTGAGCGGGCTGGTGTCATTACCGGCTACCGGGCGGTTTTGAACCCGGCGGCACTGGGCGTTGGGTTTGTCGCCTATATCGGTGTTGGTCTGGGAGAGCACACCAAAGCGGCCCAAGAAGGCTTCGAACGCGCGCTGCAACAGGCGCCTGAGGTGGTCGAGTGTCATAACATCACGGGCACCATCGAATATCTGCTGCGGGTCGAATGTGCCGACCTGCCATCTTACAAAACGTTCCATACCGAGGTGCTGGGAACCTTGCCGCATGTCACCTCAATTACGTCTTATGTGGTGATGGGATCGCCCAAGGATTTGCGGGCTTGACGGTGAAATTGTGAACTTTCACGCTCTTGCAGGGTAAAAAATCACGTCCTAGTGTCATCCCAAGGACGTTGCCAACGGGGCTAATCCCAAAATAAGGCGCGCACAGGGAGACAAATATGAACTACGTTCGAACCGGGGCGATGGCGTTTGCCATTGCGCTTATCGCCGGAGCTGCCGTTGCAGCCCCTCTGAAATTGCAACCTGCAAGCCCGCAGCCCAGCCCCAAGGCAGGGCTGGATGTGAGATACGCGTGGGAGGGAAATCCCCCTCGGAAAATTCAGAACCTGTCCAAAGTGGACCACCTTTTGAAGAAGGCAAAAGCGGGGCCGCCTTTGAAGGGCCTGGACTATCGCGATACTGAAGATGGTGACCCTGTTCTGACGTTTGGCAAGGCCTACAACGTTGCCGCCGACATTTCCGGATACATTCGTTTCGACTCTGCTGGCGTCTATGAGTTGGAGACATGGTCAAATGATGGGCTTGAAGCGTGGGTCGGTGGCCAGCAGATTGGATATGTGAACGGGCGTCAGCCGTGCGAAGCCAATCAACGGACCGAGGTCGAAGTTCCGCAGGCGGGTTGGTACCCATTGAAGATTAAGTATTTCCAGAAATACGGGTCATCTTGCCTGATGATGAAATGGGGTAAGCAGGGCGAACGCTTCACCTGGACGCCGAACGATGTGTTTGGCCGCTGACCCGAAAAGACGGTCGACTAGAAACAATCAAAGGCGCCATACCGGCGCCTTTGATTTGGGTTCTTACGGCTATTAGCCGTTCGATGCGATCAGTTCCGCCTGAGCAACGATAACCTCGGCCTGCTTGATCGACGCGATGTCGACCAGTCGGCCTTTGTAGACAGTTGCGCCTTCACCATTCGCTTTGGCTTGTTCCATCGCGGCCAGGATTTCACGGGCCTCTGAAACGGCCTCATCTGTTGGGGTGAAAACCTGATTGGCCAGCGCGATTTGTTTGGGGTGAATGGCCCATTTTCCGACCATGCCCAGCGTTGCGGACCGTTTGGCCTGTGCGATGTACCCGTCGTCATCCGAGAAATCCCCGAACGGGCCGTCGACCGGCAGCACGCCATGTGTGCGACACGCGGCGACGATTGCAGCCTGCGCCCAATGCCACGGATCGGACCAGTGTTTTTCGCCTTCGCGCAGCATGTAGTAGTTTTCCTGTGTGCCGCCGATGCCTGTGGTCTGCATGCCCATCGAAGCGGCAAAATCCGCGGCCCCCAGGCTCATCGCTTGCATCCGGGGGGATGAAGCAGCGATTTCCTCGACATGCGCAACGCCGGCTGCGGATTCGATGATGACCTCGAACGAGATCGGTTTGGTCCGCCCCTTGGCGCGTTCGATCGCTGTGACCAGCGCGTCAACTGCATAGACATCTGCCGCACAACCAACCTTTGGGATCATGATCTGATCCAGACGATCCCCGGCTTGTTCCAGCACATCGACCACGTCGCGGTACCAATAGGGCGTATCCAACCCGTTGATGCGAATGGACATGTATTTGTCGCCCCAATCGACGGTGTTCAGCGCCTCGATCACATTGGCGCGCGCGGTATCCTTGTCCGACGGGGCCACCGAGTCCTCAAGATCCAGATTGATGACATCCGCGGCTGATGCCGCCATCTTAGGGAACAGCTTTGTGTTCGAACCGGGGCCAAACAACTGGCAGCGATTGGGCCGAGCCGGTGCGGCGGGTTGGATGCGGAAACTCATCTGGACCTCACGTGAGTAATGAAATTACGATTTTCTTGCTCAATGAGGTATTAAATTGCGCAGAGTAGCGCAAGCATCATTGTGCAAGTGCGGCAATGCAAGCGCAGAATATACGTCGATAAGCTGGAAACGAGCGATGAAAGTTTGATCAGTTTGGAAACTTCGAAGATTTTCGCGTCGATTCATAAAAATGCGCAAGAATACTGCATGCGTATACAAGGCGGCCAACTAAAACGCGAAATGCTCGTCTTGTTGCTTCTCTAGCTTATGCCAGAATCAAAGGAGTGCACCGCAATGATCGAGACACCGTATCTGCTGTTTTTGGGCGATGCGCCCGACCAATTGGCAGCCAAAGTGGCTATAGGTATTAAGGATTGGCGCCCGGAAAACGCTGTAGGGCAATACCGGATGGACGGGTGCAAAGCGGATCTGGGCCTGACCGACATGACTTTGGCCGAGGCGCGCGACGCAGGTGCCAAGACGCTCGTCATCGGGGTGGCCAACCGTGGTGGTGTGATCAGCCAGGAATGGAAAAAGGTTCTGGTGATGGCGCTGGAGGAAGGTTTTGATCTGGCGTCCGGCTTGCATAACTTGCTGCGTGACGAACCGGATCTAGTCGCCGTTGCCGAGGCCACCGGTCGCAAATTGCACGATGTCCGTGTGCCCGAAGTCGAATATCCGATCGCTAATGGCATCAAACGCAAAGGTAAGCGCTGTCTTGCCGTGGGCACCGATTGCTCGGTTGGTAAGATGTACACCGCCATGGCAATGGATGCCGAGATGCGTAAGCGGGGTATGAAGTCCACCTTCCGCGCCACTGGTCAGACCGGCATTCTGATCACTGGTGACGGTGTTCCATTGGACGCGGTGATCGCGGACTTCATGGCCGGTTCAGTCGAATGGCTGACGCCGGACAATGACGACGACCACTGGGACCTGATCGAAGGGCAGGGGTCCTTGTTCCACGTGTCTTATTCCGGCGTGACTATGGCGCTGATCCACGGAGGTCAGCCGGACGCATTGATCCTGTCCCATGAGCCGACCCGTGAACACATGCGCGGACTGCCAACCTATCAGTTACCGTCGCTTGCAACTCTTCGGGATACAGCGTTGGAACTGGCCAAGGTTGCGAACCCGGAGTGTCAGGTCGTTGGCATCTCGGTCAACACTCAGCACATGAGCGAAGCAGATGCGAGTGCATATCTGGCTAGGGTTGAGGAAGAAATGGGTCTGCCTGCGACTGATCCGTTCCGCTTTGGCTCGGGCAAGCTGGTCGACGCGTTGGCGACAATGTAAAAGGTTCGGATGCTGCGTGCCCAATGTGAGGGTTGCGGGGCGCCCAATGAGGCAGACAAGGGAACAAGCATGCAAGTTGATGTTTCGCGGGATGTATTCCAGTTGGCGCAGGTTTTTACCATTTCCCGCGGGTCACGAACGAAGGCCGAAGTTCTGACGGTGCGTCTGTCGGACGGCACGCATCAGGGATGGGGCGAGTGTGTTCCCTATGCCCGCTACGATGAAACGCTGGCTTCGGTTGAGGCTGAGATCGCAGGTCTGCCCGCAGATTTCACGCGCGACAGTCTGATGGGTTTGCTGCCTGCAGGCGCCGCCCGCAATGCGGTCGATTGCGCGCTGTGGGATCTGGAATGCAAGCAAGCAGGCAAACGCGCCTGGGAACTGGCAGGCCTTCCGGTACCGACCCCCGAGATCACGGCTTACACCCTTTCTTTAGACACACCCGAGGCGATGCGCGCTCAGGCTGCCCAAAACGCCCATCGCCCATTGCTGAAGATCAAGTTGGGAACACCTGATGACATGCCCAGGCTTGAGGCCGTGCGGACCGGCGCCCCAAATGCAACCATCATAATCGATGCCAACGAAGGCTGGTCGGCCGAGGTTTATGCCGATCTGGCCCCTCATCTGGTGCGGCTTGGCGTTGCATTGGTCGAGCAACCTCTGCCTGCTGGGGACGACGATACGCTGTTCGGGATGGAGCGTCCGGTGCCCGTTTGTGCAGACGAATCCTGTCACGACCGGTCAAGCCTTCCGGCGCTCACGGGCAAATACGATGTGGTCAACATCAAGCTGGACAAAACCGGCGGTCTGACCGAGGCGCTGCAACTGCGCGAGGCAGCGCTGGCCGAAGGGTATAGCGTCATGGTTGGCTGCATGGTCGGCAGCTCGCTGGCCATGGCGCCTGCGACATTGCTGGCGCAGGGTGCGATGGTAACGGACCTTGACGGCCCGCTTCTGTTGGCCGAAGACCGCAACACCCCGCTGACTTTTGATGACGCCGGAGTGCACCCACCCGAAGTGGCGCTCTGGGGTTGAGGAGAGAAGACATGACCCGCACCGTTTATGTGAATGGCGAATATTTGCCGGAAACCGAGGCGAAGATTTCGATCTTTGATCGGGGTTTTCTGATGGCGGATGCCGTCTACGAAGTGACCAGCGTTCTGGATGGAAAGCTGATCGACTTTGAAGGCCATGCGGTACGGCTTAAACGGTCTTTGGACGAATTGGACATGGCTGCCCCTTGCAGCAAGGAGGATCTGCTCATTATTCACCGTAAGTTGGTCGAGCTGAATGACATCGAAGAGGGGTTGATTTACCTTCAGGTCACGCGCGGAAGCGACGGCGATCGGGACTTTGTATTCCCGGCGGATGACACCAAACCAACCATCGTTTTGTTCACTCAGAACAAACCTGGATTGGCGGATAGCCCAGCCTCCCGTAAAGGCGCCAAGATCATTTCAATTGACGACATTCGGTGGGGTCGCCGCGATATCAAAACGGTGCAGTTGCTGTACCCATCGATGGGCAAGATGATGGCGAAAAAGGCTGGCGCGGATGATGCGTGGATGATCGAAGATGGCTATGTGACCGAAGGCACCAGTAATAACGCTTACTTCGTCAAAAACGGCAAGATTGTCACCCGCCCACTGTCAACCGACATCCTGCATGGAATCACCCGCAAGGCGGTACTGCGCATGGCGGCTGAAGCACAGATGGAAATCGAAGAGCGCCTGTTCACCATCGATGAGGCAAAAGAGGCTGATGAGGCCTTCACCACCTCGGCCAGCGCGTTTGTTATGCCAGTGGTCGAAATTGACGGTGTACAGCTGGGCGACGGAACGCCGGGTCGGATCGCCAAACGTCTGCGTGAGATTTACCTGGATGAAAGCCGTAAAGCCGCAATCTGACGGCAAAAACGCAAAAAGCCCGCCAGACCGGCGGGCTTTCGACATATCAACCCGGCCACCTAGTCCTTCTTGCCTACGTTTTCCTCAAACGCGACGTCGAATTCGGCCTTTTTCTCGGGGCTGGCTTCAGTTTGATAATTAGCTTTCCACTCATCCATCGTCATGCCGTAGAAAACCTGACGGGCCTCATCTTTGCCCATCTCGATGCCTTTTTCGTTGGCCGCTTCCTGATACCAGCGCGACAGGCAGTTTCGGCAAAAACCGGTCAGGTTCATCATATCGATGTTTTGCACATCCGTCCGGTCCCGCATCAGGTGTTTTTGCAACCGGCGGAAGGCAGCGGCCTGAAGTTCGATTTCGGTTTGCTGATCCATGGTTGGGCTCCGAGTTGTTGGCGTATTGGTTTCGAGTGACCTAGCAAGCCTCAGGCTGTGTTACAATGGTACCGCGCTTGTGACCGATGGCGATTGCCGGCGAATACCTTATGCAAGGTGCAGCGCCAGCCATGGCATCAGGCAGAATACGATAATCAGGATCTTGTAGTTTGCCAAATATCGAAAATAGGCTTTTTTGACGTCCGCGCGCTCCATCTGAAACATGCGCCCGTGGATGCCGGCGATCCAGTCCAGCATGATCAGGATCATCAGGGTGCTAAACAGCAAAACGGCGATGTTGAGAACGGTCATCCAGCCGAAAACGGTTGTCAGGAATTCCTGTGTCATCTTTGCCTCCTTCGTCCCAATAATGTGGGAATTGTCGGGCTGTCTCACAATAGTTCGAGGCTTAAAACGGCCGCTGCTGGCCCTTATGTCACAGACAGCTATCTGCCAGAGCGTCTTGCAGAATCTTTGCCAGTCGCTCTGCCCATTCGCGTTGCCCATGGTGATCCGCAATCAGATCATTGCGCAATTCAATCAGCGCGTTGGGACGCCCGTGCACCGTGCAGTGCCTGTCTATCGCATCACCGGGCAGCACGCCCGTGTAAGGCTCGTTCACGCCAACACACAGATCACCTTCGGCCTCTAATCGGTTGATCAGCGGATCCGCGAACCGCTTGTCCGGGGTGTGTAAGACACCGACATGCCAGGGGCGCGGCTCACGTCCACGAAGTTGCCGCGTGAATGAGTGCATGGACACGATCACAGCATGGGGCAGGGCAGCCATGCGTTCCAAAGCCTGATGATAGGGGCGGTAGCACATGTTCAGACGTCGCTCACGCTCGGCAGCATCGGCGCGGCGGTTGCCGGGAATGATCGACCCATCATAGAGTTTCATCAACAGCGTCGGATCATCCTCGCCGCGGTTCGGATCAATCACCAGACGCGAGAAATTGGCCGCAATCACTGGGGCGTTCAGGATCTCGCCCAGATGTTTCGAAACCTCGTAGGCCCCGACATCATAAGCGATGTGACGCTCCATATCTTCACGGGGCAAGCCCAGATCTCCGCCGTTGATTTCCGGAGGAACCATGTTTGTTGCATGGTCGCATGTGATCAGCCAGCGGGACGGGCGATCCTCGCCGTGCGTAAAGAAGGGGGTGTACGTCATGTGCCTGTCATCAAGTTTGTCGCAGGTGTAGTGCAGTTGCCTCAGAAAGGGAATTGCGCAATAAGCACCCTAACGCTGTTTGCGGTAACATTGAGAGATTTAGGAGAGCAACTACCAATGCGACGCCTGAGAAATGTAAAAATCGTGGCGACGCTGGGACCGGCGTCTAATGATTACGACACCATCCGCGCTTTGCACGAGGCGGGCGCCGATGTGTTTCGTCTGAACATGAGCCATGGCAGTCACGATGAAATCCGCGAACGGCATCGGATTATTCGGCAAGTCGAAAAGGATCTTGATAGCCCGATCGCCATTCTGGCTGACCTTCAGGGGCCCAAGCTGCGTGTGGGTGTTTTCGCCGCGGATGCGGAAGAGCTGGAAGAGGGCGCATCCTTTCGTCTGGATCTGGATCCAGCAGCAGGGGACGGAACCCGCGTTTGTCTGCCACACCCCGAGATCTTTGCAGCACTTGAGCCCGGGTCACGCCTGCTGGTGAATGATGGCAAGATACGCCTGTTTGTGCAGGAGTGCGGTCAGGACTTTGCCAATTGCAGCGTAGAAGTCGGTGGCACGATATCGAACCGCAAGGGCGTGAACGTTCCGGATGTCGTGTTGCCGCTGGCAGCACTTTCAGCCAAGGATCGTGGCGATCTGGAATTTGTCTGCCAACTGGGCGTTGACTGGCTCGCGCTGAGCTTTGTTCAGCGTGCAAAGGATGTGTTCGAAGCGCGCGCACTGGCCGATGGCCGCGCTGCTATTCTTTCCAAGATCGAAAAACCCGCCGCGGTCGAAGCGTTCGACGATATCCTCGACGCGTCAGACGGGATCATGGTCGCCCGGGGCGATCTTGGTGTTGAACTGCCAGTTTCAGCGGTTCCACCAATCCAGAAACGTTTGGTTCGCCGGTGTCGCGGTGCGGCCAAACCCGTGATCGTCGCTACGCAGATGCTTGAAAGCATGATTGAAAGCCCAATGCCCACACGGGCCGAGGTCTCGGACGTGGCAACCGCCATCTACGAAGGCACAGACGCCATCATGCTCAGTGCCGAATCTGCCGCCGGTTCCTATCCGATTGAGGCTGTGCAGACCATGAACAAGGTTGCGATCGAGGTTGAGGCCGACCCGACCTATACCCAGATCATCGCCGCCTCGCGTAGTGCCAAAGGAACCACAGTTGCTGATGGTATCGTTGCGGCGGCCCGTGAAATTGCCGAGAAAACTGACATCAAGGCGATCTGCTGTTTTACCCAAAGCGGGACAACGGCGTCGCTGACTGCGCGCGAACGGCCCGGTGTGCCGATCATCGCCATGACCTCACAAAAAGGCACGGCACGTAGATTGTGCCTCAGTTGGGGCTGCAACTGCGTGATGACGCCCGAGCTGGAGCGGTTCAAAAGTGCCGTTGTGAACGCAGCCCGCGCAGCCCGCGCGGGTGGATTTGCCACCGAAACCGATCAGATCGTTGTGACAGCAGGTGTGCCTTTCAACGTGCCCGGTTCGACAAATATCTTGCGCGTTGCCCCGTGTGACGAACGCCTGATTTACAGCACTGATCCGGAGTAAACCGGGCCAAGACTCCGACTGATTAGAGAGATTCTGGCAGCGGCCTCATCTGGTGTGACACCTGATGAGGCCGCTTCTGTCGTTTCTGGTGCTCAAAAAAGCATTGATTTTCAGCATTTTATGACACTTATGAGCGAATTCGACAAAATGAGTTTCCTTTTCAGGTAGAATTTCCTGATAAATGACCTAAGGGCAGTCAAAGCCAAATGTTCCAAGTTCCGGCTGCTCTGCCGGGGGCACGGGCCCCGGTGAAATTAACAATAATGGAGGAACGAGATGACAACAAAGATTGTCATAGGACTGGACGGGACAGAAACCGGAGAGCGCGCGATCGCATTTGCCAAAGACTTGGCGAAGCGGATCGGGACATGCGAACTTCTGGTTGCGTATGTAATCGAATGGTCCCCCTACACTTTCCAAACACCGGAAGAAAACGCACAGCGTCACAAGCGGCGCGAAGAAGAGGTTGATCTGGCGACAACACGCATTGTCACGCCGGCTGTCGACGCTCTGAAAGCAGCCGGATTTGAAGCACATGGAATAGTGCGTCACGGAGACGTGGCGGAAACGCTGAATTCCATAACGGTTGAGAACGGCGGTGTGCAAATCGTCGTTGGCCGGGCTTCGGCGGATGGGTTCAAGAAACGCCTGTTTGGCAGCTCGACCCAAAATCTGGTGATGCACGCAGATGTTCCGGTCACGGTTGTGAATTGAGGGAGGCGCAAGAATGAAAACGCTAAAACAACTGGGCCTGCCCGCCGCAATTGCGGCTTTCACGGCCAGCGCGGCAGCCGCGCAAGAGGCGCCTGGCCTCGATGATAAAATCAACCAAGCTTTCGCTGATCTGACAGGACCGTTTGTCAGCTTTATCTTTGCCCCGTTTCCAGGAACGGGATTCCCATGGATCGTGGGGTGGCTGGTTATTGCGGCCACTGTGTTCACGCTCTACTTCGCCTTCGTGCAGCTCCGGTTTTTTAGCCACGCGATCAGCCTGGTTAAAGGCGACTATTCTGATCCCAACGATGCGGGTGAGGTCAGCCACTTTCAGGCCCTGGCCACGGCTCTCTCGGGTACGGTCGGTCTGGGCAACATTGCTGGTGTGGCCGTCGCCGTGGGTATCGGCGGGCCGGGCGCCACGTTCTGGATGATCGTCGCGGGCCTGCTGGGCATGGCGTCGAAATTCACCGAATGTACTTTGGGTGTGAAATACCGGAACGAATATGATGACGGCACCGTGTCCGGTGGTCCGATGTACTACATGTCCAAAGGGTTCGACGAGCTGGGTCTGCCGGGCGGCAAGATACTGGCGGTCCTGTTCTCAATCTTCTGTATCCTCGGTGCGCTGGGCGGTGGCAACATGTTCCAGGCCAATCAGGCGCATCAGCAGATTGCGGGCATTACCGGCGACTATCCCGGCTGGATCACCGGTCTGGTTTTTGCGGCAATCGTCTTCATGGTGATTGTTGGCGGTCTGAAATCCATTGCGCGCGTGACCGAGAAGGTCGTGCCGTTTATGGGGGTCATGTATGTGGCAGCGGCACTGGTGATCATCATCATGCACGCCGATCAGATCGGTTGGGCCTTTGGTCAGATCTTCGCTGGTGCCTTCACCGGCTTGGGCGTTGCTGGTGGCATGGTCGGTGCATTGATCCAGGGCTTTCGTCGTGCGGCGTTTTCGAACGAAGCAGGTGTTGGTTCTGCGGCCATCGCACACTCGGCGGTTCGGACCAAAGAGCCGATCACTGAAGGCTTCGTGTCGCTGCTTGAGCCGTTCATCGATACGGTCGTGATCTGTACCATGACTGCGCTGGTGATCATCATCACCCAGCAGCTGATCGTCGATCCGGATACCGGCAAATACATGCTCAACGAAGCAGGCAACGCGATTGCCACTGTCGATGGCAACTCGGGTGTCAGCCTGACCTCAGCGGCCTTTGGCAGCGCCTTCAGCTGGTTCCCATACGTGCTGGCGATTGCAGTGGTTCTGTTTGCCTTCTCGACCATGATCAGCTGGTCCTACTACGGCCTCAAAGCCTGGACCTATCTGTTCGGCGAAGGCCAGACCAAGGAACTGGTGTTCAAGGTCATCTTCTGCATCTTCGTGGTCATCGGTGCCGCCGCCAACCTCGGCCCGGTCATCGATTTCTCGGATGCGGCGATCTTCGCGATGGCGGTTGTGAACGTCTTTGCGCTCTACTTCCTGATGAAAGTGGTGCGTCAGGAGCTTGCATCCTACAGCGAAAGACTGAAGAGCGGTGAAATCCGTAAATTCGGCCATTAATCATACCACCGGGGCGGCCCTTGTCGCCCCGGTGCCTGACCAACCTGCAAAAACCGCAGATTCTGGTCCAAACCCCCTTGCCAGTATGACCGAACTTGCGTAAACGGCGCTTCTGATCGCGTGACCGGCCAATGTGGCATGCCGAGTCGCGTTTAGTACCGAACCCCGAAAGGAGACGGAAATGCCTAAGATGAAGACAAAGTCGAGCGCGAAAAAGCGCTTTAAGGTGACTGCGACCGGTAAGGTCCTTGCTGGCCAGGCCGGCAAGCGTCACGGCATGATCAAGCGGACCAAGAAATTCATCCGCGATGCCCGTGGCAACACCACCCTGTCCGCCCCCGACGCCAAGATCGTCAAGGGCTACATGCCCTACGACCGCTAAGAGGAGATTTAGAGATGTCCCGCGTTAAAGGTGGAACCGTAACCCACGCCCGTCACAAGAAGATCATTAAGGCCGCAAAAGGCTATTATGGTCGTCGCAAAAGCACCTTCAAGGTCGCCTCTCAGGCCGTCGACAAGGCCAACCAGTACGCGACCCGTGACCGTAAGAACCGCAAGCGCAACTTCCGCGCGCTGTGGATCCAGCGGATCAACGCTGCTGTGCGTAGCCATGACGAGGCTCTGACTTATTCCCGCTTCATCAACGGCCTGACTCTGGCCGGTATCGAAGTGGACCGCAAAGTTCTGGCCGACCTGGCCGTGCACGAACCGGAAGCGTTCGGCGCGATCGTCGCCCAGGCTCAGGCTGCTCTGACCGCCTGATTGTCTTTTAGAGAGACAGTGAATGAAGGGCCGTCCCGTATGGGGCGGCCTTTTTTGTTGATAGCCGAAAGTGAACTCAGCAACACTCCGGCAAAATAATGCCCACAACGCCCATGGTGATGCTCGGATAGATCACTCCTGCGCTGGTGATACCGCCCGTTGATAAAGATGCCACGTGGCGTGGCCCAGGATCGGCAGGGTGAAAATCAGGCCCAAAAACGCTGGGACCAGCGACAACAGTATCGTAACTGAGGTGATCGCTGCCCAAGTGAGCATGACACCCGGGCTTTCCGCAACGACGCGCAAGGACGTTAACATGGCTGAAACGAAATTGATCTCCCGGTCGAGCAGCATGGGCATGGCAACGACGGTCACCGAAAATAGTACCGCCGACAGAAATGCGCCGACGCAGGTGCCGATGGCAAGGAAGGTCCAGCCCTGAGATGTGAAGAATACGGTATTCAAGAACCCTTCAAAATCCGAAAAAGATGCGTTCTGCAGGGTGATCGCCAGCCAAAGCCGGATTTGGTAAATCCACACCCAGAAAATGAACAGGGTGACAAAGGCCATCCATCCCATTTCGCGTTTGCGTTGATTGGCCATCACGGTAAGGATTTCTGACCAGCCGAAACTCTCTCCGTTCTGCAACCGCCGGGACATTTCGTAAAGCCCGGCAGCGGCAAAGGGCGCGACCAGCGGAAAGCCTACGATGGCAGGAATGATCATCCAGATCTTGCCGAGCCAGACCAGACTCCAAACCATCAGGATTCCGAAAACCGCATAGAACAAGCCGAAGAAGCAGCTCATGAAGGGGCGCGCCAGAAAGTCGGAAAACCCTGCATTCAGCGATGCTGTGATATCACCCGTGGTTACCTTATTGATTTGGGGCCCGGCCGCATGTTGCGGCCTCAGGTTTTCCGGTGGTGTAGATCCTGTAGTTTTGGATGCCATGACACACTCCTCTCAAAGAATGGTGTCGCGCTGGGTGGTCTGCCAACTTGCTAAGCGGTGAAGCAGACATCCTTCCTGACTAAAGTCTGCATCAGTGGAGGTATAAGAGCAAGAAGTAGGATGGCAGCCATAATTCTGCTGGCGTGCATAGTTAACTTTAGCGGAGCCTCGTGCCTAATTGCTGGGGTCTTTCTTCACCAACTGGGCCGCAAACGCCACGCCCGTACCGGGTCCGGCATAGGTGATCATAATCACGTCATCCAGATAAACGCCGTTGAATATTCCCGCTGAAACATCATCGCCCGATATCCCGGCCTCGGCCAGAACAAAGCGGGTTGGGTCGTCTAAGCTGAAGGTGCCCATTGCTTCTTCGACGATCCAGTCTTTGTCACCGATCCGCCGCCAGCGGTTGGTGGCGGTGATCAGGTTGCCATCCAGCTTCGTGATCTCCAACTCCATTTCGGTCTGCAGCAGACCTCTATCGTGGTTTGGGTTCGATTTGGCGAAGGCCACCAGATAGGTGCCGGTCCAGGTTCCGACGATCTGCGGAAAGCCGCTGCCGTCATCAGCAGAGGCCGGAGTGGCGATGGCAAGGATAAGGGCTGCGACGAGATTGCGTAACATCAAGAGGGTCTCCTGCGTCGGGATGTGGTGATCACAGGCTATCCGAGTTCGGGAAATTGACAAACTCTGGTGTTCCAAAGAAAAAACCGGCGCGGATAGCGCCGGTTTTCACAATTCCAACAGGGCAGGTGCCTAGATATCAGGTCAGCCAAACACCCGGCCCAACGCGCCATCGACTGCATCGGTGATTTGATCGATATCATCCGCTGTTGCGATCAGTGCCGGTGAGAAGCACAGCGTGTTGTTGCGACCTGGAACCGAGCGGTTGGTGACGCCGATGATGACGCCTTGCGCCATACAATCCGCCACAACCGCTTGTGCCAGCTTCTCGTCAACAGGTTCGCGAGATGACCGGTCCGCGACCAACTCGGCCCCCAGGAACAGGCCCTTGCCGCGCACGTCGCCGACGACTTTGTGCTTTTCCATCAGTGCCTGCAGGTTCGCTGTCATGCGATCGCCCATATCGACACAATTGCCCAGCAGATTTTCAGCTTCGATGATTCGCATGTTCTCGATCGCGGCTGCCGGACCAGCGGTACAGCCGCCAAAGGTTGAGATATCGCGGAAGTAGTTCATCGGATCAGCGGCATCGTCCTTGAACATGTCGAACACGTCTTCGGTGGTCACAAGGCACGCAATCGCCGCATAGCCCGAGGCAACACCCTTGGCCATGGTCACGAAATCGGGCTGTATGCCGTATTGCTGATAACCGAACCAGGTGCCGGTACGGCCAACGCCGCAGACGACCTCATCAATATGCAGCAGGACATCGTATTTCTTGCAGATCTCCTGCACGCGCGGCCAATACCCGTCGGGCGCTTCGATCACGCCGCCGCCAGCGGTGACCGGCTCAAGGCAGAGGGCGCCAACAGTCTCGGGGCCTTCACGCAGGATCACCTCTTCGATCTGGTTGGCCGCCCATTCACCAAAGTTCTCTTCCGGTGCGCCGTCCAGCTCGTGCTTGCGGTATTCCATGCAATGGGGCACGCGCACGAAACCCGGTGCAAAGGGGCCGTACTGCATGTTGCGTTCGTCCTGACCACCTGCTGACATCGCTGCCAAGGTCGAGCCGTGGTAGTCACGGTCGCGATACAGGATCTTGGTCTTCTTGCCGCCATAGCGCTTATGCGCGATCTGGCGGATCATTTTGAAGGCTTTCTCGTTCGCCTCAGAGCCGGAGTTGGTGTAATAAACCCGGCTCATGCCTGGCATCTTTTTGATCAGCTTTTCTGCAAACAGGGCACCGGGGATCGAACCAGCTGAATTCGCGAAATAGCACAGTTTCATCAACTGGTCGTAGACCGCCTTACAGATCGATTCGCGACCATAGCCTACGTTCACAGTCCAGACCCCACCCGAGACCGCATCCAGATGCTCTTTGCCCTTCTGGTCCCAGACCCGCATGCCTTTTCCTTCGACAATGATGCGCGGATCATTGGTTTCAAAGGGTTTATGCTGGATCAGGTGGTGCCAGATATGGGCGCGGTCGGCCTCGACCACGCGGGAAAGATCGTTTTCGTTGAACGTGCCGTCCATGACATGTCCTTTCAATGAGATGCGGTGTGCGGGAGATGGAAAGACCACGTCCCTGCATGTGTTTAAGATGCTTCAGATCACCGCGAAAGACCGGATGTAGATAGGGCCAGATCACATCATCCCGTATCGCCAGTCGATGCGGCCGACGTATTTATACGGGTTTGTCAGACGGGTAACTTTATGCTCAAGTCGCGCGCACTGCGATAACGGAGGATTGGCGGATGACTGACCCTAACATCTATGAACGTCATTTGGACAAATGCCGCGCAAATTACACGCCTCTGTCACCGCTCAGTTTTATTGAACGCACCGCGCAGGTGTATCCGGATTACCCTTCGGTGGTGTACGGCGATCGCAGATACACCTGGGCAGACACCTACGCCCGCTGCCGCCGGCTGGCCAGCGCCCTGAATGCAAGGGGCGTGGGACTGGGGGATACCGTTTCGATCATCGCAGCCAACATCCCCGAGTTGTATGAGGCGCATTTTGGCGTGCCCATGGCAGGGGCGGTTCTGAACGCGATCAACACGCGATTGGATGCGCCGGTCATTGCGTTCATTCTGAACCATGCGGAAGCCAAGGTGCTAGTCGTCGATCCTGAGTTTTCGGAAGTCGCTAAAGAGGCCTTGAAGCATGTCGAGCGCGACCTTCTGGTCATCGATATCGAAGATCCCAGCTTTGATGGCGGCATGCGTCTGGGCGACCTGACCTATGACGCATTGCTGGGCGAAGGTGACCCGGAATTCAATTGGTCACTACCCGCCGATGAATGGGACGCAATCACGCTGAACTACACGTCGGGAACAACCGGCAACCCAAAGGGAGTAGTTTATCATCATCGTGGGGCCACGCTGAATGCGCAGTCGGACATTCTGGACTGGGACATGCCAAAGCATTCCGTCTACCTGTGGACGCTGCCGATGTTTCATTGCAATGGCTGGTGTTTCCCTTGGGCCATGGCGGCCAACGCCGGGGTCTCGGTCTGTTTGCGCGCGGTGCGGGCTGAACCGATCTATGCGGCCTTCAGGGATGAAAAAGTCAGCCATTTTTGCGGCGCGCCGATTGTGTTGAACATGCTCGCCCATGCGCCGGATCACCTCAAGGATTTCGGCCACCAGATCAAGGTGATGACCGCCGGTGCCCCGCCACCCGCAGCGGTAATCGAGGCGATGGAGGCGATGGGTATCGAAGTGACCCATGTCTATGGGCTGACCGAAACCTACGGCCCATCGGTTGTGTGCGCGTGGAAAGAAGAATGGGATAGCAAGACCGCCGAAGAACGCGCTGCGCTCAAAGTGCGGCAGGGTGTCAGATACACCGCCTTGTCGGGGCTGATGGTGGCTGACCCGGAAACTCTGGATCCGGTGCCAGCAGACGGCGAAACCATGGGTGAGATTTTCATGCAGGGCAACGTTGTGATGAAAGGGTATCTGAAGAACCCCGAAGCCACGGATAAGGCTTTTGCTGGTGGCTGGTTCGCCTCAGGTGATTTGGGTGTCATGCATCCCGATGGCTACATCGCGCTGAAAGACCGGTCCAAGGACATCATCATCTCTGGGGGTGAGAATATTTCATCCGTCGAGGTTGAGGGCGTTCTGTACAAACATCCTGCCGTGATGGAGGCCGCGGTCGTGGCCAGACCGGATGAGAAATGGGGCGAAACACCGTGCGCCTTCGTCGAGCTAAAGCCGGAAGCATCGGTGACCGAAGCAGATCTGATCGCCTTTTGCCGGGACAATATGGCCCATTTCAAAGCGCCAAAATCGGTGGTGTTCGGAACCTTGCCAAAAACGTCAACGGGCAAGGTTCAGAAGTTCGTTCTGCGGGATCAGGCGCGCGCCCTGGTTTAGGTGTGAACCTTGTCAAAGATGGATAAATCCAGGTCCAGCATCTCGCCCATCCATATGGCTCTGTCACGGTGATCCGCGAGATGATCACCGGTTTCCGGGTGGGTGAATATCGTGAGCCCCTGTCGGTTCAACATCAGCCATGGAATGACCTGATCAAACGCGTCTGCCGCAAAACCCAGTTGGCAACTCCAACGGGGATGCGGTCCAACGTTTCGCGCGTGCATCCGTCCCATTTGGACTGGAAAAAGGTGCGCTGCCTCTTCGCAGATCTGTTGCGCTGTTGCTTGGGTGTCTGGGTCGAAATAGATATGCGCGTGATAGCCGGTGACTTCTGGCATCTGAACCTCATTTTGTAATGAATCAAAGCTAGGTCCAATCGCCGCTCTGGACTACCCGCACCAGCACACAGGGTCTGTGCTGAACGCCACAAAAATTTGCTATGCTGGCGCGTGCTGGTCGGGACGGGCTGCGACAAAGGCGGGATGATCGCTGCAGGCTGCCTCGACAGCCAACAGGCGTGGCAAGTGTGACAGATCAACCTCCCAACGGCGGGCGTTGTAAAGCTGAGGGATCAGGCACAGATCGGCGAGCCCGGGTTGTGTGCCTGTGCAATAAGGCGATTGCGTGAACTCAGCTAGCAGTGCTTCGAACGCTTCCAGCCCGGGCCGAATATAGTGTTGCATCCACGCGTCGGGCATGTTGCTGGCATCCGCGCTTAGCACGGTCGCATGTTTGGCGACTGCAAGGTTGCAGATCGGGTGTATGTCCACCGCAATCGACTGGGCCAGCGCCTGCGCTTTGGCGCGATCTGCCGGGTTTTCGGGCAACAGGTTTAGCTGTCGTGTGCGGTCCAAGTATTCGATGATGGCCAGGGATTGGGTCAGTCTCAACCCGTCGATCTCCAAAACGGGGACCAGACCTTGCGGGTTGCGTGACCGATGCGCGTCGCCCTTTTGCTCTCCGCTGACCAAGTCCACGACGACTGCGTCATATGAGATCCCGGCCAAATTCAGCGCAATTCGGACCCGGTAGCTGGCCGAGGATCTCCAAAAATCATAAAGAACGATGTTGCTCACTCAGTCCCTCGATAAGTCGTTTTCAGGCGTGCCGCGTTGATCGCTTGGACCAGAACCGCGTTGTCGCCGATGTGATTGGCCAGAACCAGAACCAGCCGCGCGTTCAGCGCATCGCTGTCGACTTTATCTATTCCGTCATGCGCCGCCAACAGGTCGGCATAGAAGTCATCCGCATTATCGATATTCGGGGTGAGGATCAGATCAGCCATTTCGGTTACTCCTTCCCACTGGCCCGGCGGATTGCATGCCGGAACGCGTTTTCTTCATAGGTGTCGCGCCGCGCGGCCACATGCTGATCCGGGCGGATCAAATAGACCGCACTGGGGGCATCGCCCAGATAGCGCCGTTTGAGCGCCAGAGTCATGTCATCCTTGACCGATAGTGCCAGCCGTCTGACTTCGATCCCGTCTTCCTGCAAAATCTCTGGCGCATCCGCGTCAATTGTCAGCAGGGTGAACTGTCCGGCCAGTTTGGGCAAAAGAAAATCGCCACCTAGTGGTACGTCCGGACAGGCCGAACCGGGCCGCGTTTGGGCAGGCCCATCCAGCGCATCGGCTGAATTCAGGGAGGACCCGTCGTAGGTGCAGGGTTCGCTCAACCGTCCCGAATTCACCATGGGACGGGCAAATTCGAAATGCTCGCTCAGGTCCAGAACTGCATCCCTCAGCACCCGTGACATATCGGATTTGGGCGTGATGAAATCGGTCGAGCGGCTGGATTTCCGAATGTTCTCGTCTGCGCCCTGAATGCGTTCGGAATCATAACTGTCCAGCAAGCTTTCGGGGGCGTCTCCATCCAGCACGAGTTTGAGTTTCCAGCACAGGTTGTCGACGTCCTGCAGGCCCGAGTTTGCCCCCCGTGCCCCAAATGGACTGACCTGATGCGCACTGTCCCCGGCAAAAACCGCGCGTCCTTGTCTGAAGCTTTCCATGCGGCGGCATTGGAACGTGTAGATCGAGACCCATTCAAGCTGAAACTCGACCTCTTCGCCGAGCATCTCTTTCAGGCGGGGGATCACGTTCTCGGGGCGTTTCTCGCGTTCCTTGTCGATATCCCAACCTAATTGCAGGTCGATGCGCCAGACATTGTCCGGTTGTTTGTGCAACAGCGCGGATTGGCCCCGATTAAAGGGCGGGTCAAACCAGAACCATCGTTCAGACGGAAAGTCCGCCTCCATGATCACATCCGCGATCAGGAAATTGTCTTCGAATACACGCCCGTCAAAATCGATCCCCAGCATCCGCCGTGTGGGCGAATTGGCCCCGTCGCAGGCAATCAGCCAGTCAGCTTCGACTGTATAGGGGCCTTCCGGGGTTTCGACCTCCAACCGGACATGATCTTCATGGGTACCGACAGCCTCGACCTTGTTGCGTCCACGTATTTGAACCGGCGCGCCTTCAGCCTGCAACGCGCGCAGCCGGTCCATCAGGAAGGTTTCCACATAGTATTGCTGCAGGTTAATAAAGGCCGGGTTCGCAAAGCCCTCGTCGGGCTGCAGATTGAAATCATAGACCTGGCGGTCGTCGAAAAACACTTTGCCACGGTCCCAGCGCACACCTTTGTCCAGTAGGCGCTGCCCGCAACCCAGCCGATCAGCAATATCCAGCGTACGCTGGGAAAAACAGATGGCGCGGCTTCCGAAACTGACTTTGTCATTGTCGTCCAGGACCAGAACTTCGACATCTTGCTGCGCCAGATCAATCGCAGCTGCCAGACCCACTGGCCCGGCGCCGATCACGATCACCTTGTGTCGAACAGGTGTTGCGGTGTCCTGATCCGGACTGCGTTCATAAGCATAAAGTGGAACTTCGAAAATCTTGTTCATGGGCTTTCCCCCAAGCAGATGCGCCAAAGGTCGCTTTGCAATTCCGCTGGCGGCGTGCACCAACGGCCTTGAGTTCATGGTTTCATCGATTTGAGCTCGTGAAAACGATCTGGATCAATGTCGGCTGACTTTCTTAATCTTGAAGCGCCTCCCACATCTCCAGATCGCGCTGGGCGGTCCAGATGCGGGGTGTATCAATGCCCCGTGCTTCGTCAAAGGCGCGTGACACGTTGAAGGGCAGACAGTGTTCATAGATCGCATAGTCCGAAAACTTGGGGTCACATTCGGCCCGCACTGCGTCCCACGCCTCTTTCAAGGTGCCACCACGAGCGGCCACTTTGGCTGCGGGGCGATATGTGCCGTCCACGAAGTCGCGCGTGTTTTCGATTGCGGCGCTCACCATGTCCTTTCCAAGCAGTGCATCGCCGCGACCCGGCGCAATCGCGTCGACATCGAACCATTTGATCTCGTCCAGCGTGTCGCCCCAATCGCCAAAATGACCATCACCGCAGTAACAGGCCGAGTGGTATTCGACGATGTCGCCAGTGAACATCACGTTCTGATCCGGCACATGGATCACGATATCGCCCGCCGTGTGGGCCCGGCCCAGATGCATCAGATCGACCCGGCGGTCGCCGAGATATACGGTCATCGTGTCGCTGAATGTTGTGGTCGGCCAGGTCAGGCCGGGAATGCTTTCATGCCCTTGGAACAGGCGTGGGAAGCGCTGGAACTCGCTGTCCCAGTCTTCTTGACCCCGTTCGACAACCATTGCACGGGCCATGTCGGACATGAGGATCTGTTGCGCACCAAACGCACTGGCCCCCAGCACACGCACCGCGTGGTAGTGGGTCAGCGCGACATGGGTGATAGGCTTGTCGGTGACAGAGCGCACGCATTCGATCACCTTATTTGCAAGGCGCGGGGTGGCCTGCGCCTCGACAATCATCACGCTGTCATCGCCGATGATGACACCGGAATTCGGGTCGCCTTCGGCCGTGAAAGCGTAGAGCCCGTCACCAACTTCGGTGAATGAAGTTTGTTTGTCAGTCATGTCCCCCTGGGACGCGAATGCTTTGGTCATCGACTTATCCTTTTGGAAACCGCCTCCGGCGGGAGTATTTGGGAAAAGATGAAGATTGGGTGCTCATCTTTTGAATGGGTCGTCCAGCGCGGGCAGTAGTGTGCCGGAGCAATCGCCAAAGCCTATTGTGTAACCATCGCCACGGGCCGCGCCAGACAGTGTCAGCGTGTCGCCATCTTCGATGAAGCTGCGTGTTTCACCGGTGTCCAGCGTCAGGGGTTCTTTCCCACCCCAGCTGAGTTCCAACAGTGAGCCCCGTTCGGGTTTGGTCGGGCCGGAAATAGTACCCGATCCCAATAGGTCACCGGTATTCATGGGGCACCCAGAGGTTGTGTGGTGTGCCAGTTGTTGACCGGCGGAATAGTACATCTGGTTGAAATTTGTCTGGCCGATCACGGTCGCCTCTTTGTTTTTTGGCGCCATAGTGATGGACAGATCAATGTCATAAAGCATCGGGCCGCAATCCTTCAGGTGATCAAGCAGCTCGAAAGCGCGCCTGGGCGTTTCACAGCGAAACGGTTCCAACGCGGCTTTGGTCACAATCCACGGGCTGATCGAGGTCGCGGTTGCCTTGGCCTGGAACGGGCCGAGCGGTTGATACTCCCAGGCTTGGATGTCGCGTGCAGACCAATCGTTCAAAAGGACATAGCCAAAGATATTGTCGTCGGCTTCTTGCACAGTGATCGGGCCGTCAGATGCCGTACCGACGATTGCCCCCATTTCAAGCTCGATGTCAAAGCGGCGGCTGGGCAGGAACGCAGGCAATTCCTGATCTGGAGATTTCAATTGCCCCCATGGGCGGCGGATATCTGTTCCCGAGACGACAACAGATGATGCCCGACCGTTATAGCCAATCGGAATGTGCAGCCAGTTTGGCGGCAGCGCGTTTTCTGGGCCACGGAACATTGTGCCGACATTTTGCGCGTGATGCCGGCCGGCGTAGAAATCGGTGTATTCACTGACTGCGAATGGCATATGCATCTGGGCAGTGTTTTGTGCGACCAGCAAGGGTGCGATCTGGTTTGGCTCCTCTGCCCCGTCTGCCAGAAGGGCTGTCACGCGGTTTCTGAAAGCGGCCCAAACAGCTGGCCCTTCCTCCATCAAGGGGTTCCAGAAGGGCAGATCGAACAGCGGCTCATCTGCGAGCACGATAACCCCTTCCGCTTCTGCCGCCGTGACGTCGAGGATCATGTCCCCGATTGCAACGCCGCATCGGGGTTCACCGCCATCGATCGAAAAGACCCCGTAGGGCAGGTTATTCAGGGGAAACGGATGCGCGGCATCGTTGGCCGAGATCACCCAGGATTTCATCAAAGGCATGTTTTCTCCAAACCTTGGAAATTAGAACGGTTACTTCTTGCCCGGTGTGCCGTCGAATTTCTTCTCAAGCGATGTCCAGCAATCGATATAGTCATCCTGCAACGGGGCCTCGGTCGCTGCAAATTGCGTCAAGTGCTGCGGGAACCGGGTTTCGAACATGAAGGACATGGTCTGGTCCAGCTTGTCGGGGCCCAGATTGGCGTTGGACGCTTTTTCAAAGGCTTCCTTATCCGGGCCATGTGGGATCATCATGTTGTGCAGGCTCATCCCGCCAGGAACAAAGCCCTGAGGTTTCGCGTCGTACTGGCCGTAAATGTTGCCCATCAGTTCGGACATGATGTTTTTGTGGTACCAGGGTGGACGGAAAGTATCTTCCATCACCATCCAGCGTTCGCGGAACAGGACAAAGTCGATATTCGCCGTGCCCGGCTGCCCCGAAGGCGCGGTGAGCACGGTAAAGATTGACGGGTCCGGATGGTCAAACAGGATCGCGCCGACCGGGCAATAATTGCGCATGTCGTATTTGTAGGGCGTGTAGTTGCCGTGCCAGGCGACGACATCCAACGGGCTGTGAGGGATCTTGGTGGTATGAAATTGGCCGCACCATTTGATGGTGACGGTCGAAGGTACTTCGCGATCTTCAAAGGCAGCTATGGGTGCTTTGAAGTCGCGGGGGTTGGCCATGCAGTTGGCGCCAATCGGACCGCGCCCCGGCAACTCGAATTTCTGTCCGTAATTCTCGCAAACAAAACCCCGCGCCGGACCGTCCAGAACCTCGACGCGGTAAAGCAACCCGCGTGGGATGATCGCGATTTCTTTGGGTTCCAGATCAATGATCCCCAATTCGGTCGCGAACCGCAGACGGCCCTCTTGCGGAACCACCAGCAATTCAGAATCGGCCGAGAAGAAATAGTCATCCACCATTGATTCCGTGACCAGATAGATATGGCTGGCCATACCGACCTGAGTGTTGACGTCGCCAGCGGTCGTCATCGTTCGCATGCCGGTCAGCCAGTTCAGTTCGGCGTCTGAATGCGGAACCGGATCCCATCGATATTGACCCAGACTGATCACGTCTGAGTCAATGCAGGGGGCGGATTTCCAGTAAGGTAGATCGATTTTTTCGTAGCGGTGAGAGTGCTTTACCGAGGGTCGAATGCGATAACACCATGTGCGCTCCGGCGGGTTGGCAGTGAAGGCGGTGCCGCTCAGCTGCTCTCCGTAAAGACCATAGTTGCACTTTTGCGGGCTGTTCATGCCTTGCGGCAGAGCATCGGGCAGGGCTTCGGTTTCAAAGTCGTTGCCAAAGCCGGGCATATAGCCTGCATGGGTTCCAACAGGCGTGCTGGCCTGTGTCATCGTATGTGGGTTTGTCGGACGATTCATTGTGTGTTCCTCCGTTTGCTACTTGTCGAATAATAGTTGTTTTTGTAACTAACAAGCATGACAAACGATGACTCTGACAAAAAAGATGATTTTGGACTGCAACATTTCCTGCCGTTCCTGCTGAACCAGGCGGCCGAGGAAAGCTCTCTTGATTTTCAGCGGGCCTATAAGAATCGCTATGGCATGCTGAGGACCGAATGGCGGGTACTGTTTCATCTAGGTGTTTTCGGCCAGATGACAGCAAAAGAGATTGGTGAACGTGCCAAAATCCACAAAACCAAAATCAGCCGCGCCGTTCGCAAGCTTGAACAACGTCGATACTTGACCCGGACCCGGCATCAGGATGACCGCCGGGTGGAATGGTTGACGCTGACACCGGCGGGTAAAACGGTTTATCACGAGTTGCGCGGGATCGCGGAACAGTATGATGCGAAGTTGGCGAACCTGTTCAGCACAGACGAAGCAGCGCTGCTACGCCGCATGCTCCGACGTCTTGCCGCGATGGACTAACTACTGGTAATTCTGCCGGGGCATCCCCAGATGTGTCACATGCTTGATATGGACAAAAACATGACGTCATTCGATCCCGCGACGGCCCCTGCGACCAGTCTGATCGACTGGCTGGTGACTAAAGGGCTTGAAGGCGCCGGGCAAGAAGAATTGCTGGAAGAGTTCTGCACCCGACTTGTCGAGTTGGGCGTCCCGCTGATGCGGTTTCACGCGGCGCAGTCGACGCTGCACCCGGTCTATGGCGGAACCGGGTATAGCTGGTACCATGACAAAGGTGGTGAATCCGAGAAATTCGAAAACACGGATACGCCCAGTGAGCAGTGGCAAAGCAGCCCGCTTTATGCGTTGCTGCACGAGGATTTGGGCGAAATTCGGGTGAAACTTTACGAGCAGAATGAATCCAGTCGGTTTCCCCTGCTCAATGACCTGCGAGAGGTCGGTGCCACGGAATATTATGCGACAGGTGTTTCTTTTGAAAGCTCCGGTCAAGTGCGCCCGAACGGGGCGCAAAAGGCTACCGATGGTGTTTTGATGTCGTGGACCAGCAATGCACCAAAAGGGTTTGAGGACACAGATCTGTCCCTGATCCGCGAGGTCCTGCCACATCTGGGGTTGGCGCTAAAGTCCGCCAAGAACCAGACACTGGCACGCGATCTGTTGCGTGTTTATCTGGGGCGGGATGCAGGTAGGCGTGTCCTGTCCGGTGAAATCCGGCGTGGTTCTTTGCAGCAGATTGATGCGGTGATCTGGAATTTCGATCTGGAAGGCTTCACCAACCTGTCCGAGGAACTGCCCGGGTTGGATATTATCGAAATGCTGAATGACTACCTGGCGGTGGCTGTTCGTGTCGTTCACGATAGCGGTGGGAACATTCTGAAATTCATGGGCGACGGGTTGATGGCCATGTTCGATGTGGGGGAGATTGACGCGGATGCCCGTGCCGCCCTGTCCGCTGTACCGTTGCTGCAGACTCGGATGGCCGAACTCAACGCCCAACGGCAGGCTGCAGGGCAACCAGTCGCCAATTTTACGCTGGCGCTGCACTCTGGCGAGATTCTGTATGGCAATATCGGTTCAGAAACCCGTCTGGACTTCACGGTGATCGGCCCTGCTGTAAATCAGGCCGCACGGATCGCAGGAATGCACCGCTCGTTGGGGCAAAGGATTCTGATTTCAGACGACGTCGCCAGTGCGGCACAGCCTTGTGCGCAAGAACTTGTCTCGGTGGGCCGTTACATGCTGCGCGGCGTGTCCGAGCCCAAAGAGCTGTTCACGATCTACACGCCAGCAAGTTAAAAGTCGATCTCAACGCCCGGCAGGTTCAACTCGCGCATCATGTCGCGCAACTCCTGCCGCGCTGCGATGTTCGAGATGTTCAACTGTTTGACCCCGATATCCTTGAGATCCAGCAAAGTCAGGCCGCGCGGGAACAGCTCGCGAAAAATGACCCGTTCGGAAAAGCCCGAGGCGACGCGAAACCCGATGCGCTGCGACAGCATCTCGATGGCGCGCTGCATCTTTTCCTTGTTCACCATACGCTGGGTTCCGACCCGGTTGCGTACGACCACCCAGTCGATCGGCTTCAGTCCGGCCTGTGCCCGCAATTGCCGCGCGTTCCAGACCATCTCGGAATAGACAGACGGGCCCAGAATCTTCTCGCCCTTTGAATCGATCCGCGCCAGCAGATCGAAATCGATGAAACTGTCATTCAGTGGCGTGATCAGCGTATCCGCCAACGAATGCGCTACCTGGCTTAGGCGGGTATGCGAGCCTGGGCAGTCGATCAGGATGAAATCGCTGTCGCTTTCCAACTCGGCCACGGCGGCGGACAGCCGGTGGTCATAGATGTTTTCGCCGGGCTTCAGCTTGCTGGCATCGATCTCGGGCAGGTCGTGATGAAGCGGGCTAGGCAAACCCGTGTCCGTGCCATTCAGAAAATTGACCCGGTTCTCAAAGTAACGTCCCAAGCTGCGCTGTCGCAGGTCAAGGTCCAGTGTGCTGACCTTGTGTCCCAGCCGCGCCAAAGCTGTGGCAACATGCATCGACACGGTCGATTTGCCTGCGCCGCCCTTTTCGTTTCCGACCACAATGATATGTGCCATGCTTGTGTTCCCAAGTCGTACCGTGTTTGTCCACACGTTGTTGTGAGCCACTATATGTTGTGTCAGCGGGGAAGGAAAGAACCTCAAGCGGCGCTTTGGGTCAATATCAGTCTCTAATTTGGAAAACCACGCCCGGATCGCAGGTTAGAGCGAACCACTTGCCAAAGGCACCCCCCTGATTCACTGCCCAAACCAGCTTTCAGCGAGCAGGGCAAGGGTAAGAGCATCTGTTCCTGAATGTTTTGATCGTCTTCCTGCAAGTCCTGATTTGCGCGGGCGCACTGGGTATGATCCGGCATATAGAAAGGATCGCCTGTTCAGATATACTGGAACTCGTTGGGCACGCTGTGCCGACCTACACAGCAGTCTGCGGTTCAGGCAAACCGGACTTGTGCAGTGCCGCTAATTCTGACGCAAAAACCCTTGCATGCGCGGCGTAAGATGCACTGCAGTGAAGCGAATCTCCCAAACCAGTCGTTCAGTCATGACGAAATTAGCAAAATTCAAAGTGACTTTTCATTACGATCTTTCCCAAATATCGAGACGCGGACACTGTTGCCGTCTCCCATGACCTCACCGGTGGGCTATCGGTGCCGTTGGGCAGCAAAGAGCTCTTTTGAACCAAAGAGAAGGAGTGCGAGCGGCTGCCGAAAAACACGCGGCGTACTCAAACAAAACGCAAAGCCACTCGCAGCTGGTGATTAGCTGTATTCTTTGCGCGCGTAAAGTATTCAATTATGGCGATTTGAAGGTACTACTTTGCTGGCCGCCTTGTCCCGCGATCAGTGAATTCGAGCGTTGGTCTTCGCTGTAGACTGCATGAAGGGCTGGTTTCGAAATCGCTCTGAGGCGTGGTCTTTAATGCATCTGCATAAGTTTTTGTCGTGGGAGTATGTGCAGCTTAGAGATCGGATTGACAGAATCGGCTCGAAGCAGCCACCCACGAGATAAAAAAAGCCGCCCCATCGGGACGGCCTTTCGAAATCGAAACGGAAAGGGTTTAGAAACCAAGGCCTTCGTACTTCTTTTTGAACTTCGACACGCGGCCGCCGGCGTCCATCAGGCGCGACGAGCCACCGGTCCATGCAGGGTGCACAGAGGGGTCGATTTCCAGAGCAAGCTGGTCGCCTTCGGCGCCCCAGGTGGATTTCATCTGAACGACGGTGCCATCGGTCATTTTGACGTTGATGACGTGATAATCGGGATGGATGTCTTTTTTCATCTTTCCGCTCCTTACGCCTCGGCGCCAGCCTTGGGCTTGTAGTTGGTGACTTCTGCGATACGCGCGGATTTACCACGACGCGAGCGCAGGTAGTACAGTTTGGCGCGGCGAACGCGGCCGCGGCGGACAACGGTGATGCTGTCGATGTTGGTCGAGAACAGCGGGAACACACGCTCCACGCCTTCGCCAAACGAAATCTTGCGAACGGTGAACGAACCGGCAATGCCATTGCCGTTGTTGCGCGCGATGCAGACGCCTTCGTAGTTCTGCACACGGGTGCGCGACCCTTCGGTCACTTTATAGCCGACACGGATGGTGTCTCCGGCTTTGAAATCGGGGATGTCTTTCCCCAGGGCGGCAATTTGTTCCGCCTCAAGCTGTGCGATCAGGTCCATCGCATTTACTCCTATATGCTCGTGGTTGGTCCACGAAGTTTGGGCACGGCCTGAGAGCTCTTGGTCTTCACCGGGTCCTGCGTACAGCCCGCCAGAGGTCAGATCGAATGTTCCTTTGGTGTAGTCCGCCACGTCGCGTCCGGGCTGAAGAAAGCAGGACGTCACGCCATGATGCAAACCAAAACACCGGAGTCGCAAAAAGCGGCACCGGATTGCGGTCGTTTAAGGGCTTTGCGGCGAAGGATCAAGACTAAATCGCTGTGATGTGCAGCACGGGCTGGTGGGATTCCGCCATTTACAAAATGCAGCGTTGCCTTACGCCCATGATTGGGCATTCTGAAGCTAATTAAAAGAGCAGAGATTTAGAACAGGAACAGATCATGCGATTTGCGCTTTTGCTGGCATTTGCAGGTGCTGTGCTTGTGTCTTGCGGGCGTGGCGGCCCGCAACCTCAGGTGATCGAACCCGCACCGGGCGTCGACAGAACAGCACCATCGGTTGTCTATCCCGATTTTGGCGACGATGACCCACATGAATGGGAAGGGCGACATCCTGGTCTATACCCTGTCCATGGGCTCGATGTCTCACGCTGGCAGGGGCCGATTGATTGGCGCACAGCCAAGGCTTCAGGGGTCAGCTTTGCGTTTTTGAAAGCAACGGAAGGCGGGGATGTTGCCGATCCGCTGTTTGACGACCACCGCCGTGGTGCGCAGGCGGCGGGGGTGCCTTGGGGGGCGTATCACTACTATTACTTCTGCCGTCCGGCGCGGGAACAAGCCCGTTGGTTTATCCAGAATGTCCCGAAAGGTGCCGACCTGCCGCATGTCCTAGACATGGAGTGGACGCCGCATTCCAGAACCTGCACATTGCGCCCCGACGGTGCGACGGTGCGCGCCGAAGCCCAAAGGTTCCTTGATATTCTGGAACGTCACTATGGCCGCCGGCCCATCGTCTACACCACCGTGGACTTTTTCGAGGACACAGATATCGCGCGGCTACCTCGGACCGAGTTCTGGCTCAGATCGGTGGCGGGTCACCCGCGTCAGGTCTACCCGCGGGCACTTTGGCGGTTCTGGCAATACACGGGCACCGGTTTGGTGCCCGGCGTGCGCGGTCGGGTCGATATCAACACGTTCAACGGCACCCCGGAAACCTGGGCTCAATGGAAAGCTGGCGGCTCTTAGATCTTAGGCACGTCGTCGGTTGCGACCGTGCCGCCGCCAATCAGGATTCCCGTCAGAAGGATGTTCGTTGTGTATCCGCCGATCACTGCTGCAGGTGCGCCACACATCGACACCGCTAATCCGCGTTATCCTCTTGGGAAGAAACATATTCTTCCCACACATCCGGCCTTCTTTCCCGAGTTATATTCTTGGCTTTGTTGTGACGCCATTCTTCGATGCGCCCATGGTGGCCGGACATAAGGATGTCTGGGATCGGGCGGCCGTTCCACTCGGCTGGGCGGGTATATTGCGGATGTTCCAGCAGGCCGGACGAAAAGCTTTCTTCCTCGGTCGAGGCTTGGTTTCCCAGAACGCCAGGGATCAGCCGAACGGTGGCGTCAATCAGGGCTTGCGCAGCGATTTCCCCGCCGGTCATGACAAAGTCCCCCAGCGACACTTCCTGGACCCCGTAGTGTTCGAGCACACGTTCATCCACACCTTCGAAACGGCCACATAGCAAGGTCATACCGTCACACCGCGCCAGGTTCTGCATCATGCGCTGGTCCATGCGGCGTCCGCGTGGGCTGAGATAGATCAGCGGCCAGTTGCCCTGAACACCTGCCATTGTGTGCTCGATCGCCGCCCCTAGAACGTCGGCACGCAAAACCATGCCCGCGCCGCCCCCTGCGGGTGTGTCATCAACGTTGCGGTGTTTGCCAATCCCAAACTGTCGCAGATCCACGGTTTCCATCTGCCACAGCCCTTCCTGCAGGGCCTTGCCGGTCAGGCTTTCGCCCAGAACACCGGGAAAAGCTGATGGGAACAGGGTAATGATCTTGGCCTTCCACACGCCTTGCAAATCTGGCGTGGGTGTCACCAGCTCGCGCGGTTTCAGCGTTGGGCGCAGCGCCTTGCGGCCGTGGGATTTGGTGGGCTTCGCTGTCATTTTTGACCGATCATTTCGCTCTGGCTGGTTTCGACCACGGCTTTCTTTCGGGCGTTCAGCGCCGCGTCTTCCAGCGACGAACGGTTCAGCGCCAATAGGTCAGCCAGTACCTCTTTGGACGGGCTGGAGTTGGTTCGATCAGGGGCTACAAGCCGCAAGGCCTTGCTTTGCGAAAGGTCCAGAAATTCAGCAAATGGCGCGCCGGGGCCGAATTGGCGTTTTTGCAGGTCTTCCAACCATGCGGTCTGGACAGTGACCGATGGAAGCCTTTTGCGTATGGTGTCCGCAGTGCCCTGAAGATCTGGCAAGTGATCCAGATCTGCGCAGAACTCATCAAAATCCCGCACGACCCGGCTGTGTTGCAGGTCATGTGCCCACAAGCTGTAAAGCCAGCTGTCCCGCTGTCGCAGGGACAGATAGACAGTCATGTCGACCTCTTCCCCCAAAAATCGACGGTGAACGGCGCTGACGACAGTGGCCACAAGATCAGGCGCTGCCGCGTAGCCTTCGACGCGGTTTCGGCTTGGCCGCAGTCCCGAGAAATTCTCTTCGCTTAGGATCAACCCGCGGCGGGTGCCGAAATCCAGCTTGCCCAGAAAGTCGTTCATTCGGATTCCGAAGTCTGAAAGCGTTGAATCCAAACGGTAAATCGAATGGCGTGTAGCAGCCTCGGACAACCCGGCCTTGCGGGTCTTATAGGGGAGGGCCAATGAGAAATGCGGCCAGATCAGCTCGCGGTTTTCGTACAGAAAGGATTGCGCCGCTGTGGTGCCGGTTTTGTGTAGCCCCAGATGCAGCAGGACGCGCCGCATCAGATCAAGCCTTCGGGCGGGTCAGCAACGATACGACCCTGATCCAGATCGACTGTGGGTACCGCCTCCAGGGTGAAGGGCAGCAGAACCGTTGATTTCAATCCCGCTCCGTGAAGCTCCAATAAATCTGTCGCGCCATGGTTTTGCACGGATTTGACCTGGCCCAGCAACGTGCCACCTGTGTCATACACATCAAGCCCGATCAGATCGGCGTGGTAGAATTCGTCATCGGGAAGCGACGGCAACTGGTCGCGCCTGGCATAAAGGCGCAAGCCGTTGAACGCGTCAGCCTGTTCCTTGGTCTCGATCCCACCCAATCGGGCGGCAAAGCCGTTTTTTATCGGACGGGTCAGAACCACAGGATAACGCTCTTGGCCCGCCTCATCTGTTAGTGGGGAATAGGTCTCGATATCTTCCGGCACAGCGCAAAAGCTCTTCAGCCGTACCTCACCGCGTACCCCGTAAGAGCCCGCAATACTGCCGACACAGATCAGATCAGTCATTTGATCCCGCCGTTGTTACACATACACCGTCCTGCCATTTACCTCGCTCGGCACAGGCCTCGCGCTGATTGCTGCGTTCAAAGAACACGCCGACAATAAATGCGATCAGCAGCAGGATGGGAAGTCGTATCAGTCCAAACATTATCAATCACCGCGTTTCGATGGGCAGGCAGCCGTCACGGATTTCCCAGCCGACACGCTCAAGCTCGGGCGTCTCCGAGGGTTCTTCAGGCCAGCCAACGCAGAAATAACCGATAAGTCGCCAATCAAGAGGGACTCGCAAGTCCTGGGCCATCTTGTCGGGGTCAAGGATGGACACCCATCCCAAACCCAGCCCCTGTGCCCGCAATGACAGCCAGAACAGGGTGATGGCCGAAACCACGGAATACCGCCGCATCTCGGGCATGGTGCCCGCACCCAGACCTTGCCCTTTGTCGGTGGCATCGTCACAGAAGACGGCCAGCTGCACCGGGGCCTCTTGCATGCCAGTCAGTTTCAGGCGGCTGTAAAGCTGCGCCTTCTCACCGGAGTATCCACGAAGGGCAGCGTCGTTGGTTGTTTGGAAATTCTTCAGCGCTGCGGCCCGTGCCTCTGCGCTTTCAACGCGGATCACCCGCCAGGGTTCGCTCAGCCCCACCGAGGGGGCCAATTGAAACGCGTCGAGGCAGCGCGTCAGCACTGCCTCGTCTATCGCGCGGGTGCGGAACCGGCGCACATCGCGCCGGAGCCGCATCAACAGATCGAACTGCGTGCGAAAATCGCCAGTGAACGCCTGATCCTGCACGCGCTCGTCTGCTTATTCTTCCGCAGCCGCTTCTTCGGCAGGAGCTTCAGCGGCCTCAGTAGCTTCAGCAGCCTTCGCAGCCTTCTCTTCCGCACGTTCCTGAGCTTTCTTGCCCGGGGTGCCCTTGTTGGGGTTGTTGCGCTCGGCTTTGTCACGGGTGCCGGCTGCTTCCAGCATACGTGCGATTCGGTCGGTGGGCTGTGCACCCTGATCCAGCCAGTACTGAACGCGCTCAACATCCATTTTTACGCGCTCTTCGCTGTCTTTCGGCAGCAGCGGGTTGTAGGTGCCAAGCTTTTCGATGAAACGGCCGTCGCGCGGCATGCGGCTGTCAGCAGCCACGATGCGGTAGAAGGGACGTTTTTTCGAGCCGCCGCGGGCGAGACGAATTTTCATTGCCATGGTGATATCTCCTTTGAATGGCGTGACCGGAAGATGTCCGGTTATTTCTGGTGTTTGTTGAACCAAAGGTTCACTTTTGATGTTTCCTGTGGTGTCGGATGACTTCCTGAATGATGAAGTTCAGAAAAGCCTTGGCGAAATCGGGGTCCAGATCGGCCTCTTTCGCCAGGTCTTCTAACCGTGCGATCTGCGCGGCTTCGCGCGACGGATCGGACGGGGGAAGGTCGTGTGTGGCCTTGAGCTTGCCAACGGCCTGGGTGTGTTTGAACCGCTCGCCCAGCGTATAGACAAGGATCGCGTCCAGCCGGTCGATGCTTTCGCGATGCTCTTTCAACAGCGTGGCAGCCTGTGTCACGGGGTTGGTCATTGGCCGGTCCTCTCAGCGGTCAAAGCAGGGGTATTCACGTCAATCTTTGGGTGTCGCCAGATCTGGGCGCGTTTGCCCAACAGCTCGGCGTTTTCATGCTCCAGCGTTGCGCCTAGGCGTCTGGCCAGCACACGAGAGCGATCGTTGGCATGTGCGATGTACGAAATGACACCGTTCAGGTCCTGATATCGCGCGGCATAATCCCGTGCCGCCGTCGCAGCCTCGGACCCCAGCCCTTTGCCCTCGGCCTCTGCCATCAGCGCCCAGCCCAACTCGGGCTCAGCCCAGCCTGGCACGTAAATCATACCGGTCCATCCCACGAATGTGCCGCTGGCCTTTTCGGTCAGGTGCCACAGGCCATAACCGCGCAGCGCCCAATGCCCCAGCCTGTTTGACAGCGAACTCCAGCACTCGAACGCGTCTTTGGGACCACCCACCATATAGCTGCGCTCGGTCGCAAAGAATGCGGTCATTGCGGGCAGATCATCCAGATGCGGCGCGCGCAGGATCAGGCGGTCGGTCTCGACGTGAGGGATTACAAAGCTGCTTTGCATCACTGCCCCTCGCCTGACTGCGGCCTGTGACGGTAGGCTATGCAGTTTTCCAGCGGAACCACCGCGTTCTGGTCCAAAGATGCCCCCAGCCGCTCAGCCAGCTTCTGCGAACGGATGTTTCCGGTGTCGATATAGCTGACAACGCTGGTCCAATCCAATTCCTCGAACAAATGTGAAAGGACGGTTTGGCAAGCCTCGCGTGCCAGCCCTTGCCCTTCGAATTCAGGCCCGACAACCAGCCATGACATCTCGGGTTCCGGAAAATTAATCGGATGATAGGGCCCGGCCATCCCAACCATGGCCATATCGGCCTTTCGGTAAATCGAGAACAAGCCATAGCCGCACAAAGTCCACTGCCCAGCATATAGCGTCAGCTTGCGCCACGCCTCGGCTTCCGTCATCGGGCCACCGTAGAACAGGCTGTGATCGGATTTGAAGAACTCGAACATCGGAGCGACATCGTCAGGCGAAGGGCCACGAAGGATCAGACGTTCAGTTTCAAGTTGAGGATTTGCTGCTGAGGTCATGCGTAGGCCTCCAGCCCGCCGTTCGCCAGATCAGACGGGGCAGGGTGTCGCCAGACATTCATCGTGCCAAAGGCCGGATGCTCGAACGTGTAATCGAACTGTGCGCCCATGCGTTCCGCAACCGCTTTGCTGCCCAGATTATCAGGATCGATCAGTGAGATCGCCGTTTCCCAACCCAGAACGTCATATGCATGCGCGCGCGCGGCCAGCGCAGCCTCGGTCGCATAACCCTTACCGGTGGCGTTGTTCATCAGGGTCCAGCCGATCTCGGGTTCGGGCCAGCTGTGTGGGAACCACAGTCCGACATGGCCGACATATGTGCCGGTGTCCTTTTCCTCGACACCCCAGAAGCCATAGCCGCGCATCGCCCAATGGCCCAGCAGCATTGCGATGGCCCGCCATGTCTCGTCGTGGCGCTTCGGCCCGCCGACAAATTTTGAGGCGTCGCTGGCAAAGAACTCTGCCTCGGCTGCAACGTCCGCTTCGCAAGGTGCGCGCAGGATCAGGCGCTCGGTTTCAAGTCGGGGGATGTTCATTGCGAGTGTCATGCCTGCGCCTCGCCATACCGCCAGACATGCTGATCATTGCTAAAGGCACCTTCAGCGGTCTTGTCCCGTAATGCGCCCAGCCGTTCCGCAAGAGCGTTCGAGCGGGTATTCGATTGTGACACGTAGCTTACGAATTGCCCCGACCCCAACAGGTCAAAGCCGAAATCTCGCACAGCCGTGCAAGCCTCGGTCGCATAGCCTTTCATATGGTGTTCGGTGCGGAACATGTAGCCAAGCTCCGGCTCTTGGTCGTCCCATTCGAGGCCGAGAATGACGAAGCCGACGACCTGATCATCCTCCTTAAGCGTGACCGAAAACAGGCCGTGACCATGCAGAAGCCAGCCGGAAGTGTAGTAGGAAAACTCTGTCCACGCTTCCTGCTCAGTATCGCCGAAGCTCTCCTTGCAGATTGAAGTCCACACCGGCAGGTCATCCAGAGTGGGTGCACGCAGAACCAGCCGCCGGGTCTGAATGACCGGCAGGGCCGCGCGATACTGCGCTGCTGCCATCGCCGCCTTTCCGGACGGGGGCTGGGTGCAGCGTGTTGGAGTCACTTTTTCTTTCCGAACCCGCTCAAACCTGGGGGCAGGGCCATGCCGCCACCCATTCCAGGCATACCGGGCATCTTGCCTCCCATCGCCTTGGCCGCCTGTTCCAGCGCCTTGGGATCCATGCCCGCTGCCATATCCTCGGGCGAGGGGCCGCCTTTGCCAAACATGCCTTTCATGGCCTGCTTCAGCATCTTGCCTTTGCCCATCTTGCCCATCTTCTTCATCATGTCCGACATCTGTCGGTGCATCTTGAGCAGCTTATTGAGGTCGCTGACTTCCATGCCGGAACCTGCCGCGATGCGCTTCTTGCGGCTCGCTTGCAACAATTGAGGGTTGGCGCGTTCGCGTTTGGTCATCGACTGGATCATGGCGATCTGGCGCTTGAGCACTTTGTCATCCATGCCCGCTTCTTCGACCTGCTTGGCCATCTTGCCCATGCCCGGCATCATGCCCATCATGCCCTGCATGCCGCCCATCTGGATCATCTGTTCCAGCTGCATCTTCAGGTCGTTCATGTTGAACTGACCTTTGACCATGCGCTTCATCATGCGCTCGGTCTGTTCCATCTCCATCGTTTCCTGGGCCTTTTCGACCAGAGCAACGATGTCTCCCATGCCCAGAATACGACCGGCGATCCGGTCCGGCTCGAATGTTTCGAGCGCGTCCATCTTCTCGCCCAGACCGACAAAGCGGATCGGCTTGCCTGTGACTGCGCGCATCGACAGAGCCGCACCGCCGCGCCCGTCGCCGTCCATCCGGGTCAGAACTACGCCCGAGATGCCGACCTTGGCTTCGAATTCTTCGGCCACTTCAACGGCGACTTGACCGGTCAGGCCATCGACAACCAGCAGGGTTTCACGAGGGTCGACCGCATTGCGAACGTCTTCGACTTCCTGCATCAGCACTTCGTCGATGTGCAATCGGCCTGCGGTATCCAGCATATAGACGTCATAGCCGCCCAGCGTCGCCTGCTGCTTGGCACGTTTGGCGATATCGACCGGTTTCTGTCCGGGAACAATCGGCAGGGTGTCGACCCCGACCTGAGTACCCAGCACGGCCAACTGATCCATCGCCGCCGGGCGATAGACGTCGAGCGAGGCCATCAGGACCTTCTTGCCTTCTTTCTCCTTCAGGCGCTTGGCCAGCTTGCCGGTCGTGGTCGTCTTACCCGAGCCCTGAAGGCCAACCATCAGGATCGGGGCAGGTGGGTTGTCGATCTTCAGAACGCCTGGGTCCTCTTCGCCGCGCAGCACCTCAACCAGCGTGTCATGCACGATCTTGACGACCTGCTGACCAGGGGTAATCGATTTGGTAACAGCCTGACCGGTGGCCTGATCCTGCACCTTCTTGACGAATTCGCGCGCGACCGGCAGCGAGACATCGGCCTCAAGCAGGGCCACGCGAACCTCACGCAGGGCGGTTTTGACGTCTTCCTCGGACAGGGCACCTTGTTTGGTCAGCCGGTCAAAGACGCCGGAGAGGCGTTCGGATAGATTTTCAAACATGCCTTCGGCCTCCTTAGCCGGTTATCTGATGGCAGTTCCTAGGTAGGAAGCGCCGGTTAAATGCACAATTGCCCCCACGGGCGTGACACGCTGGTGGGGGGCGATCCCTGAACGACTCAAGGGACCGGAAGATCAGACGCTTCCGGATGTTTGACGGCGATTTAGGCCGATTGGCTGTCCGAGTCAACCTTGCGCTTCGGATGCCAGGCATTGACCGCATCGACCATCCGCTGCGCGCCGCGTCCACTGACATAGGCTTCGACAATCGGGTGACGACCAGCGCTCATGCCTTTCTCCAGGATCAGAACGGGACGATGCATCTTGGACGTGGTCCTGTCGCGGGTCGAGGTGGTGGTTTCCACCTCGGCATGGGACAGGTTCGACAGCTCATGTTCTACAGAGTCATATCCAAAGAGCGATTGGCGACGGATCAGGATACTGTTGCTTTTACGGTCCAATATGACCTGAACGCGGCGTACAAAGACGCAGAACGCGCCAAAGCCTAACCCGCCACCGAACAAAGCAAAGATAATGCCGAACCAGACACCCTCACTCCCTTCGGTGGCCATGAAGAGGCCTGCGCCGACAAAGCATAGGATAAAGATCGCCAACATGATACCGATCAGCCAGGGCGTGTTGGATAGAATCAGTTGGTCCGGAGTGTTGCGCGTCACTTTCATGGCGGCACGCTAACACTGAGATTGCAGGTTGTCGTGGCTTGAATTTGCCCACGAGATACGCGATGAGCGCATGAAACAGGAGGTTCCCATGGGCGCATCATCCACTTTTCAGGACACATTGCCGCTCAGTTCCGACGCACTGCTGGCGCAGCTGGATGCCTGGGGCCTGACCTACCGGCTGCATACTCATGTCCCGCTGCGCACTGTCGAAGATGCGAAAGGTGTGGAAGATCAGTTTCTGGTGCCCGGCGAGAGCACCCTGCGCCTCAAGAACCTATATCTGCGCGACAAGAAGAAACGGAACTATCTGGTCACGCTGGAGCAAAGCCGCGAGATTGACCTCAAAGCGCTGGGCGCCGAGCTTGCTGTGGGAAGCCTATCTTTTGGTTCAGCTGATCGCCTGTTCCAGAACCTCGGTATTCGCCCCGGCGCGGTCAGCCCGCTGGCGATGATAAATGGCGTACAAAACAACGTGCGGTTCTTCATGGACGCTGCCGCGCAGCAGGCAGATGTCATTAATATGCACCCGTTGGTCAATGACAGAACTGTCGCGATGGCCCGTGGGGATGTGATGGCCTTCTTTGACCAAATCAAATGTGAAGTAGGCTGGCTGCAGTGAACTAAGGCTCAGCCTTCCTCAAGCGCTTCGGTCAGGGCCGCAGCAACATGGGCTGCGGACGGGTTAACAAACAGATGCCCCGCGGCCTTGAACACCGGATCATCCAAATGGTTTGGAAAGGCCAGCGGTAATTCGGTACAGGCCAGCAGGATGGCGGTGCCCGGCGTGGCGTGCCTGTTGCAATAAGCCAGCAGCCGGCCGCGTGCGTTCTCGGAGGCTCCGCCATAGAAATCGGTATCGATCATCGACTGCATTTTTGCGATCTCGGGCTGGGGCAAGCGTTCGTTTGCCGAAATACCTTCAACCGAAAGCCGGTCAGCGTAGTTGCGAGCTTCCATCGTCACCGAAGTGCCGAGGACCAGCGCCTTTTCAGCCCCGGTTTTGGCGGTTGCTTTGGCGGTCGCGTCAAAAATGCTGAGGATCGGCATGGTCACACCGCGCTGGATCGCATGCAGGCGGGCATGCGGCGTATTGGATGCGATAATCCCAAAATCACATCCGGCCCGCTCCAGAGTCAGCAAAGCCGCACGAAACACCGCATCGAAATCTGCCCAGCTGTCTTCATCACCGGCCATCCCTCGCAACGCGCGCGTGTGGGCCTGCACAACAGATTCGATTGTCATCTGTGGGATCGGAAGCGGGGATCCGTGGCCGCATTTGGCAAAGTGCCTGCTCGCACCTTCAGCGATGGCCCGGTAGTAGTCTACGGTCGATGCCCAGCCGACACCCCCAAGAATTCCGATCTTTTTCATGACAAAACGTCCAATCTGCCGAGAGAAACCTCTGAACAGATTGGACGTTTTGGCGGCACAGCACCAGAGGGGGATTAGGCGGCCAACTCGCTTACAGCCTTTTGTGCGGTGCTGAGGGTGTTTTCGGGGTCCAGCGCCATTTGATCGGCGGCGACGACATCGACATCGGTGATTCCGATGAAGCCCAGCACATGGCGGGCATAGCCCGAAGCATAGTCGACCTCGGATCCGACAGCCGTTCCGCCCGAGGCGATGGCCAGAACGGCGCGCTTGCCTTCCAGCAACCCTTTAGGGCCGTTTTCGCTGTAGCTGAATGTCAGGCCGACGCGGGCAACAAGGTCGATCCAGGCCTTGAACGCTGCGGGCACCGAAAAGTTGTAGATCGGCAAACCGATAACAATCGTGTCCGCATCGTGCAGCTCCTGTACCAACTCGTCCGACAGGGCCAGCCGGTCACGCTGTACCGAGTCGCGATCATCGGCAGGTGTAAAGTTTGCGGCAATCCAGTCTTCGGTCAGCAGCGGCAGAGGGCTGGCCAGATCACGCCGGATGATGCGGTTGGCGCCCAGGTGCCTGACGATCCGATTGGAAAGATCGCGGGTTGCTGAACCGGTGCGGCGGGCCGAGGCGTCGATGTGAAGGATAGTTTTGGTCATGTCTTGGCGTCCTTTGAGAGGGTTGGTCTTTGGCTTCCCTTCAATATGAATGTTGCACTCACGAACAAAACTCGGATATATCAACAGTTACTGTTAGAAATTGCACAAAGACGGCACTGCCATGGATAATTGGGACGAAGTGAGAACCGCCTATCAGGTGGCGCGGATGGGAACGGTCAGCGGCGCTGCCGAAGTATTGGGCGTCCACCACGCCACGGTGATCCGTCACATCGACGCAATCGAGGCCCGGTTGGGCGTCAAACTGTTCCAGCGTCACGCGCGTGGCTATACGCCGACCGAGGCCGGAGAAGATCTGTTGCGGGTGGCTCAGGCCACCGAAGATCAGTTCAACCAGCTTGTCGGTCGGATGAAAGGTCGGGGGGATGACGTCTCGGGCGAATTGGTTGTAACCTCGCTGGCCTCATTGGCCCCTTTGATTGTGCCGACACTCAGCGAGTTTCAAAGAACCCATCCTGATTTGATCGTGCGCTATTTGACCGGTGATCGCCTGTTCCGGCTTGAATATGGCGAAGCGCATGTCGCCATCCGGGCCGGGGCCGCCCCCGACCAGCCCGACAATGTGGTGCAGCCGTTTATTCCGCAAGAGGTCGGACTGTTTGCGAGCAAGGACTATATCGCGCGGCGCGGCAAGCCTTCTGGTGTGGAGGATTTCGCCAACCACGCCTTTGTCGGCAACGATGATGAAAACAGCCGTGCCCCGTTTTCGCGTTGGTTGCGTGCCAATGCCCCCGCCCAGGCGATCACATTCCGCTGTTCGAACAACTTCACGGGTGGCGAGGCAGTCCGGGCCGGGGCCGGGATCGGGTTCATGGCCCGATGGGAAGCGGCGCGCCTCCCCGAGTTGGAAGAGGTCATGGACCCGCTACCGGAATGGTCCGGCAAGCTATGGCTTGTGACTCATGTCGATTTGCATCGCACAACCAAGGTGCAGGCCTTTTTGAAATACCTGAAAGAACAGGCCAAGGGCTGGCTGCCATGAGCGCACAAGCGCGTGGCCATCTGGCCATGCTGGTGTTCTCGGCACTGGTCGCAGGCAGTTTCTCACTTGGGTCGATGATTGCCAATGAAATCGCTCCGGCCGCGTTGAACGCAGTTCGATTTGCCATCGCGGCGGTGGTGATCGGGTTTGCTGCACTGATTACGACAGGGGCGTCCCGTGACGCCATGCGAGCGCCCTGGCGGTACTTCATATTGGGCGGCTTGTTCGCGACCTATTTTGTGCTGATGTTTTACGGCCTCAAGACCGCGCCGCCGGTCAGCGCAGCAGCGGTGTTCACCCTGACCCCGGTGATGTCGGCTGTTGCCGGGTGGTTTCTTTTGCGGCAGGTCACCACGTCACGCATGGCTTTGGCCCTCACCGTCGGCGCCGTTGGCGCGTTATGGGTGATATTTCGCGCAGACTGGCAGGCGTTTCGGGCCTTTGAGATTGGTATGGGGGAAATCATCTACTTTTGCGGTTGTGCGGCGCATGCAGTATACACACCGATGGTTCGGAAACTGAACAGGGGCGAGCCCGCAGTGGTGTTCACCTTTGGCACATTGCTGGCTGGTTGTCTGTTGCTTGGTGTTTTTGGATGGTCCGATATCGTTGCAACCGATTGGGCGGCGTTACCTGGGATTGTCTGGATCGGCCTTTTGTACCTATCCTTTTTTGCCACTGCAGCCAGCTTTGTTCTGGTGCAGTTCGCTGCGCTGCGCCTGCCATCGGCCAAGGTCATGGCTTATACCTATCTGGTGCCCAGCTGGGTGATCTTGTGGGAGGTCGCGCTAGGCAACGGTGTGCCGCCAGGGCTGATCATCATTGGCGTGGTATTGACGATCATCGCTTTGCTTTTGCTGCTGAAAGACGAGATTTCAAGCTCTGCGCCTAAGCAAAGTAATCCTGGTTGAAACTTGCTTTCCGGGCAGGTTCTGGCAGCATCAAAAGGAAAGGCCAGCCCCTGATCTGGCCGCAGACCTAAAGGCTTTATTATGAATCGACTTTACTACGTTTCCATTCTGTTTGTTTTAGGTGCATGCGCACCGGGCACTCAAAGCAGCTCGGACGTTTCCGATTTGCAAGCCAGTTGCGAGGCACTCGTCTCGGCCCAAACCGGCGTGCGTGCAAGCGACGTAACCGCCGTATCGACGCAATCGGTGCCGACCGGATCGGTCACGACGGTCTCGGTCGTCGGTGTCGAAGCGCCCTGGCTGTGTCAGGCCGGCCCGACCGGAGTTGTTTTTGGCGTGGAATACAGTCAGGAAGGATAACCCCGGGTGGGTTTGCCGCCACAACACCCCTTGAGGCAGATCAAGGCCACTATCGAGCGTCCCTTCTACCATCCTTGTGAATGAGAGGAGAAAGCTATGTTCGACCACATCATGATCCCAGTTGATCTGCATATGCCGCCAGAGGTACACAAAGCCACCAAGGTCGCGGCAGAGGTGGCCAAATGGCAGAATGCCAGGATCACCGCAGTCAGTGTAACCGGTACGCAACCCGGCGATGTCACCCAATCCGACTCAGCGATTGCCAAGGATCTCGTGGCGTTTGCCGACCAACTGGCCGAACAAAGCGGGTCGCAGGTAGAAACGCGCAACATTCATTCGGTTGACGTGGCAGCCGAAGTTGATGGGGGCCTCACGCGCGCCGCAGAAGAAATCGGCGCCGATCTGATTGTCGTGGGAACGCACGCGCCACGGATCACCGATTATATATTCTCAAGCCATGCGGGATATCTGGCCAAGCACGCTAAGGTGTCGGTATTCGTGGTTAGATAGGCCCAACCTAAGTGTCGTCCGTTGCCGGAAGCTCAATTTCCAGAAACCGTTCGAACGCGTCCAGGTTGACGGGTTCGAATTGACCAAACCCTTGCATCCAGACAGACGCAGCCCGCAAGGCGTCGGGCTCCAGCTTGCACCATTTCACACGCCCGCGTTTTTCCTGTGAAATCAAACCAGCCTTGGTCAGGATGACCAGATGTTTTGAGATTGCGGCCAGCGATATCTCAAACGGTTCAGCCACATCTGTCACGGCCATATCATCCTCGAGCAGCATGGCAAGAATGGCGCGGCGGGTCGGATCGGCAAGGGCGGCAAATACAGTGTCGAGATCTTTGGACATGCTTTTGCTGAACCACAGTGCCTGAGTTTGGTCAACCATTTGGTTGAATATACGATTTCGCGGGTTTGTAGCCGCGGCGGGGTCTTGTTGGACAGAGTGGTCTTCATTGGATGTCGGTTTAGTATTTATGAATCAATAGGTTGAGCTGCGTCAATTGCGGCGGTCAATGGCGTTGACTCTGTGGCCGCGCGCCCTTAGCACCTAGCTTCAAGACTGTGCGAGGAAAACGCCCGTGACCGATGATGACCAAAAGCAGCGTATGGCGCAGCTGGAGGCCAAGATCGATGCGGCGAAAAAGGCCAAACAGCCTGAGACCCGCGCAGACGCTGACTATTCGGGGGGCGAGCTTGCCTGGCGGATGGTCATCGAAATGGTATCCGGTCTGGGGATCGGATTTGGCATCGGATACGGGCTCGACAGCCTGTTCGGGACGCTCCCGATCTTTCTGGTGCTGTTCACATTGCTGGGTCTTGTCGCCGGGGTAAAGGTTATGCTCCGCAGCGCACAACAGGCTCAAGAGAAACAAACGGCGGCCGAGGCCACCGATAAGGACGAGAGGGACTGAACGTGGCGACTGAGACCACCGCAGCAGAAGGCAGCAGCCTGGTATTCCACCCGATGGACCAGTTCATCGTCAAGCCGTTGTTTGGCGACGGTGCGATTGCCTGGTACACGCCCACCAACGTGACCCTGTGGATGTTCCTGGCCATTGCCGCGATCTTTGGTCTGTTGGTTCTTAGCACCTCGAAGCGCGCGATTGTTCCGACCCGGATGCAGTCGGTCGCCGAATTGGCCTACGGCTTTATCTACAAGATGCTGGAAGACATTTGTGGCAAGGAAGGCGTCAAATACTTTCCCTATGTCATGACGCTGTTCATGTTCATTGTCTGTGCGAACTTCCTGGGTATGATCCCGACATCATTCACCACCACATCGCATTTCGCCGTGACCATCCCGTTGGCGCTGGCCGTGTTCCTGACCGTGACCATCCTTGGTTTCGTCAAGAACGGCGCCGCTTTCCTGGGTCTGTTTTGGGTGTCCAGCGCGCCTCTGGCGCTGCGCCCTGTCCTGGCGATCATCGAGCTGATCTCGTACTTCGTACGCCCGGTCAGCCACTCTATTCGTCTTGCCGGTAACGTCATGGCAGGCCACGCGGTTATCAAGGTGTTCGCAGGCTTTGCCGCGATTGCCGTGATCTCGCCCGTGTCCGTTCTGGCGATCACCGCAATGTACGGCCTCGAGGTCCTTGTGTCCTTTATCCAGGCCTACGTATTCACCATTCTGACCTGCGTTTATCTGAAGGATGCGCTGCATCCGTCGCACTAAGGTCCGATACCCAAACATCGAAACTTCCAATTCGTAAGGAGAAACATCATGGAAGGCGATCTCGCACACATCGGCGCAGGCCTGGCAGCAATCGGTTCCGGCGCAGCCGCAATCGGGGTGGGCAACGTAGCAGGCAACTTCCTGGCCGGCGCCCTGCGCAATCCTTCGGCGGCTGCTTCGCAGACCGCAACCCTGTTCATCGGTATCGCATTCGCAGAAGCCCTGGGGATCTTCGCATTCCTGGTCTCGCTGCTGCTGATGTTCGCCGTCTAACCAGCGGAACCTGATCCTTACGCGCAGGTGGGCCCAAGCCATAGCGGCCTACCTGTTGTAAAGACAAAGTTCCGACGGAGGACAACATGGCGACTGAACCCATTGCCGAAGAAATAGCTGGCTCGTGCGTCGACGCTTATGGCTCTGCCATCGGTATGCCGCAGCTCTGCTTCGATTGGTTCCCCAACCAGATTTTCTGGCTGGTCATTACGCTGGTCGTCATCTTTCTGGTCCTGTCCCGCGTGGCCTTGCCTCGCATCGCGGCAATCCTGGCGGAACGTCAGGGGACCATTACAAATGACCTGGCTGCAGCCGAAGACCTGAAGGCCAAGGCTGTTGAAGCTGAAGAGGCCTACAACAAGGCGTTGGCCGATGCCCGCGCCGAGGCACAGCGTATTGCTGCCGAGGCCCGCGCTGAAATCCAGTCTGGTCTGGATGACGCGATTGCCATGGCAGACTTGGAAATTGCTGCCAAAACGGCTGAATCGGAAAAGGCAATTGCCGGCATCCGGGCCAGCGCGCTGGATAGTATTCAAGTGGTTGCCAAGGATACGGCAGCTGAACTGGTCACTGCACTGGGTGGCAAGGCAGATGCCAAAGCCATCGACGGTGCCGTTGACGCGCAGACGAAAGGATAAGTGACATGCGGAATACTCTTGCCCTTATCCTGACCGTTGGCACTGCCAGCCCTGCGCTGGCCGCAAGTAGCCCGTTCTTTTCGCTTGGCAATACAGATTTTGTCGTGCTGCTGGGCTTCATCGTCTTCATCGCGGTCCTTTTCTACTTCAAGGTACCGGGCATGATTGGCGGTGCGCTGGACAATCGTGCCGAAGGCATCAAGTCCGAACTGGACGAAGCCCGTGCCCTGCACGAAGAAGCCCGCAGTCTGCTGGCCTCGTACGAGCGCAAACAGCGCGAAGTTCAGGGTCAAGCGGACGCCATCGTTGCGGCCGCCAAAGAAGATGCTCTGCTTGCTGCCGAACAGGCCAAGGTTGATCTGGAACAATCCATTGCCCGCCGTCTGGCTGCGGCACAGGATCAGATCGCTTCGGCTGAAGCGTCGGCCGTCAAGGAAGTTCGCGATCAGGCCATCACCGTTGCGGTTTCCGCCGCCAACGCCGTGCTGGCCAAGCAAATGACCGCTGCGCAGGCAAATAAGCTGATCGACGCCTCTATTGCGGATGTCGGTGAAAAACTGCACTAATCGGCCTTACAGCAAATAGATGATGACCCGAGAGCCTAAGGCCCTCGGGTTTTTCTTTGCCTGAAGAGTTCGGCCACTTTAGCGAATTGAGCAAACCGGATCTGGATGTGCATTGACCAGATAAGCCTCAGCGTTGCGCGCTATTTTATCAGCCCTGCGCGGTTTCATGATCCAACCGCTGCTGCGCAATCGCTTCGTTCCGCGCGGCTTTCTGCTGATCCGCCATACAGCGTTCGACAAACCCCAGGTGATGCTCGACGGCTTCACGTGCACCTTTGGGGTCTCGGTCTTGTAATGCATCGTTGATCGCGCGGTGCTGATCCAGAATGGCGTCGCGCGTTGTGCGCTGCTGGAACATCATCTGGCGATTATAAAACACACCCTGACGCAGCAGATCGAACATCGACCGCATCATGTGCAGCATCACGACGTTATGGCTGGCTTCGATGATGGCCATGTGAAACTGGGCGTCCAGCTGCGCCTCTTCCTCGGTGGCATTTCGGTCATGCGCCGAGACCATCTTATCGAATATCGTCTGAACAACCTTCAGATCGCTCTCGGATCCAAGCCGTGTGGCCCGTTCGGCCGCCAACCCTTCCATGTCCCGGCGGAACGATAGATAGTCGAACACCGCTTCGTCATGGCTGCTGAACAACTGTATCAATGCCGGTGAAAAAGCCGATCCCAGCACCTCGGCCACATAAATCCCGGACCCAGCCTTGGCGGTCAGCAGCCCCTGGTCCTGGAGGTCTGAAATCGCTTCGCGCAGCGACGGGCGCGATACCCCCATACGCTCGGCCAGCTCGCGTTCTGAGGGCAGACGCTCGCCCGGTCTCAGAATGCCGCGGAGGATCAGCAGTTCAATCTGTCGGACAACGGCGAGAGAGAGTTTTTCGGTCTGAACTTTTTGGAAAGGCATGGTGATTTCCGGAATTGGTCAAATCATATGACCACGTAATCCGGACACATTCAAGAAGATCGGGTTCACGCCGATTGAAACATTGGGTCAGTAGTGTTGACTTTGTTGTGCACCTGCCTAGGCTGCCCCGAATTGAGATCGGAGGAGCCTCATGTCCTTGCACCCGCTATTTGCCACCCGAGCCTCTCGGATGAAGGCGTCGGAAATCCGCGAATTGCTGAAACTGCTCGATCAACCCGGCATCATTTCATTTGCCGGAGGCATCCCGGACCCCAAGCTTTTTCCGTCGGACGAGTTCGCCAAAGCGTATCAAGCGGCGCTCGGATCAGAGAGCAAGGACCAGGCGCTGCAATATTCTATCAGCGAAGGCTACGTTCCTTTGCGCCAATGGCTGGTAGACCATATGCGGCAGATCGGTGTGGAGTGTGACATCGACAATGTGCTGATCACGTCGGGGTCTCAACAAGCGCTGGACTATCTGGGTAAGCTTTTCTTGTCGCCCGGAGATACAGCATTAGTGGGCTGGCCCACCTATCTTGGTGCGATCAATGCGTTTGATGCGTATGAACCGCGTTTTGATCAACTGAGCATCAATGGCAATCGGGGCGCTGCAGAATACAGGGCGGCGGCCGGCGGCGGCGCCGTCAAGTTTGCCTATCTCTCAGCAGATTTTGCCAACCCGACCGGTGAAACAGTCGATCTGCGGGGGCGGGAGGCCGTACTTGATCTGGCCGAAGACCTGAACTGCGCGGTGATCGAAGATGGTGCCTATCAGGCGCTTCGATATGACGGCGCGCCGATCCCGCCAATTCTGGCATTGGAACTGTCCCGAAAGGGATCGATCGATGCGTGCAGGACCATCTATTGTGGCAGCTTCTCTAAAACCCTGTCGCCGGGATTACGGGTGGGCTGGGTGGTTGCAGCCAAACCGGTCATTTCGCAGCTGGTTCTGTTGAAGCAGGCCTCGGATCTGCATTCAGCGACCATCAATCAGATGGCAGTGCATCAGGTGGCTGAGGCCTGCTTTGACACCCATGTGTCGACATTGCGCACCGTCTATCGGTCTCGGCGGGACGCCATGCTGACGGCCTTGGAACAGCACATGCCTGAAGGTGTGGAATGGACCAAACCCGAAGGTGGCATGTTTGTCTGGGTGACTTTGTCCAAAGGGGTTAGCGGGGCTGATCTGCTGGCGCGTGCACTGGACACGGTCAAAGTTGCCTTTGTTCCCGGGCGGGCGTTCTTTCCTGACCAAAGCGGCACCAACACTATCCGGTTGAGCTTTTCGAATTCCGACGAGGAGAAAATCCGAGAAGGCGTGCGCCGATTGGCAGAGCTTTTGCAAACCTGACAGGAGGAAGCCGAAAACCGGAAAGGTTCTGTTAACCAAAATACCCCAAAGCTGCGGCATGATCCGGTTTCTTGCCCCTCTGCTGATGGCCGCATGTTCCGCGGGCACACCGCATTTTCGCGACGTGCCAGCAACCCGCGTGGCGGTGAACGGCAGCGTGTTCGACATCCGTGTGCGTGGAGAACTGGCCGAGGCAGTGCGGATGAACTCTCAATACGCCCCAAGGCTCGGGCCAATTCGCGACCGGGCGGCATTGGCTATGGCTCAGGTGTCGGGCTGTCCGATACTGGATGTGCTGGGCGACGCGGCGGTGACCATTGGGGTGTTGGGGTGTGATCGTAAGGCAGGTGAACGGTTATTGCTGACGGCCGTGTCGACACCAAATTACGAATGTATCGACTTTGGCATTTACGAAGGCGACGGCAAGAATGACGGGTACCAGGTGTTCGAATGCACACCTTACTGAAACGCGTAATCCTGCTCAGACAGCCAAGATGTTGTGGATAACTCGGCTCAATAGCCCATATCCTGCGCATCTCCGTTGACTCGCCCCAATCCCTTGCGCAGACTTCTTTGACGTAGGAATCATGGGACCCACCACCTTTGCGTTTTAGCAAACTCAAACTGACCGGCTTCAAAAGCTTTGTTGATCCGACCGATCTGATTATCGCGGACGGGTTGACCGGTGTTGTGGGTCCGAATGGTTGTGGCAAGTCCAATCTTCTGGAAGCTCTGCGCTGGGTGATGGGCGAAAACCGCCCCAAATCCATGCGTGGTGGCGCAATGGAAGATGTGATCTTTGCCGGTGCCGCCACGCGTCCTGCCCGTAACTTTGCTGAGGTTGTCCTGACCATGGACAACTCGGAACGATTGGCTCCCTCAGGCTTTAACGACAGTGACCAGCTTGAGATTGTGCGCCGCATCACCCGTGATGTGGGCAGCGCCTACAAGACCAATGGCAAAGACGTCCGAGCCCGCGACGTTCAGATGCTGTTTGCCGACGCCTCAACCGGCGCGCACTCGCCCGCATTGGTGGGGCAAAACCGCATTGCCGAGTTGATCAATGCCAAACCCCGCTCTCGTCGTCGTATCCTGGAAGAAGCCGCAGGAATTTCAGGTCTGTATCAGCGACGCCACGAGGCGGAACTGAAACTGAAGGGAACGGAATCCAATCTGACCCGCGTGGATGACGTGTTGGAACAGTTGGGGACGCAGCTGGCACAGCTCGCCCGCCAGGCGCGTCAGGCCGCCCGCTACCGTGAGATCGGTGAGCAACTGCGTCAGGCCGAGGGTATGTTGCTATACCGTCGCTGGAAAGAGGCCGACATGGCCCGCCAGCAGGCCGAGGACAAGCTGCGCGAACGCATCACCGAAGCCTCGCGCGCCGAGGCCGAGGCACGCGCCGCAGGTGCCAAACGGGTTGAGATCGAAGAAACCCTGCCGCCCCTGCGCGAAGAAGAGGCTATCGCCGCCGCCGTCCTGCAACGCCAGCAGGTGCAGCGCGACGCATTGACCGATCAGGAAACCCGGGCGCGCCAGACGATTGAGACCCTGACCAACCGTATTCAGCAGCTGGGTAATGATATCGAGCGCGAAACCGGTCTGAACCGGGATGCGGGCCAGATGATCGAACGACTGGAATGGGAATCGCGCGAATTGGCCAAAGCGGCCGACGGGCACGAGGAAAAAGTGGCCGAGGCTGCAGAAATCGCCCGCGAGGCGGCATCGGTTTTGCAGGATCGTGAGGACCACCTGTCACAACAAACCGAAGACATGGCCCGCCTTGTCGCCCGCCACCAGTCGGCACAGCGTTTGGTCGAAGACAGCCGCAAGACGTTGTCCCGATCCGAAGGTGAAGAAGAAAAGGCCCGCGTTGCGGTGGATGAGGCCAAGACATCCCTGACCCGCGCCAGCGCAGCTTTCGAGGCCGCGCAGGAGGGTGAAGAAGAAGCTCGTGAAGCCGCCGAAGCTGCTGATGAAGCGCTCGCCGCCGCCGATGAATTGCGCAACGAGACCCAAGCCCGCGAGGCCGAAGCCCGCGCGCAACGGTCTGAGGCCGAAGGCGAGTTGGGCGCGATCCGGGCCGAGACCACGGCGCTGGCGAAATTGGTGGAACGCGATACCGCTGAGGGCGGGCAGGTGCTTGATATGCTGCGTGTTGCACCCGGCTATGAAAAGGCGCTGGGTGCAGCACTGGCCGATGATCTGCGCGCGCCGTTGGTCGAAGGAGACGGCCCATCCGGTTGGGTCCAGATGGCAGGTTATGACGCCGACCAATCACTGCCAGACGGGGCGGAGCCACTGGCCTTGCATGTCTCGGGGCCTGATCGCCTCAGCCGCCGGATCGCGCAGATCGGGCTGGTTGACGGGGATCAGGGCGCGCGGTTGCAGGCTGCGTTGAAACCCGGTCAGCGTCTGGTGTCGCGTTCGGGCGATCTCTGGCGCTGGGACGGGTTCCGCGCCTGGGCCGAGGATGCGCCAAGCGCCGCGGCATTGCGATTAGAACAGCTCAACAAACTGGAAGCCCTGAAGCAAGAGCTGACTAGGGCAGAGGCGCAGGCTGATGGTGCTCGTGCCGCACATGAGGCGCTGTCGCAGCAGCTGGCCGACGTGACCGAAGCTGACCGTCGTGCGCGCGAAGCCCGCCGCGCCGCCGATCAACGCGTGGCGGAAACTGCCCGTGCGCTAAGCCGGGCCGAGGCGGATCGCAATCTTGCGCAGGGCAAGCTGGAAACGCTGGCGCTCGCCGTAGACCGCCACAAAGAAGACGCCATGGCCGCCCGTGCACAACTGCGCGAGGCTGAGGGGTCTCTGACGGGTCTGGGCGATCTCGACAGCGCCCGCGCTCAGGTTGAAGACATCAAACAAACGGTCGAGGCGGCGCGGATCACCATGCTGACCCATCGTTCGTCCCATGACGAACTGCGTCGAGAGGGCGAGGCCCGGACCCGCCGTACCCAGGAAGTCACCAAAGATCTCAGCGGTTGGAAACATCGTCTCGAAACTGCCGAAAAGCGCATCTCGGAACTCGCTGAACGCAAGGAAGGTTCCGAAGAGGAACTGGCTGAGGCCACGGCAACTCCTGGCGAAATCGCCGAGGCGCGCGAAGAACTGAACGAATTGATCGAAGACGCGGAAGCCCGCCGCGCCGAGGCTGCTGACAAGCTTTCTTTGGCCGAAACACAACAGCGCGAAGTTGTGCTGGCCGAGCGTGAGGCTGAACGCCTAGCCTCGGAAGCGCGCGAAGCGCGCGCTGCGGCTGAAGCACGCTGTGACGCTGCCAAGGAAGGCGTCGTGGCCGCTGCAGAGCGCATTGCCGAAGATCAGCAACTGACGCCGAACCAGTTGCTGAACCAGCTCGACGTGAATCCCGATCAGATGCCTGCCGCCGATGCGCTGGAATCCGAGGTGAACCGCCACAAGCGCCAACGCGACGCGATGGGTGCGGTGAACCTGCGCGCTGAAGAAGACGCCAAAGAGGTTCAGGAAGAATTCGACACGCTGAATGGCGAAAAGGCCGATCTGGAAGACGCGATCAAGGCCCTGCGCAGTGGCATCGCCAGCCTCAACCGCGAGGGGCGCGAGCGTCTGCTAACCGCGTTTGAACAGGTGAATTCGAACTTCGCCATGCTGTTCAAGCACCTGTTCGGTGGGGGTGAGGCCAATCTGGTCATGGTCGAAAGCGACGATCCGCTGGATGCGGGGCTTGAGATCATGTGCCAGCCACCGGGCAAGAAGCTTTCGACCCTCAGCCTGCTTTCGGGTGGAGAACAGACACTGACAGCGACGGCGCTTATCTTCGGCGTCTTCCTCGCCAACCCGGCACCGATCTGTGTGCTGGACGAGGTAGATGCGCCGCTGGACGACGCCAACGTCACCCGCTTTTGTGACCTGCTTGATGAGATGTGCCGCCAGACTGACACGCGCTTTCTGATCATCACCCACCATGCGGTGACAATGGCACGCATGGATCGTCTGTTCGGGGTGACAATGCAGGAACAGGGCGTCAGCCAGTTGGTCTCGGTCGACCTGAAGAAAGCGGAACAGATGGTCGCCTGATCGATCACTGCAACGTTATGCGCGTTTTGCTGTTGACCGGGTTAGGGTAGCGGTATGATCCGATTGCTCATCCTTGCTATGTTTGTTGCAACGCCGCTTTGGGCGGCCGAGTGGCTGACCAAACCCGGCGATGTGCCGTTGAACCCACAAGAGTTGGACGGGTTGGCAGGCCGTACGCTGACGTTCTACGACGATGGTCAATCCAAGTTTTCGGCCGGTGGGGCCTATTCCTATACCTATGCCAGTGGGGAATCGGCATTTGGAACCTATAGCATTGCCGAGGATGGCAGCGTCTGCATCCAATACCGCAATGGCTTCGGCCGTTGTGACCTCTTTGTACGCAGCAGCGACCGTTTGATCCTTATCAACGCAAAGGGTGAACGGTATCCGGTGCGACCCGATTAATCGGACGAAGAAGTGACCAATTGCTCTATCAAGCGATAGAATTCTGCGAATTTTCTGACTAAAATTGGTGACTATTTTGCCCGTTTGCCTGGCATATTGCTGAAAACCTGAAACAACATGTGAGGTAAGGCTGATGTGCCGATTTCTGGCTTGGGTTGGCGCAAAACGCTATCTGGACGAACTTGTACTAAACCAGGAGCAATCGCTTGTCATTCAAAGCCGGAATGCCCTGATCGGAAAAACTCCGATCAACGCGGATGGGTTCGGCCTTGCCTGGTATTCCGACCGCAAGACGCCGTGTTTCTATAAAGACACAAACCCGGCCTGGTCAGATGCTAATCTCAAACAGCTGACCCATCACACTCAATCGCATCTGTTTCTGGCGCATGTCCGGGCATCAACGGGTACGGCCACGTCGCGCAACAACTGCCATCCCTTTGGCGTCGGAAAATGGAGTTTCATGCATAATGGGCAAGCTGGTGGCCATGACCGTATCCGGCAGGAACTGGACGGGATGATCCCGGCCGATCTGTACGGGCATCGGCTTGGGGCAACCGAAAGCGAAGCGATTTTCCTGATTGCCCACGGTGAAGGGCTGGATGCAGAACCGATCGCAGCGATGGAACGCGCAGTCGAACGTGTGGAAGCGTTGGCCAGACGACGGGGCACGCTTCCCTATCTTCGGTTTGCGGCTTGCTGGTCAGATGGGGATCGGCTGTTTGCAGCCCGATACGCCTCGGACCGTTTCGCGCCGAGCCTGCATTACAAAACTTGCGATGACGGCATCATCATTTCGTCCGAGCCGCTGGATGCAAACAGCGGCGAATGGACTGAGATTCCGGCCAATACGGCGATTGAAACGCGCGGCAATTCCCTGAACACGCACGCGTTTGAACCAAACGTGCAATACCGCCGCGCGGACGTCGCCTAGCCGCTATAGCTGGTTCAACAACTCAGCGGTTGGCCAAGCATCGGCGGGCAGGCCCAGCCGGGCTTGCTCGGCCTGTACCGCCGCTCGCGTGCCCGCGCCTAGAATACCGTCGATCTTGCCCACATCATACCCACGCGCCTGCAGCTTGGACTGCAACTGCTTCATCTGCGCCCCGGACAATCCCTGTGCCGGGTTGCCCGCATCATAGACCTGCGCACCTGCCAGCCGGGTCCCGAAGTACGCTGCGGTCAAAACATAGACAAAGCTCTGGTTCCATTCGAAATAGACATCGAAATTCGGGTAGGCCAGAAAGACCGGTCCCTTGTGCCCCTGCGGCAGGATCAGCGAAGCTGGCAGATCGGGCAGAGATCCGCTGCGCGCCGAAACACCCAGTGCCTGCCAGTCGGATACCGAACGCGGTTTGCCGGGGCCGGACAAGGACCAATCCATCTTGGCGGGTACCGTCACTTCCTGCAGCCAAGGCTGACCGGGTTGCCACCCCAGATGTGACAGCATCTTGGCCCCCGACATCAGCGCATCCGGAGCTGAGGTTTTCAACGACACCTTGCCGTCACCATCGCCATCGACGCCATTTTCCAGAATGTCGCGCGGCAGCATCTGCACCATGCCGATCTCTCCGGCCCAGGCGCCGGTTGTGCGATTGGGATCAAAATCGCCCTGCTCAAATAGCTGTACGGCGGCAAAGATCTGCGGGCGGAACAACTCGGGGCGGCGGCAATCATGCGCCAAGGTCACCAGCGCATTGCGCGTGTTGAAATCGCCCTGAAACGCGCCGTAATCCGTTTCAAACGCCCAAAAAGCCAGCAGAACGCCGCGCGAAATTCCATATTGCGATTCGATCTGGTCAAAAACCGCGTCGTATTTGCGGGACATGGACTGCCCTCGGTCGATCCGGTTTTGTGAGATCAGTCGACGCGAGAAATCGATAAAGGGTTTCTGGAAAACTCCTTGCGCCCGATCTGCCTGCAACACTTTGCCATCCTGCTGAACCCCTTTAAAAAAGGCATTCACGCTGGATTTGTCGAACCCCTGTTGCACCGCCTCAGATTTCAGTCCTTTGACAAACTGATTAAAGCCACCGCCGCATTGGGACAGAGCAGGTGAGGCAAACAGGGCGGCGGCAATAAAGCCAGAGACAAGGCGCATGGGCGGCGGGTCCTTCAGAAAACCAGGTTGATCACAACCCACACCGACAAGAGCGCAAGTGCAAGCCCCCAGACCTTCCATAGCATGTCACATGCGCGAAAAACCTCGTATGCGCCGATGTTGCGCGGGGCGTCACCATTAACCCAGGCGAGATCGCGCATTTGCCCGTCATAGCTGCGGGGACCAGCCAAGGCTACGTTCAGGGCGCGGGCCATCGCCGCCTCGGGCCATCCCGCATTGGGCGAGATATGCCTGCGCGCGTCGCCCAGAATTTCCGGCCAGCGTCCCCACTGACCGGACAGGGCGACGATCATCACGCAGGTCAGTCGCGCCGGTATCAGGTTCAGCAGATCGTCTACCCTAGCCGAGGCCCAGCCGAATTCCTGATATCGCTCAGTACGATAGCCGATCATGCTGTCGGCGGTGTTCACTGCCTTGTACACCAGCAACCCTGGCAGCCCGGCAATCAGAAACCAGAAGGCAGGCGCAACAACACCGTCGCTCAGGTTTTCGGCGGCGCTTTCGATAGCCGACCGGGCGACCTGCGCCTCGGACATATCGGTTGTGTCGCGGGACACGATGCGGGCAACCATAGCGCGCCCTTCAGGCAGCGAGGTACGCAGCCCGTCGCCCACATCCCGAACATGTGTGACCAGCGATTTCTGCGCCAGCAGAATTGCACAGACAATGATCTCGACCAGCAATCCGAAAAACGTCAGAAACTGGCCAAGTGTGTACGCCGTCAGAACCAGCAAGATCAGGACGGCAACACCTTTGGTCCGTCGATGCCCTGATTGATTAAGCCGCTTTTCCAGCCACCCGATCCCTTGGCCGATCAGAACAGCGGGGTGACGTAAGCGTGACCAGAGCCAATCAGGCTCTCCTAAAGCGGCGTCCAGACACATGGCGCAGACCAGCAGCAGAGCCACACTCAAAGCGCGGCCTCCAGCCGCTGCCACCCGTCAGTCGGAGGCAGACCAAGGCGCAGGTAGGTTGCAGAGTAGGGGAAAACCCGGCTCCAAATATGGGCGTGGGCCAGCCGGGTCTGCCAATCTGCGGCGCTGTCGACCTGATACAGACGGAAAAGCGATGTGCCGCCAACCACGGCCGCGCCTTTGCGCGTCAGCAAGGCGTCCAGCCGTTCAGCTTCGTGTGCCAACTGCGCTCGGGTTTTCTCAGCCCAACTCGTGTCCAGCAGGGCTTCGGTTCCGATCCGCAAAGCTGGCCCCGAAACGGCCCAGGGCCCGGTCAAATCGTTAAGCCGCGCAATCAACTTGGGCCGGCCAATAGCAAACCCCAGCCGCATCCCGGCAAGGCCCCAGAACTTGCCAAAGCTTTTCAGCACAACCACACCCGGGTTCTCGGTCAGGGCAATCAATGATGCTTCGGGTGTGACGTCGCAGAAGCTTTCATCAATGATCGTCAAAGGTGCGTTTGCATCGGTCTGCTGCCAGAGCCGGCCATCGGGGTTGTTGGGATGCACAATGACACGCGCCTCGGCAGGGCCAGTATCCTGAACAACCCAGCCTTGGGCGGCAAAAGCGGCTGCATGTTCGTTATAGGTCGGCGTATTGATTTGGACGTTGCCTGCCCTGGCAAGGGCTGGAACGCGCGCGATGAGTGCTGACGCGCCGGGCGCGGGTAAAATCGCAGCGTCCGCCGGGACTGACCAGAAACGACGCGCGGCATCGGTCAGCCGTTCAAAGGCACCGTGATCAGGCAATTCCATCCAATCAGAGGCCTGCAGCCCCGCGACATCATAGGGGTGGGGATTGATCCCGGTGGACAAATCGATCCAATCCACCCGTGTTCCGCCAAAATGTTTGATCGCCCTATCCAGGCCGCCACCATGATCGCGCCGTGTGCGGTGGTTCAAGTCGTCATTATTCATTTGCACAATCTGGCCAAAACGCTGGTTTTGGACTGCTTCAAGCGGATTTCTGCCGTTTTGACAAGCAAATCCACGTGATCAGGGGGGTCTGCGACCATCGTTAACACTTTGTTAAGGAAATCACGGGATCACGGTTCACAGGGGTCGGCACCATTCACCATATCAAGTGCCGAGGTTGTTGCAAATGAAAGTTCTGATTGTTGAGAGTAACCCCGACCTAGGTCAGGTCTGGCAAAGACATCTGGAAAGGCAAGGTGCTGATGTCGAATTGGTGCCGGGCCAAGAGGCTGCGATCCTTGCACTCTATGGCACAGCCTTTGACATCATCGTGCTGGATCTGGTTCTGGAAACCGGCAGCGCTTTGGCTGTTGCCGATTTTGCCAGCTATCGGCGCCCCGAGGCGCGCGTGATCTTTGTCACCAACACCACGTTCTTCTCGGACGGCTCGATCTTTGCCCACAGCCCCAATGCGTGTGCCTATGTGCAAAGTGGTACGCCGCCAGAGGATCTGGCGGCGATGGTGGAACATTATGCGGCAGGCCTCTGACCGCGCCCGTGCGGCTCCATATAATCCAGTACCGGATTGACCGGGATGATCCGGTTCGGATTGATGCTGTCATGGCTGTAGTGATAATGTCGCACGATATGATTTAGATTTAACGTCTCTGCGACGCCCGGCCATTGATACAGCTCTCGTGTATAGGCCCAGAGGTTTGGGTAGTCGATCAAACGCCGCAGGTTGCATTTGAAATGCAGATGATAGACCGGGTCAAAACGGATCAGAGTGGTGAAAAGCCGCCAATCGGCCTCGGTGAGGCGATCTCCCATCAGATAGCGGTTTGCGCTTAGGCGATCTTCCAACCAGTCCAGAGTGTCAAACAGTGGATGCACGGCCGCGTCGTATGCCTCTTGCGAGGTGGCAAAGCCGGATTTGTAGACCCCATTGTTGACGTCGGAATAGATGCGGGCATTAACCTCTTCAATCTCCTCGCGCATCGTTTCGGGCCAGTAGTCATCAGTATTGCCGGTGATACCGTTAAAGGCCGAATTGAACATGCGGATGATTTCCGAGCTTTCGTTCGACACGACGGTGCCCTGATCTTTGTCCCAAAGGATCGGTACGGTGACGCGGCCCGAATAGGTCGGATCGGCCTTGGTATAGACCTGGTGCGCAAAGTCCAGACCGTACAACGTATCACCTGTGGCGCCATGGGCGTCTGTCTCGAACGTCCATCCTTTGTCCAGCATATCGGGATGCACGACCGAGACCGAGATCAGGCCGCTGAGGCCCTTCAGCTCGCGAAAGATCAAAGTGCGATGCGCCCAAGGGCAGGCATGGCTTACGTAGAGATGATAACGCCCAGGTTCCGCCTTGAAACCGCCCTTGCCCGAGGGGCCGGAGCTGCCATCGGCGGTCAGCCAGTTGCGAAACTGCGCAGCGCTGCGTTTGAACGCCCCGCCAGTGGATTTGGTGTCATACCAGGTGTCGTGCCATTTTCCGTCGACCAGCAGGCCCATATCAATTCCTCCGCTCAGCGATTTCGGCCAAGATAGGCGTTTGCGTGAAGGCTTCCTATGCCAGCGCCCGCGCATCACGCCTGCATACGCGCACATTCACGCCCGGGATTTCTGTGCAACAAACCGCCAGTGGCGCGGAAGTTTGTGAAACAGTTCACTGGATTTTTACATCTTAAACCCCACAATAGAGAGGATTAGGGGGAATTGTTTTATGAGTACTTATGTTTCCAAGGAAATACGCGCGGAACTGGATGCTGCGCGAATCGCCACACTGAAGAAATCCAGCCGTTTGCGGGTGGAGATGGGCGACAATACCTTCAAGATCCTGAAATTGTGGAAAGACGGTTTCACAGTCGAGTCTGAGACCACGCCGCGCCTGCGCGGGCTTGTCGATGTGTATGACGGGGCAAATCATCTGTACCAGTGTCTGATCATCGCGGATGAGGAAGAGGGCGGCGAGATGCGCTATGAATTCAAGCGCAGTACGGCCGCCCACGACAAAGCTCCGCTGGATTTCTACCGCGCCCCCGACGCGCCCATCGCCTTGCTGGGCCACGAGGACTAAGGGCGAATCTCAACCGTCGTACCAGTGGCCGTAAGCCTCCAAAGCTGGGCCATCTCGGTATTTGAAATGGCGATGCAGCCTGCTGTCCAATCCCCGGGTAGGGTCAGGCCGACGACACCGTTGGGCTGGCCATGGATGAAGATGTCACCGCCGGGATCTATCCCTTGTTGCTGCGCACGTGTCACATCATCTGGTTGAGGGTAGTCGAGCCCCAGCGACAGGTGATACGCGCTTTGGGGATTGCGACGGTCCACTTTGAATACCCCCACCGGCGTTTTGCCATCGCCTTCTACCTGCTTGTCGCCTTCTGGCGCGAAGCCCAACGCGATATCGACCTGCATTACAACCGCTCCGTCCAGCGACGCGGTCAGACGTCGCGCGGACTTTTCGATCAGTATATGATCAACGCGCGCCGCCTCTGGGGCCATCACAGGTGCCGAAGGGCGCGGACCATAGCGGTGCCAGCCGAACCAAGCAGCACCGGCCGCCACCGCAATCAAAGTTATCAGACCCAGCCAGCGCATGACCTACTGAAGGTCAGCAAACGCACTTTTGAGGCGGGTGCAGGCCTCTTCGACCCGGGCGCGTTGCGTGGCGAGGTTGAAGCGTTCGAAGGTCTCGCCACCTGCGCCAAAGCCCGGTCCAGGTGAGGTTGCAATCCGGGCGTCTTCGCGCAGGCGGTGCGTGAACTCAGTATGGTCCATTCCGGTGCCAGAGAAATCGACCCAAGCCAGATAGGTCGCCTGCAGCGGCATCGACCACAGGCCGGGAATTTCGGCGATAGTGGCGTCAAAGAGTTTCCTATTGGCGTCCAGGTGTGCGATCTGCGCATCGACCCATTGGGCACCTTCGGGCGAATAGGCCGCGGTGATCATTGCCACACCCAATGCGCTGGGATCATAGTCCAGTGTTTGTATGCGATGTCGCATTTCGGCACGCAGTTTGGCGTCCGGTATGATCATGTTCCCGGTGCGTTGACCGGCAATGTTAAATGTCTTCGACGCCGCCGTCAGTGTGACGGTCCATGGGCGCGCATCTGGCGCGGCCGCATCCATCGGCACGAAGGTGTGGCCGGGGTAAACCAGATCATGGTGAATCTCATCCGAGACAAGGATCAACCCGTTGCGTTCGGCAAACGCTGCCACCGCGCGCAGTTCCTCTGGCGTCCAGACGCGGCCTGACGGGTTCTGCGGGGAACACCACAGCAACAGCTTTTCCGACCCGTCTAACCGCGATTGAGCATCGTCCAGATCAAGGCCATAGCTCTCGCCATCGCGCACCATTGGGCATTCCACCACGCGGCGGCCCGCCTTGTTCACCTTGTGGGCAAACTCGTGGTAGACCGGGGCGAAGATGACCACGCCGTCGCCAGGGTTGCTCCATACATCCAGACAGAGAGCAATTGCGTTGCCCAATCCTTGCGATGTCAGGACCCAATCGGTGTCGATCTTCCAGTTGTGGCGGTGTCCCATCCACCATTGAACTGATGCCAGATAGTCGGGATGTATCCAGGAATATCCGAAAACTCCGTGTTCGGCCGCTTTGCGGACGGCATCGATGACACAGGGCGCTGTTTGATAGTCGGAATCCGCCGTCCACATCGCCAGCCCGTCTTTGGGTGATAAGCCATATAGGCTTTCCAACTTATCCCATTTGGAACTGTTGGTTCCCCGGCGATCGATCAGGTCGTTGAATGTCATGTCTGCTCCATTTTCTCGGACGAAAGCTAACTGTAAAACGGTCAGGTGCAAGGGGGGCGTTGCGGCTAGGCGCGGGTTGTCCTAAATCAGCCTCATGAAACGCAATATCTTGATCCACCCCGACCCCCGCCTGAAAAAGGTCTGCGCACCTGTGGCTGACCTGTCGGACGAGCTGCGCACGCTGGCTGATGACATGCTGGAGACGATGTACGACGCACCGGGTATCGGGCTGGCCGCACCTCAGATCGGTGTATTGGAGCGGCTGATTGTTCTGGACTGCATCAAGGAAGAGGGCGAAACGCCCCGACCACTGATCATGTTCAACCCCGAAGTCATTGCCTCCTCGGACGAAACCAATGTCTACGAGGAGGGTTGCCTGTCGATTCCGGATCAATATGCTGAAGTGACCCGCCCCAAGGTCGTTGACGTGACGTGGATTGACCGCGACGGGAAACTGCAGCAGGAAACTTTTGATGGCCTCTGGTCGACCTGTGTGCAGCACGAGATTGATCACCTGGATGGCAAACTGTTCATCGATTATCTCAAGCCGTTGAAACGCCAGATGATCACGCGCAAGATGCAAAAGCTCAAACGTGAGCAGGCCCGTTCATGACCGTCCGAACCTGCCTGCCGTGGCCGGATAAGCGTTTGCGCAGCAAGGCTGAGGATGTGGCCGAAGTCACCGATGACATCAGGGCCATCTGGAATGATATGATCGACACAATGGAGGCGATGCCCGGTGTCGGTCTCGCTGCACCTCAGATAGGGGTGATGCTGCGTCTGGCGGTTGTTGATGGCTCGACCGAACGTGGCCGCGCCGTGCGTCTGGCAAACCCCGAAATCCTGCACAGCTCGATCGAACTGCGCGAACATGACGAGGCCAGCCCCAACTTGCCCGGTGTTTCGGCCAAGGTGAAACGGCCCCGCGCGGTGACAGTTAAATTCCTCAATGAACAAGGCGTTGTCGATCGCCGGGACTTTGTCGGTATCGAGGCCACAAGTGTGCAACACCAGATTGATCACCTGAATGGTCAGATGTATTTCGACCGGCTCAGCAAGGTGAAACGCGACATGCTGCTACGCAAAGCCAAAAAGATGGGATAAAACCCCATCCTACGGAGAGATAGATGCGAGTAATTTTCATGGGAACGCCGGATTTCTCGGTGCCGGTGCTGGATGCGCTGGTTGAGGCCGGACACGAAATCGCCGCCGTCTATTGCCAGCCACCACGCCCCGCCGGGCGCGGCAAGAAAGACCGCCCGACCCCGGTCCATGCACGTGCCGATGCGCTCGGACTGACTGTCCGCCATCCCATCTCTCTCAAATCTGCTGAAGAACAGGCAAGCTTTGCGGATCTCAAAGCGGATGTGGCCGTTGTTGTGGCCTATGGTCTGATCCTGCCCCAAGTTATTCTCGATGCGCCGGTAAAGGGATGTCTGAACATCCATGCCAGCCTGTTGCCGCGTTGGCGCGGGGCTGCGCCGATCCATCGGGCAATCATGTCAGGGGACGCAGAAACCGGGATCTGCATCATGCAGATGGAGGCCGGGTTGGACACCGGTCCGGTGCTGTTGCGCAAATCCACCAGCATCAGACCCGAAGAAACCACCGCCGAACTGCATGACCGCCTGTCAATTCTTGGCGCTGATCTGATCACCGAGGCGCTGACCCACCTGCCAGACCTGACACCGCAGCCGCAATCCGAAGATGGCGTGACCTATGCCGCCAAAATCGACAAAGCCGAGGCGCGGATCGATTGGACGAAGTCGGCTGTCCTGATCGACAGGCAAATACGCGGTCTCTCACCTTTCCCCGGCGCATGGACCGAGGTTGAAGGCGAGCGGATCAAACTGCTCGCGTCGCGCCTTGCTGAAGGGCAAGGGGCACCGGGCGAAGTTCTGGATGACCAGCTTCGCGTTGCCTGCGGATCCGGTGCGCTAGACCTGCTGCGCTTGCAAAGGGCGGGCAAAGGCGCGCAGGATAAGGAAACCTTCCTGCGGGGCTGGCCAATTCCGGCGGGCACTCGCCTGTTTTCGGAGTAGAGCCGCATGTTCATGATCCTGATGGGCACCGTCGTGATCGCGGGGATCGTCGGGTACCTGTCCGAGAAAACGGGCTTTACCCACAATGGCTACCTTCAATCCATCATCATCTGTGTTGGTGGTGCGTTTCTGTTCTATTTCGTGCGGATCATGTTTGGCATCAGCTTTGGCCCGCCCGGTCTGGATGCAGTACTTTCATCTATCGGTGCGCTGATCATCGTGCCAACCCATTGGAGGAGGTAAGATGCCCGTTGTTGCCCTGATCATCATCGGCGCTGCCGCCGGATTTCTGGCCACCCGCCTGATGCGGATCGAAGCGGACATTCCAACCACCATGCTGATCGGTATCGTGGGTGCCTTGGTCGGTGGCTTCCTGTTGCGCACGCTGCTGGCGGTTATGGGCTGGCTGTCGGGATTTGTCGGCGCCATTCTGGGTGCGTTGCTGGTGATCTGGATCTGGCAGACCTACATCAAACGCTGATGACCCGTCTCTAGCGCGCGTCACAGTCTGGCGCAGCGCCCAACCGGGGCGATCCGTTGGTGGTCATACCAAATCTGTTCGCTTCCGAGGCGTTCATCCAGTAAATTCTATCTGCGGGCGCGGCGTCCAACGTGAACCAGTAGAAGTCATCGTCAAAGCCGATATCCTCGAAATAGCTGATGTACCGGTCATGTTCGGGATCATTCTGCGGAAGCTCGGTTGCTACGATCCCAGAACCAGCCCAACTGTGGACGCCGACACATGCGCCAGGCTGCAAAATACGCCGGTTCCCGGCCAGAAACAAATCCGTTCCACCCGAGGCAATCAACCCATCGGACGGTACTACAGTGTCAAATCCCGCATTGTGCACCACGCGGCTGAAGACAACATTGGCATCATCGTCCAGTGACCCCTCTATATGCTGCAAGACTAGGGTTCTTATCTTTGGATTGTCTGAGGTCACCTCCCGAAACGCCGTCAGCGTGGTGTCGTCGATTGTGCCGGTTGCAATAATCTCATCGCCCTGTGCGACGAAGCTGACTGGCGCATACTGTTCTGCGCAAGACGCCAGCACTGCCAGACAGACTGCAATCTGTGGAAACCTGGACGTCATCTGAGACCTCGCGCCTTGTTTTCCGGCAATTCTATCGCAATGCCTGCCGGCTTATTGCCGGGGAGGGCGGCTTTTGTAGACCGGTAGTTGCCATCCAAACAGCAGCGAGCCCGCCCTAAGGGCCCAGCATATCAACGCACAAACGCCCAGTGCGGGCAACGTCTCCAACCCCAGCTTTGTTGCAACGACCGCCGCCAAAGCCCCTGCCAACGCGCACGAGACATAAAGCTGCCCTTGTTTCAAAACCAAAGGCACCTCGTTGCAGACAACGTCCCGCATCAACCCACCGAGACATCCTGTGGTGATCCCCATCAGAACCACGATGATGCCGGACTGACCCAGCGACATTGCCGCACCGGTGCCTGCGGCGACCGCAATCGACAAGGCAAAACTGTCCAGCCAGACCAGCCAGTTGTACCGGCTTTCCATCAGATGCGCGGTAAAGAACACCAGAACGGCAGCACCTGCGGCGATCAGGATATAGTCGGGCTGGCCAACCCAGAACACCGGGTGCCGATCCAACAGAACATCCCGAACCGTGCCTCCACCAACGGCCGTCAGACAGGCGACAAAGGCGAATCCAACCAAGTCCAGTTGTGCTCGGCTGGCCACCAACGCGCCAGTCAGCGCAAACACCAAAACCGATGCATAGTCCAGCAGTGCAAGACCGTTCACGCCTGCGCCTTCTTTGGCTTGAAGGGCGCCATGCCTGCACGGGCCAGTTCGTCGGCCTTTTCGTTCTCGGGGTGGCCCGCATGGCCCTTGACCCACTCCCAGATGACGTCATGGCGCGATTGCGCCTCGTCCAGTCGTTGCCACAGATCAACATTCTTGACCGGCTTTTTGTTCGATGTTTTCCAGCCGTTCCGCTTCCATCCGAAAATCCAGCCGGTGACGCCGTTTTTGACATAGGCGCTGTCCGTGACAATGGTGATCTTCGAGGCGCGCTCCAGTGCCTCCAACGCGCTGATTGCAGCCAGCAACTCCATTCGATTGTTGGTGGTCTCCGCTTCGCCGCCGTTCAGTTCACGCTCTTTCAGGACGGTCTCACCGTCCTTTGCCTGCAGCAACACACCCCAACCGCCAGGCCCGGGATTGCCGGAACAGGCCCCATCCGTATAGGCAAAAAGCTCAGGCATGGGCCGCCAGTCTGATCCACTCCGACTCTGATCCGTCCAACCCTGTTCCGCTGCCATGCCATTGGTTGGTTACCGTGAAACCGGCGTCTTGCAGATGCGTCTTCAATGCGTCCTCGCTGTAGTAGCTATAATATCGACCCAGCCGGTCGGGGCCTTCGCCTTCACCCAGTTTCAAGGCGATGAAGAACACGCCGCCGGGTTTGAGCGACGTGTGAATAGCGGCCAGATGGTTCGGGAATTCACTGCGTGGCGCGTGCAACAGGCTAAAATTAGCCCACACGCCATCATATGCGTTGTCTGCATCCAGATCAGCAAAGGTAGCCTGCCGGGCCGAAACACCTTTATGAGCCGAGGCCAGCTTGACCATTTCTGCCGAGGCATCCGTCGCGTCGACCTGAAGCCCCGCTTCAGCCATGACCAAAGCCGAGGCGCCGGGACCGCAGCCAAGATCCAATACGGTTCCCCCAGCCGGTATCGTTGCGATGAAATCATCCATGCCCCGGTCAGATTTGTTCGAGTCATCTGTCAGTTCCGCGTACCGCGCGGCTTGCGCGTCATAGACGGAAATTGTGTCACGATCGCTCATAGATACACTCCTACAGCAAGGCAAAGAACGACGATTGCAGTCAGCAGTATACGCAGTTTCATCCACCAGCGCGGCGCCAGACCCCAATACCAGAACATCGCATCCAGCAGCAGCAGCCCGGCAAACCCGACAATTAGATTGAGGCCCGCAGTGACCGGCCCGCCGCTCGTCATGAAAAAGGCCCACAGCGCAGGCAGAACCGACAGCGCATAGCAGGTTGCCGCCTTGCTGCCGGATGTTTTGGTCGCAAACCCCCATAGAACGCCGGACATAAAGCTGAGGATCACAGAGCCATAGAAAAGCTGGACGTAGGGCCCGACAAACCGGGACCCAAATGTACTTGAGCCCCAGGCCTGCAAATCCCCGTTCAGATAGGTCAGCGCACCCCAGATAAACGGGATCAGACCCGCCAGCCCCAGATACAGTGGCGCCTTTGGAACCCCGTTCACGCGGGTTGCCTCAAAACACGGGGGACTTTGAACTCGACATTTTCAACGGCGGTTTCGACCAGCTCTACCGTGACGTCGTAGTGATCGCTGAAAGCCTCGATGACTTCATTTACCAAAATTTCGGGGGCGGATGCGCCAGCTGTGATCGCAATGCTCGAAATCCCTTCCAGCGCGCGCCAGTCAATCTCTGTCGCACGTTGAACCAGTTGCGCGTAGTTGCACCCGGCGCGTGATGCGACCTCGACCAGTCGGCGCGAGTTGGATGAATTTGGGGCCCCGACCACGAGCAAGGCATCGGATTTTGGAGCAACCTCTTTCACTGCCTCCTGCCGGTTGGTCGTTGCATAGCAGATGTCTTCTTTATGCGGTCCGACAATGGCCGGGAACCGCGCCTCAAGCGCGGCGATGATGTCCTTGGTGTCATCGATCGATAGCGTTGTCTGCGTAACAAAGGCCAGCTTCGCAGGGTTTCGCACCTGAACATGGGCCACTTCGTCCACAGTCTCGACCAGCAGCACTTCGCCATCCGGCAGCTGGCCCATCGTGCCAACCGTTTCCGGATGGCCTTTGTGACCAATCATGATCATCTGTAACCCGGCATCGGCGTGACGCTGTGCTTCGACATGGACTTTCGAGACCAATGGGCAGGTCGCATCCACATAAATCATCTCACGCTGAGTGGCTTCTGCGGGAACCGATTTAGGCACCCCGTGGGCGGAGAAGATCACCGGTCGGTCATTGGGGCATTCGTCCAGCTCTTCGACAAAGACGGCGCCTTTGGCGCGCAACCCGTCAACGACGAATTTGTTGTGCACGATCTCATGGCGCACATAGACCGGCGCGCCCCATTTTTGCAGGGCCATCTCGACGATTTTGATGGCACGGTCCACACCTGCGCAGAACCCGCGCGGTGCGGCCAAGTAAAGTCTCAGTGGCGGCTTGCTCATGTCGCTGTCTCCTTAGGCCACAGGTAAGTCTTTTCCCAGCCTTGGTCCAGACAGGACCGCGTCATTGATCTGACATGAATCGATGGTAGCCCGACGATGTTTGAGCACCTGTTTATAGTTAAAGAAGCGCGGTCAGGATCAATTGTCCTGACCGCGCGAATTTCGTCCCCATCCCGTTTTGATCGTCAGATCAGCTGCCGCTGGCCACTGCGACGCTGCGCGGTTCTGCCGGCATCTCGCGCGGCGGGCGTCCTACGACGTCACGCAGGTCTTCCAGCTCGATGAAGTTGTCGGCTTGGCGGCGCAGCTCGTCCGAAATCATCGGCGGCTGGCTGCGGATGGTTGAAACGACCGATACACGCACGCCCTGACGCTGCAGGCTTGCAATCAACGGGCGGAAATCCCCATCACCCGAAAACAGCACGATATGATCGACGCGCGGTGCCAGTTCCATGGCATCGACGGTCAGTTCGATATCCATGTTTCCTTTGACCTTCCGACGCCCCATGCTGTCGGTGTATTCTTTGGCCGGTTTCGTCACCATGGTGAAGCCGTTGTAATGCAGCCAGTCAACCAGGGGGCGGATCGGAGAATACTCGTCGTTTTCCAGTAGCGCAGTATAGTAGAAGGCTCGCAGCAACTTGCCGCGGCGCATGAATTCCTGCCGCAGAAGTTTGTAGTCTATATCAAAACCGAGTGCTTTTGCCGCAGCGTAAAGATTCGAGCCATCAATGAACAGCGCTAGCCGTTCGTCCTTATAAAACATAAATAGTCCCTTCCGGTATAATCCAACACGTCGCGACTTTGGTGAGTGAGTGAAATTCCGGACGCACTGGTAAGCCTATAATTAGGGCATTTGTTGTGTATCGCAAGTGTCCAATTTGGTTAACAAAGGAGGTTTAATGAGCGATTCGTTGCCCGAAGCCGTGCTCGCGCTGGGCGCAAATCTCAATCTGAGTGGAAACGGACCCAAAGTGACACTTCAGAGGGCTCTGGACGCTTTGTCTGCCAAGGGTGTGCTGATTCGTGCGGTCAGCCGGTTTTTTGCGACCCCGTGCTTTCCGGCTGGTGCCGGTCCGGACTATGTAAATGCAGCCGCCCTGCTCAGTTCGAACAAAGCACCCGCTGACCTGCTGCAGATTCTGCACGAGATCGAGCTCCAATTCGGGCGCGAGCGGATACAGCGATGGGGCATGCGCACGCTTGATTTGGACTTGGTCGCTTGGGGTGACACGGTGTTGCCCGATCGTAACGAATTTGACCATTGGCTGACCCTTTCACCACAGGATCAGCGGCAGCAAGCGCCAGATCAGTTGATCTTGCCGCATCCGCGTCTTCAGGACCGGGCGTTTGTGCTGGTTCCGATGGCGGATGTGGCACCCGATTGGCGCCATCCGGTGCTAGGTCGCACAGTGACCGAGATGGTCGCTATGCTGCCTGCCGAAGATGTTGTTTCAGTCACGCCTCTGTGATCCGCGCATTTGCAGCATTTCTTGCTTGTCAAGGCGTGCAATCGGCCTTAGATAAACCTCTTCCTGACATGGATTCAGTAACGGAGAGCGCCCGATGGCCCGCGTAACGGTTGAAGATTGCGTAGACAAGGTTCCAAACCGGTTCGAACTGGTAATGCTTGCCGCCCATCGTGCGCGCGAGATTTCCGCCGGTGGCCCGATCACCGTTGACCGTGACAACGACAAAAACCCCGTCGTGTCGCTGCGTGAAATCGCCGACGAGACCCAAAGCGCGGATGATCTGCGCGAACGCCTGATTGAGGCCAACCAGACCCAGATCGAGGTTGACGAGCCTGAAGAAGATCAGATGGCGCTGCTGATGGGTGCGGAATCGGACAAGCCTGCCGATGACGACATGTCCGAAGAAAAGCTCCTGCGCGCATTGATGGAGGCTCAGGGCCAGGGGTAAGCCCCAAGACGAAGGTGCGGACCGGATGATTTCTGCTGAAGATCTGATTGCGCTGGTCCGCAACTACAACCCCAAGACCAATGCTGATCGTATCGCAAAGGCCTATGAGTTTGGCCGGCAGATGCATGACGGGCAGTTTCGCCACTCAGGCGAGCCCTATTTTACCCATCCCGTTGCCGTTGCCGCCATCCTGACCGAACAGCGTCTGGATGATGCCACGATTATTACCGCGCTGCTTCACGACACAATCGAAGACACCAAAGCCAATTATGGCAAAGTGTCGGAACTGTTCGGCGAAGAGGTCGCCAAACTGGTCGATGGTGTCACCAAACTGACCAACCTGCAGCTGTCCAGTCGCGAGACCAAGCAAGCCGAGAACTTCCGCAAATTGTTCATGGCCATGTCCAAGGATTTGCGGGTCATCCTGGTCAAGCTGGCCGACCGTTTGCACAACATGCGCACCATCAAGGCCATGCGACCGGAAAAGCAGGTGATCAAAGCGCGTGAAACCATGGATATCTATGCGCCACTTGCTGGCCGTATGGGTATGCAATGGATGCGGGAAGAGCTTGAAGACCTCGCGTTCCGCGTTCTCAATCCAGAAGGGCGCCAATCGATCATCCGCCGTTTCATCACGCTGCAACGGGAAACCGGCGATGTGATCCATCGCATCACCGGCGACATGCGGCATGAACTTGAAAAGGTCGGGATCGAAGCAGAGGTATTTGGGCGTGCCAAAAAGCCATATTCAATCTGGCGCAAGATGCAGGAAAAAGATCAGGGCTTCTCGCGCCTGTCTGACATCTACGGGTTCCGCATCATCACCCAGACCGAGGAAGACTGTTATCGTACCCTCGGCGCAATCCATCAGCGCTGGCGCGCCGTGCCCGGGCGGTTCAAGGACTATATAAGCCAGCCGAAATCGAACGGCTATCGCTCGATTCACACCACCGTGTCGGGGCGTGACGGCAAACGGGTTGAAGTTCAGATCCGCACCCGTCAGATGCATGACGTGGCCGAAACCGGGGTCGCGGCGCATTGGTCGTACCGCGACGGTGTACGCTCAGAAAACCCGTTTGCCGTGGATCCGGCAAAGTGGATTTCCAACCTGACCGAGCAGTTTGACAACGAAGAAGACCACGAAGATTTCCTCGAAGCCGTCAAGCTTGAGATGTATTCGGATCAGGTGTTTTGCTTCACGCCGAAAGGGGATGTGGTCAAGCAACCGCGTGGTGCCACACCCATTGACTTTGCATATGCCATTCACACACGCATCGGCCATGCCTGTGTTGGTGCCAAAGTGGATGGCATCCGCGTGCCCTTGTGGACACGGCTCAAGAACGGTCAGTCGGTCGATATCATTACCGCAGACGGGCAAACGCCTCAGGTCAGCTGGCTTGAGATCGCCGTGACCGGCAAGGCTCGCACTGCCATTCGCCGTGCTCTGCGCGAAGTTGATCGGGAACGTTTTATCAAACTGGGCAAGGAACTGGCCCGCGCTGGGTTCGAGAACGTTGGGCGCAAAGCAACCGACAAGGCGCTGGATACTGCAGCAAAACATCTGCGACTTACGGACCGTCAGGAACTGCTGGCCCGGTTGGGCAGTGCCGAACTGACCGCCCATGAGGTGGTCGAGGCGGTGTATCCAGAGCTCGCCAAGGATGAAGGCGATGCCATCCCGTTGCGCCGCGCCGTTATTGGTCTGGAACCAGGGCAGAGCTTTGATCGCGCGCCTTGTTGTCAACCGGTGCCGGGTGAACGCATAGTGGGGATTACCTACCGTGGCAAAGGTGTGGTTGTGCACGCCATCGATTGCGACCGCCTGTCTGAATTCGAGAACGAGCCCGAGCGGTGGGTCGATCTGCACTGGCACTCTGGAACGCACCCGGCAGTCTACGGCGCCACGCTGGACCTGACCATTGGCAACGATGCCGGTGTATTGGGGCGAATTTGTACATTGATCGGCGAGAAAAAGGCCAATATCTCCAACCTCGAATTCGTGGATCGGAAACCGGATTTTTACCGACTGATGATCAACGTCGAACTGCGCGATCTGGAACAGCTGCATTCTCTGATGCTGATGCTCGAGGCTGAAAGCGACGTTGCTGCGGTCGAACGGTATCGGGACCGTGCAAAAACCGCAGTTGCGGCTGGCTGAGAAGGGGTGATCAGGAGTGGTTTTCAAGCGCCGAGATCGACGCTCACCCGTCCAGGTCGCATCTGAATTTGTCTATCCGCGCGGTGGTTGGACCCGCGCCTTTCACTATGTCAAACACCGCGTTCGCCGACTGCCGGATTCACCTGACCGGATCGCACGTGGAATCGGGGCAGGGGTCTTTGCTGCGTTTACCCCGTTTTACGGGCTTCATTTCGTGGTCGCCGCCGTGTTGGCGCGCCTGCTGAACGGCAATATTCTGGCGGCGCTCAGCGGTACGTTCTTCGGCAATCCGCTGACCTACGTCCCCATCGGCGTCGTCAGCCTGCAGACCGGACATTTCCTTTTGGGCACCCGGTTCCGCAAGGGCGACACGCATGGGCTGATGGGCAAGTTTGCCGATGCGATGGGCGATCTCAAAGACAATTGCATCGCCGTGTTCACAGGGCGCGAAGCGGATTGGCATGGTCTCAGCCGGTTTTACGACGATGTATTTTTCCCATATCTGGTGGGCGGCGTCATTCCGGGGATCGTAGCAGGTTTGATCTGCGGCTATCTCAGCCTGCCGTTGATCCGCACCTATCAGAATCGCCGCCGCGCCAAGATCAAGGCAAAGTTCGAACAAATCAAACGTTTGGCCGAAGCTAAGGCTGCCGTTCCCGACTCAAACGCTCTAGGTTCGGAACAAAATCGGAAAAAGGAATCGGGTGATGTCTGACAACCATCTGCGTCTGGGTGTGAACATCGATCATGTGGCGACGGTGCGCAATGCGCGTGGCGGGGCTTACCCCGATCCGTTGCGCGCGGCGAAACTGGCCGAAGAAGCAGGGGCAGACGGCATCACAGCGCATCTGCGCGAAGACCGCCGCCATATCTCGGACGCCGATATCGACGGGCTGATGGAGGTTCTGTCGGTGCCTTTGAATTTTGAAATGGCCGCAACTGAAGAAATGCAGAAGATCGCCCTGCGCCACAAACCGCACGCTGTCTGCATCGTTCCCGAAAAGCGAGAGGAACGCACGACCGAGGGCGGGCTGGAGGTCGCGCGCGAGGAAAACAAGCTGGCACATTTCATCGCGCCCCTGCGTGAGGTTGGTTGCCGCGTCTCAATCTTCATCGCCGCTGACAAGCGTCAGATCGAAGCCGCCCATCGCATCGGGGCCGAAGTGATTGAGTTGCATACCGGCGCCTATTGCGACGCTCATGCCGAGGGCCGCATGGAAGATGCCGCGCGCGAGCTGGAGTCGCTGCGCGAGATGTCGACATTTGGTCATTCGCTGGGTCTTGAGGTGCACGCGGGCCATGGCCTGACCTATGATACGGTCAAGCCCGTTGCGGCCTTTCCCGAAGTGCGCGAGTTGAATATCGGCCACTTCCTGATTGGGGAGGCGATCTTTCTGGGCCTCACCCCGGCCATGGCCGAAATGCGTCGCCTGATGGATGAGGCGCGGGCATGATCACCTCTGGGTTTGTCGCGATCTGGATCGCCTGGCTCTTGGCGGGCGGCTCCCCGGGTCCTGCAACTATGGGCATCGCCGGAACAGCCATGAATGAAGGCCGCACCGCTGGTTTGGCCTTTGCGCTGGGCATCTGTGCCGGGTCCGCCGCGTGGGGCATTGCCGCCGCGCTGGGCCTGTCGGCGATCATGCTGGCCAATGTCTGGGTATTCGAAGTGATCCGCTACATCGGCGTTGCCTATCTGGGTTGGTTGGCCCTCAAGGCGCTGCGCCGCGCTCTGACCTCGGATGAGGTGGCATTGGGCAACCCGATCACCGGGTCGCTGCCAACCATCTTTGCCAAAGGGGCGGCCATCCACCTGACTAACCCCAAGGCAATCCTCAGCTGGGGCTCGATCTACGCCATCGTCGCCGCGAACGACGCTAGCCTCGCGATGTTGCTGGGCTATTTTGGCTTACTCTACGCAGGATCGTTGCTGATCTTCATCGGCTACGCTTTTCTGTTTTCGTCCGCGCGCATGGTCCAAACCTACCGCCGCACCCGCCGCTGGTTCGATTTCGCCTTTGCCGGGTTCTTTGGGTTGGCAAGTTACAAGATTCTGACGGTGCGGTTGTCTTAAGCGATCCTAACTGAGGGATTTTGGGTGAAGTATTTGTTTTCACGAGACAAGCAAGTTGGATTGCATCGCCCTCTGTTTCTAAACATCGTTCTAATGACCTATGTTTTTCTGAACATGGCGAGAGCATTTCTGTGGTTTGAATGGCCCACGAGGTTATCCTCGCTGATCTTTTCGATTGCGGTGGCTGCTTTGGTGTATGGATTTGATATCGGTCGTAGGGGTTTCCAATGCGGCCCGCCAGAGAAGAGTTGGATTCTCGCGCGTAAGACGGTTTTGACCACTTTTTTTGCAGTACTTGCCTGTGCTTTGTTGTATAATCTGGCAGTCTCACCCCAACGTTGGCACTTGTCAGAACAAGTCGTTCTATGGTGCTTTGAGCTCTTGATCAGTTTGGGTATTTCCTTGTTTTTGTGTCGCTACGCTTTTGTCTTCGGTGTTGGTCGAGGATACAACATACACCCACGCAAAGTAGAGCAGGGAACATGATCCTCGGCATCGGCACGGACCTCGCAAATATTGAGCGCATCCAAGGCACGCTTGACCGCTTCGGCGATCGGTTTCGCAACCGTGTCTTCACCGATATTGAACAGAGCAAGGCCGAACGTCGTGCCGACACGGCCGGCACCTACGCCAAGCGCTGGGCCGCGAAAGAGGCGTGTTCCAAGGCGCTGGGCACAGGCCTTGCCATGGGGATCGCGTGGAAAGACATGTCTGTCACCAACCTCCGCACCGGCCAGCCCATCATGCATGTGACTGGCTGGGCTGCCGAGCGTTTGAAGGAAATGACCCCGGACGGGTACGAGGCGATCATCCACGTCACTCTGACCGATGACCACCCCTGGGCACAGGCCTTTGTCGTGATCGAGGCGCGACCACTGCAAGATGGGGCCGCACGGCCTTGACTTGCCCCCACCCGACCCGCATGTAGCACCCCAACCAAGCAAAGACTGGAGAGAGCAGTATGGCCGAGGAAGCCAAATCCGGAAATGCCGTCTGGGAGACGATCAAGACCATCGTCTACGCCCTGCTGATCGCGGGTGTTTTCCGCACGCTGTTCTTCCAGCCGTTCTGGATTCCCTCCGGATCGATGAAGCAAACGCTGTTGATCGGGGATTTCCTGTTCGTTAACAAAATGGCCTATGGCTACTCCTACGCATCTTGCCCCAGCATGGTCATGCCCAGCATCGGCCTGAACATTGATGCCGAAGGTATCTGCGGCTGGCTGCCAGGCGAAGACAATACGCGCATTTGGGGCGGCGATCCCGAACGCGGCGATGTGATCGTGTTCCGCCACCCGGTCACCGGGCGGGACTATATCAAACGGCTGATCGGCCTGCCGGGGGATCGCATTCAGGTGCGAGAGGGGCAGATCATTCTGAACGGAACACCGGTTCCACAGCAGCCCGATGGCGTCTTTACCGAGGTTGCCGCTCCGCAAGGTCCTCAGGGTCTGCGACCACGATGCGAAAACGGCCCGGTGGGGAACGGGGGCATCTGTGAGAAATCCCGCATGATCGAAACGCTGCCCAATGGCGTTTCATACGATGTTCTGAACATCCACAATCAGGGATCGGACAACACCGGCATCTATACCGTGCCGGAAGGCAACTACTTCTTCATGGGCGACAACCGCGATAACTCTGCCGACAGCCGCCTGCCGCAATCCGCCGGAGGGGTTGGCTATGTGCCATATGAAAACCTGATCGGTCGCGCCGATCGGATCATGTTCTCATCCGCTGGCCGCTCGATGCTGTTCTTCTGGACCTGGCGCGGAGATCGGTTCTTCAAGGCAGTCAATTGAAGCTATCGGCCGAGATAAAAGCGTTCCAGCAGCGGCTTGGGTATGAGTTCGCCAACCCCGAGTTGCTTCTGCGGGCATTGACCCACGGCTCAGTCTCTTCGTCCACCCGGCCCGACAATCAGCGGTTGGAGTTTCTGGGCGATCGAGTGTTGGGACTTGTGATGGCGACCGCCTTGCTTGAGGCAGACAAAAAGGCATCCGAAGGCCAGCTGGCCCCGCGCTTCAATGCGTTGGTCCGCAAGGAAGCCTGCGCCGATGTGGCTTTGCAGATCGATCTGGGAGCGGTGCTGAAACTGGGCCGGTCCGAGATGCTCTCGGGAGGACGCCGCAAACAGGCGCTGTTGGGCGATGCGATGGAGGCGGTGATTGCCGCCATCTACCGCGACGCTGATTTCGAAGCAGCGCGCGACGTGATCCTCGCCCTTTGGGGCGATCGGGTCCACAGTGTCGAGGCCGACGCCCGCGACGCCAAAACCTCTTTGCAGGAATGGGCGCAGGCCCGCGGCCAGAAGCCACCCAGCTATGTCGAAGTCAAGCGCAGCGGCCCCGACCACGCGCCTGTCTTCACCATTGCGGCCCGTCTGCAAGACGGCACCGAGGCGCAGGCCACTGCGGGATCGAAACGGCAGGCGGAACAGGCGGCGGCGAAGGCTTTGCTAGAACGTCTTAGTTGACGCGCGACCGGCACTGCATTGTAAAATATGTAACACTTCATTGATAATTCTGGCAAAATCTGGCTGTCTTTTTATGTACTGCAGAGTTGCTTTGACCCGGCCGCACTAAGCCCGATCAGAGTTTACGAATTGGAGTTATTGAGAGCGGTTCAATGGAAAAAAGCAGACTGAGTGTAACCTATATCGGGCTTTTGTTTATCGCCGGGTTTTTCGCCACAATGGCATTTGATTTCTGGGGCCAGGTCCTCAGCCCTTCTATCGGCTGGGCAAATCTGTCGCCCGAAGGTCTGGCACAGAGTCTGCTGTCCAGCCTCGGGCTGCCAAGCAGTGCCTTTCTCGGGTTCTTTGTCCATTTCTACATCGTGGGTCTGATTGGCTACCCGATGGGATGGGCCTATGTCTTCAAACCTATCTGGACGCTCGTAGTGGGTCCGGTGCATTGGTTTCTGGCCTCGGCGCTTTACGGGGCCGGATTATGGGTCTTCGCAATCGGCGGCGTTACCGCCTTCTCGGGCCTGCCGCCGTTTTTGAACTTCACCGGGATTACTTGGGTCGCGCTGATTGGCCATGTGCTTTACGGCATCGTACTGGTTGCAATCCTGCGCCTGATCACCCGCCGGGAAACCTGACACTTGATGAGTTTGAGTGGCGCAATCCGCCCTTCAAACAACCCGAATAAACCCGGTCAGGCCGGTTTTCTGATGCTCGATCACATGGCAATGAAACGCCCAATCGCCCGGATTGTCGGCAACCAGGGCAATCTCGACCACCTCGTCTTTTAGCAGCAACATCGTATCCGTCATCTGGGGCGGCAATTGGCGTTGATTAGACTTCAGGGGCACAAAGGCCAGCCCGTGCAGGTGGATCGGATGCAAGTTTGGCGATTCATTCCGCAACCTCAGAACATAGGTTTTGCCCAGCTCCAGCGTCGCCAAAGGGCCCACGCCCTGAGCTGCATCCCCCGGCCACGGTTTGCGATTGATTGACCAGAAATTGTAACCGAGCGAGCCACAGAAGCCGTTGTTCGGAACGCCACCTTCAGGCGTCCAGCCAAAGACGAACTCATGCAGTTCCGCATTGGCCAGATCGGGTTTTGCAACCGGGTTGACGGGTAGGGGCTTCAAGTCACGCAGATTTCGCGCAACGGTCGCGCCAACTGCGTGCAACCGCGCCATGGCGCGGGGCGGTTGACCCGGCAGTTTCGCCATTAGCGCGACGGTCTGACCTTCGCCTTCAGGCATCGCCACCGCAAAATCCACCCGTTGACCGGAGCCAACCAGCAGCGGTTTGTCAGCGCTGGGCAGGGGAATTTCTACGTCGGCCGGGTGCCCATCCCAGGCGATGATCCGAGCCTCGGCCCCCTCAAGATGCAGTTTGTAAATCCGGCTCGTGTCGGTGTTGACCACACGCAGGCGGACCAGCCCACCGGCAGCGTGGTCATAGACTGGCTGTTGCAACCAGTTGGCGGTGTGGACATTGCCAAATGTTCCCGCGCGGGCCGCACCCCGTTGCGTATAGGCGGGTAGAAATGCGCCATCATCATCCAGCCGGAAATCGCGCAGATTGATCACCTGTTCGCTGTCAAAGCCGGGGTCTTCGGGTTCGGCAATCACCATCACGCCAGTCAACCCGTGGGCCATCTGTTCCATGGTCATGCAATGGGGGTGATACCAGTAGGTGCCTGCATCGGGTGGCGTGAATTCGTACTGAAAAACCTCGTTTTGACCCATCGGCATCTGGGTCAGATAAGGCACGCCGTCCATCTCATTGGCGATCCGCAGCCCGTGCCAATGCATCGCCGTGTAATCGGTCAGCGTATTGCGCACCGACAACCGCATCACCTCACCCTGACGTCCATACAGAACCGGAGGAGGCGCGCCCGGCGACAGGCTGACCATGCCATCCGTGACCTGATCCCTCAGCGCAAAACTGGCTGGCTGAATTACCAGTTCTTGCGTCCCGGCCGCCAGACCGAACCCGCTCAGACCCAGCGCTCCCGCAGCGGCACCGCTGCCCAAAAGAAACTCTCGACGTTTCATATCTCGCCTCACGGATTGGATGGCCGCCTGGCTGGGTTTGGCGTGGCGCTTCGCTGTCCTGCCACCTTGTATGCATGGCTGCAATGCGACAAATCCCTCTGGCCCGCAGCCCCTTTCTGCTATAGGGGTGCGCACTTGCAAACAGGATCGCAACACACATGACCACACGTGCCGGATTTATCGCCCTGATCGGAGAGCCCAACGCAGGCAAATCCACCCTTTTGAACCGCATGGTCGGGGCCAAGGTCTCGATCGTGACGCATAAGGTGCAAACCACTCGTACTCGCATCCGTGGTGTCGCGATGGAGGGCGACGCGCAGCTGGTCTTCGTCGATACACCCGGCCTGTTCAAACCCCGTCGCCGCCTGGACCGTGCCATGGTTGCCGCAGCGTGGGGCGGGGCCGCCGATGCCGATGTCGTCGTGCTGATGGTCGAGGCCCATCGTGGCATCACTGAAGGGGTCGAGCGCATCCTCGAAGGTCTGGAAGAGATCGGGCAGGGCCGTAAAATCGCGCTGGCGATCAACAAGATCGACAAGGTTCAATCCGAAGTGCTACTGGCCCTGACCAGCGACTTGAACACACGCTATCCATTTGCCGAGACCTTTATGATCTCGGCTGAAAAAGGCCATGGCGTTGACGACCTGCGCAAATGGCTGGCCTCGGAACTGCCCGAGGGCCCGTGGCTCTACCCCGAAGATCAGATCGCCGACCTGCCCTTGCGCATGATCGCCGCTGAAATGACGCGCGAGAAACTGACCCTGCGCCTGCATCAGGAACTGCCCTACCAACTGACGGTCGAAACCGAGAGCTGGGAAGAGCGCAAGGACGGTTCCGCCAAAATCGACCAGATCATCTATGTCATGCGCGACGGCCACAAAGGCATCGTGCTGGGCAAAAAGGGCGAGACGATCAAGGCGGTCAGCCAAGCGGCGCGGGCGGAACTGGAAGAGTTCCTGGACCGTAAAATCCACCTGTTCCTGCAGGTCAAAGTCCGGCCCAACTGGCTGGAGGAATCCGAGCGCTATTCGGAAATGGGTCTGGACTTCAAAGACGGCAACGCATGACGCGGCTGACAGCTGATTTCTGGGTCCACGCCTATCTGGCGCGCCTGCGATTTCAGGAAATCCCGGCCTTTGTCGTGACCCATGGCGACGACACAGCGGGCGCGGTGCTGGTCAAGCTTAACACGCTGGACGGTCAGGCGATGGCGTTCCAACGCAGTTTCGACCTGATGAGCGGTGACCGCAAATGGGTCGAACTGTCCAGCGGCGCAGAGGCGGATGTAGACGCGGCCATCCAACGCCAGCGCAGCTTTGACCCCGATCTGTGGGTTATCGAGGTCGAGGATCGGCAGGGCCGACATCTGCTCGGCGAAGAGGGGTTGGAATAGCAGTTCCTTGAATGACTGCTTCGAGCCCCATTGTGACATTCTTAAATATGACTAAGCTGCCAAAATCTTGGGGAGAAACACCAATGCACTTGGCTGTGCGACAGTCTCAAATAGAAGTTTGCAAGGCAGTTGGTGCGGAAGTCTGCGAATGCCACCTTGGCGAAAAGGTTGGGGTTTCTCAGTCTGCATTGGATGGTGAAATTCCACTTAATGGCCTGCGGCACCGAGAAGAAAACGGCACAACGGGTTGGTATATTTGGGGAAGCCAGCAATTTTCAGAGGACGAAGGTTTTTTCAAACCCCTTCACACGGCGCATTTAGAAACAAAATGCACTCTTGCGTTAAAGTTCCTGTCATTGCCTCCAGGCTGGCGTTTCTTGACCGATGGCATTTATGAGGATGTTTGGTTCGATGCTAAATTGCTTGCGAGAGATCAATAGTAGTAAATTGTCCACTTAGATGTCTTTGTTCCGAACCATTGCGCTTGCCCGGAGGCACAACTCTTGTCGCTCACGATGCTTAACCCTTGCAGAATGCGGTTCGTCACGATCTTCTGCTAGAGTACTGACCCAACCACCCACAGGATCCCAACTTGGACTGGCGCGATCACGGCATCCTTCTGACCTCTCGCCGCCACGGCGAAACAGCTGCGATTATTGAGGTCTTTACCGAAGGCCACGGTCGCCATGCCGGTGTTGTGCGCGGGGGGACCAGTCGCAAGATTGCACCGATCCTGCAGCCCGGTGCGCAGTTAGATGTACTTTGGCGCGCGCGGCTTGAGGAACATATTGGCACGTTTCAGGTGGAACCGCTCAGGTCCCGCGCGGCGGCGGCGTTTTCGGGACGGTTGGCGCTGGCGGGGCTGAACGCAGTGGTGGCGCTGCTGGCGTTTTGCCTACCCGAACGTGAACCGCACCCTGCGATCTACAAAAAGACCGAACAGCTGATGGACCTTCTGGGGCAGGATGACATCTGGCCACTGGCCTACTTGCGCTGGGAGTTGGCGCTGCTGGAAGAGCTGGGGTTTGGTCTGGATCTGCAGACATGCGCAGTGACCGGAGTGACCGACGGGTTGATCTATGTCTCACCCAAATCCGGTCGCGCCGTTAGTACGCAGGGGGCCGGGGAATGGGCGGACAAGCTGCTTGCGCTGCCGCCGTGTCTGCGCGGCGAAGGCGACGCCCCGGATGCCGAGATTATCGAAGCGTTACAGACGACCGGCTATTTCCTGACACATCGCGTCGCAACCTCGCTGGGCAATAACCCATTGCCCGAGGCGCGCGCCCGCTTTGTGGATCAGCTTACTCGACGGCTCTGAACACCATTTCGTGCCCATCCTCATTGCGCAGGATCATCACGTCGCCTGACACTTCGGACTGGGTCATCGCCATCAACGCAGCAAAATAGAACCCTTCAGCCTCAAGCCCTGCACAGGCGGCGCGAGTGGCGGTTAGATTCTGCAGTTCGAACCAGGGATAAGGTGCGTTCAACGTCGCGCTGTACGTGTTGCATGGCGCGTTTCCTTCGATCCGGCCTTCTTCTGGGAAGCGTATCAGCGCGGTTGCGTCATAGGGCAGGCCATCGATTTCCTGCAGCGCCCATGTTTGATCTGCGGCCCCATACGCAGCGACGCTTTCATCCCGGTCGCATTGCGCGAATCCCAGAAAAGGCAGCAAAAAGGCAAAGCGCAGCATCGTGATAAACCTTGCGGATCAGACATAATGGGTGATTGCGTTTAGGCCTGCTTATCGCGCCAGGTCAAGGCATAGGTCGAAACAACGAACCGTGACGCGGCCCATAGTTGACGTAAGGTCGCAAATCGACATAGTGAACCGGCATTACAACCGGCTTTTTCTCTGAGTTGATTTACCCCAATTGGGGTAGCTTATATTTAGTATCTACGCAGAAATGCGTTTTTTATGAGTGGAGATTGTTTTGTCCCTAACGCAGAGTGATGACGTGAGCAAAACTGGCCAGACCCGACCTATCGTCAAGGCCCTCATGATCCTGATCTACGTGGTCTTTTTGGCCCTGCTGATCGAGCTGTTGTCTTATGTCGCTGTAGTCCATGTCTTTGACAACGCGCTGGGCGGCCGGGCAGAACGGCATCTCTATTCCTCGATCCGGGGGCATGAACTGAACCCGGATTATCGCCGCGACTTTGACACGGGTGGAGAACGGATTCACTCGGATCAGGGGTTTCGACGGGATACTTCCGTCGCGCTGCCCAAGCCGCAGGACACATACCGCATTTTCCTTATGGGCGGGTCGACCGCCTATGCGATTGGATCGCAAGGCAGCGTGTACCCTGAGCATCCAACCTTAACAAATCAGGAAACGGTCTCGCATTTCCTGGAACAGGATTTGCGGGCACAGCTGCAGGATGAGATGCCCGGCGTAAATATCGAAGTGATCAACGCCGGCGTGGCGGCTTATCACAGTTTTCAACACGTTTTGTATTTCTATGAAACGCTTTACGAATACGAGCCGGACATGATCGTGTTTCTGGACGGGCACAATGACTTCTACAATGTCGGGGTTAAGAACCCAATCCAGAGCTATGGGTATTCATCGGCCCGTATGGTTGATGCCCTGAACGAACGAAAGCCGTTCTTTGCGACATATGCGTTCTTACGGGCACCAGCCGAGTACTCCTATACGTTCAAACTGGTCTCGAAACTGACGCAGGGCCTTTATGATCGTTACGAAGCGCCGCGCTATAACGTCTCAGGAGACGCCGCTGCTTTGGAACGGGATTTTCCGGCTGAAGTGGCCGAGGCCGCCCAGATCGGCTTTTTACGTAACTACAAGTTGATGGACGCCTTCAGCGACTACCATGGATTCTGTTACCACGTGTTTCTTCAGCCCGAAGTCGTGTTCGAAAATACCGATCACCTGAGCCCGGCGGATCGCGAGATTGCCCAGATTACGCGGGACAAATATGTGCCGGGCCGGGAAGAGATCATGATACGCTCCCGCCCGGAATTTCCGGCCCTGTTCGAACAAGCAGGTATCCCGTTCACAGATGTTGCGCAAATCGCGGGTCCAGCACATCAGGACAAGTCGCTATACGTAGACTACACCCATCTGACGCCCGAGGGGTCAAAACTGGTGGCCGATAGGATGCTGCCGGTGGTGGTCGAGGCGATCGCCGAATGTGGTAATGCGGTCGAGATCGGTCAGTAAGACACCGGAGTTTACCCGCGATTGTTGCGTTTACGGGCGGGTAACGTCTTGTTTAGCCCTTCGCCTTTGAACGCCCACGTTTTGCAGGCTCAGCATAACCTGAGCTGCGCAGCAAGCAGTTCGAAACCGACCCGAAAAAAGTTTTACAACACGAAAGATGCACTGTTCAGCGCATGTACAATTCAAGAAAAAGACCCGGCACGTGGCCGGGTCCAGTCGGGGAAACAAGGATACCGTTTCAGATCAGCTCAGCAAACGTCGTGCGATGACCTGAGCCTGAATTTCGGCAGCCCCTTCGAAAATGTTCAGGATGCGCGCGTCACATAAAACGCGGCTGATTTTGTATTCCAGTGCAAATCCATTGCCACCGTGAATCTGCAACCCATTGTCCGCTGCGGCCCATGCGACGCGTGCCCCCAGAAGTTTGGCCATCCCGGCCTCAAGGTCACAGCGGTGCCCGTTATCTTTTTCCCAGGCCGAGAAGTAGGTCAGCTGTCGTGCGATCATGATTTCCACCGCCATCATCGCCAGCTTGCCCGACACACGCGGGAAGTTGATCAGCGACTTACCAAACTGCTTGCGGTCTTCTGCGTATTGCATGGCGATATCCAACGCGCTTTGCGCCACGCCAATGGCGCGGGCGGCCGTTTGGATGCGGGCGGATTCAAAGGTTTCCATCAATTGCTTGAAACCTTTGCCCTCTTCGCCGCCCAGCAGGTTCTCGCCTTTGACTTTGAAGCCATCAAAACCCAGCTCGTATTCCTTCATGCCGCGATAGCCCAGTACTTCGATTTCACCACCGGTCATGCCGGGGGTCGGGAAGGGGTCTTCGTTGCTTCCGGGCGTCTTTTCGGCAAGAAACATCGATAATCCACGATGGTCCGCGCTGTCCGGATTGGTCCGCGCCAGCAGCGTCATTACGTGGGTGCGGGCGGCATGGGTGATCCAGGTCTTGTTGCCGGTGATCTGGTAATCGCCATTCTCGTCCTTGACCGCTCGAGTGCGCAAGCTGCCAAGGTCAGATCCCGTATTGGGTTCGGTAAACACTGCTGTGGGCAGGATTTCCGCGCTGGCCAGCTTCGGAAGCCAGCTTTCCTTTTGTTCGTCTGTGCCGCCCGCAATGATCAGTTCCGCTGCGATCTCGGACCGGGTGCCCAGCGAACCTACGCCGATGTAGCCGCGCGACAGTTCTTCGGACACAACACACATCGAGGCTTTGGACAGGCCAAAGCCGCCGAATTCTTCAGGGATGGTCAGACCGAACACACCCATCTCGGCCAGTTCTTCGATGACTTCAATCGGGATCAACTCGTCTTTCAGGTGCCAATCATGTGCATAGGGTTCAACCTTTTCAATGGCATAGCGCCGGAACTGATCGCGGATCATCTCAAGTTCTTCATCCAAACCGGACGCGCCGAACATGGTGGCACCGGATTGGTCCTGCATCAGTTCGACCAAACGGGTGCGTGCAGCCTGAGAGTTGGCCTGCGCCATCAAGGTCTGTACCTCGGTACACTGGAAGCCCGACAGGGCGTCCCAGCCAAGCCCCAGATCCTGTAGACGGACAACTTCGCCCTGGTTCATCGGAATGCCGCCGGCAACCTGGTGCAAATACTCACCAAACGCTATCTGATGAAGCAATTGCTCAGTCTCGCCGAACTTGCCGTCGGCTTCCAAAGCCTCGGCCCAGCGTTGCATCTGAGTTAGCGATTGAGCGTAGGTGGCCAGCCAGGCAAGCCCATGCGCGGCTGTCTGGTTGGCCTCAATCAACGCGCCAGACACACGGCCATCAGCGGTGACCATGTCACGCACAGAATTGCGAGCCTGTTCGAACACGGCTTCGACCGCAGGCACGGCGGCCCGTGTCAAATCCAACAGATTAGGCAAAATCGCTACTGTCGTCATCTGGGTCATATCCTGTCCGTCATGGGCCATGAATCACGTCCTTTTCTGGGTCGTCTGGTCATATCATGCTGCACGTGCAGCGCAACAAAAATACGAATTACGCCGCGAAAAAGTTCAAAAATTGCTTAGTCGTTTTTGCGCTGCAGAAATTCACCGGAATGCTATCTAGGGGCCATGACATTGTTTTCCATACTCTCTCCGCTGGACCTGGCGCTGTCTTTGGTGGTCGCTTTTGCCGCGGGTTGGATCAAAGGCATAGTAGGGTTCGCTATGCCAATGGTCATGATATCCGGGCTCAGCATGTTTCTGCCTCCGGAACTGGCTCTGGCAGGATTGATCCTACCAACATTGGTCACCAACGGTTTTCAGGCGCTGCGCGAAGGCACGAAAGCTGCCTACGCGTCGATCCGGCGGTTCCGCGTCTTTCTGATCTTTGGACTGGTTTTCCTACTGGGCGGGGCGCAACTGGTTGCACTGGTACCTGCGTCCACATTTCTGCTGATGATTGGCGTCCCGGTTTCGATCTTTGCGATGATTCAAGTCCTTGGCCTTAAGCTGACGCTGCGCGGAACTTCAGCAAGGATCGAAGCGATCATCGGCGCCGTGGCAGGTTTTGTCGGAGGCATGTCTGGCGTTTGGGGGCCTCCAACCGTTGCTTACCTGACGGCCCTGGGCACCCCCAAATTGGAACAAATGCGTACGCAGGGCGTTATCTATGGGTTGGGTTCGATCGCTTTGGCGATCGCGCATCTGGGATCTGGGGTGTTGCGTGTAGAAACAGCACCATTTTCCGCCGTACTTGTTGCACCGGCATTGGTAGGTATGTGGGTGGGTTTGCGGCTGCAGGATCGGATCGATCAGGCCGTTTTTCGGAAGGCCACGTTGATTGTTTTGCTTGTCGCAGGCCTAAACCTATTGCGGCGAGGCCTGATGGGATAGCGCGCTAGGCGCGACGATCTGCAAAGCGGAATGCGAAATACACACCCAGCATCAGGAAGAACAGCCCTGAGATATCTCCGATCAGAAAGGCGACGTATTCGGCGGTCGCGCTGCCAAACGCCAGATTGGTCAGTCCTGACATAAGTATCGACGTTATGACCCCGACACCCATAATGCAGGACCAACATGGCTGCCGGTCCGAGCGTGGAAACAAGTCCCATCCGATCCATTTCAGCAGATAAAAAATGGTCGGAGCTGTTGTGACAGCAATAGCAATTGCCATCAGGCGACTTGGTAGAAAGACATCTGATCCGCCCAGATACGCAAACACCAAGAATACCCCGGGCAATAGTGCGAAGATTGCTCGCCATCCCAATAGCCATGCCGTCAGCACCCTGACGCCGTGAGGCAGAAACAGCAGGCTGGCGCGGCTTGGATATTCGGGAAAGAAGACGTTCTGAAGCGGCATCAGAACCTCGAACGTGAGGATCGACACGACAACATACGCCAACGACGCGAAAAAGGTTTCAGAGGCCCACTTGCGCACGGGGATCAGCCGCCGTTGCGCCGGGGCACAACATCACTGGGGGGCATTTACGACGTAGCGCCCCCGGTTCGCGCTGCCGCTTTGAGACAGATACCCCTGCTCGACCAGCGATTTCAAAGCGCGAAAGAAAGTCGGCCGTGAGACGCTTTGGACCAGTGTGTGTTCGATCAGACCAAACGTGCGCACTTCCTGGTCAGCTTTCGACAGTTCTTCCGCTGCGTAATAAATATCACGCTCAACCGGAGAGAGTTTTTCCAGGCCGAGCGTACGCTCCATGCTCTGCATCAGTTTACGTAGTTCTGTGAGTTTCGAGATTTCTGACATGTACATAACCGTTGTTTTTAGTGTCTTGCATCGCACCCCTGCGATCATTTGAAACGTGCTGAACCGGCAAATGCTCAGCTAATCTCATATTGACACTTATCCCCATCCTATTAGACTAGTCTTCTGATTAGGTTGCTCAAACCGCCGTTGTGAGTGAATGCGCATGAGCTGCCCAAAGGTATTTTCAGTTTTGGCCCGGTGCAATTGCGCCGGGCTTTTTAGTTGCAATGACTAAAAGAAATACCTGAAGGGATCGTTCACGACAACGAATTTGTACACCCAGATGCGATCAAACAACTTTAAGAAGAGTGTATGAGCTCGGCGCGCGCAGCAGCGAAAAAGGGGCGCTGACGCCCCTTTTTTGTTCTAACCGATTGCGACGGCTTTGATGTCCTCGTCAATAAACGGGACATATTGTTCGAAATTCTCCGCAAACATCTGAACCAGCTTCTCGGCTTGTTTGTCGAACGCGGCCTGATCATCCCAGGTGCGGCGTGGGTCCAGCAGAACTTCGGGGACACCGGGAACCGAAACAGGAACGTCAAATCCAAAATTCGCATCCTTACGGAATTCGGCATCGCGCAGCGATCCCTCCAGCGCGGCAGTCAGCAAAGCGCGGGTCGCTTTGATGGGCATCCGGCTGCCAACACCATAGGCACCACCAGTCCAACCGGTATTGACCAGCCAACAGGTCGCGCCGTGCTGAGCGATTTTGTCGCGCAGCAGGTTACCGTAGGCTTCGGGGCGGCGCGGCATGAAGGGCGCGCCAAAGCAGGTTGAGAAGGTTGGCTGCGGTTCTGTCACACCACGCTCGGTGCCCGCGACCTTCGAAGTAAAGCCGGACAGGAAGTGATACATCGCCTGCGCCGGGGTCAGCCGCGCAATCGGAGGCAATACACCAAAAGCGTCGCAGGTCAGCATGATGATGTTCTTGGGATGACCACCCAATGCACTGCCGGAGGCGTTCGAGATGTACTCCAGCGGATACGCACAACGCATGTTAGCGGTCAGCGAGTCGTCATCGAAATCCAATTCCTTGGTTTCGGGATCGAACACCATGTTTTCGATTACTGTACCGAATTTGGATGTGGTCGCGTAGATCTCAGGCTCTGCCTCGGCATTCAGGTTGATGGTCTTGGCATAGCAGCCACCTTCAAAGTTGAACGTACCGCGATCCGACCAGCCATGTTCGTCATCCCCAATCAAAGTGCGCGCGGGGTCGGCAGAGAGTGTGGTCTTGCCTGTGCCGGACAGGCCAAAGAACACGGCCGTATCGACCGGGTTGCCAACCGCGTGATTGGCTGAGCAATGCATCGGCATCACGCCTTTTTCGGGCAGCATGTAGTTCAGCAGGGTGAATACGGATTTCTTGTTCTCGCCCGCATATTCGGTTCCGCCAATCAGGATCAACTTGCGATCGAAGTTCATCGCAATCACCGTTTCGCTGCGGCAACCATGCTTTTTTGGGTCGGCCTGAAAGCTTGGGCAGTTGATGACGGTGAAATCTGCTGTGAAATCGTCCAGATCTTCGCGATCCGGGCGGCGTAGCAGGTGACGAATAAACAGATTGTGCCAGGCCAGTTCTGTGACCATCCGCACGTTTATTGAATAAGCCGGATCGGCCCCGCCAACGAGATCCTGCACAAAATAGTCACGACCCTTCATATGCTCGACCATGTCGACATAGAGCGCGTCGAACCCTTCCGGGGTCATCGCGGCGTTGTTTTCCCACCAGATGCTGTCTGCAACGCTGTCGGTTTTGACCACATGCTTGTCTTTGGGGGATCGACCAGTGAATTTGCCGGTCGAAACCAGAAAAGCTCCGCCATTGCCGAGCGTCCCCTCGCCGCGCTTCAGAGCTTGTTCGATTAGCGCCGGTTCCATGAAGTTGTAATAGACATTGCCCAGACCCTCGATGCCCTGATCCTCGAGGCGGAATTGCGGGTTAACCCGTCCAGATGTCATGCGTTTCTTCTCCTGTGGCGGCGCGGCGGCGATTTGGGCCGACTGCGCTCTTGGGGCAGTTTGCCGGGGAAAACCGGCGGATAGGCGCGTCTTATCACGGTCTTTTGGGGCATGAACAGGACGGTTTGGCGCAGTTAGCGCAACCAAGTACAGGTTTAGCGCCATCAAGAATTTCCTGCCGGAGAACCGGGCGTATTTTTGCGGGAAGCAAGGCAATTTTGCCGCATCCCTGCCGCAACAAAGGCACGATTCGCAGTTACGGATTGATTCGCTGGCGCAAAATCGCCAACAATACCTTACAAATAGTCGAATTATTGCGTGAGTGAGCAGGAATAGGGGCGAACCCGATGTCAAAGATTGCACTGGTGGACGACGATAGAAACATTCTGACGTCCGTTTCCATGACGCTTGAAGCCGAAGGTTTCGAGGTCGAAACGTATAATGACGGACAAGCGGCGTTGGATGCGTTCAACAAGAAGCTGCCGGACATGGCCGTTCTCGATATCAAAATGCCGCGCATGGATGGTATGGACCTGTTGCAGCGTCTGCGTCAGAAAACGCAGATGCCAGTGATCTTTCTGACCTCGAAAGATGATGAGATCGACGAGGTTCTGGGTCTACGCATGGGCGCGGATGACTATGTGAAAAAGCCGTTCTCACAACGTCTGTTGGTCGAGCGCATTCGCGCCCTTCTTCGTCGGCAGGAAGCCACAAGCGGAGATGCCGCGGTGGCCACGACCGGCGATACCAAGGTGATGGAGCGCGGCGAACTGCGGATGGACCCACTGCGTCATGCGGTCAGCTGGAAAGGCGCAGATGTGTCTTTGACCGTCACCGAGTTCCTTTTGCTGCAAGCGCTTGCGCAGCGTCCGGGCTTTGTCAAAAGCCGTGACCAATTGATGGATGTCGCGTATGATGATCAGGTCTATGTGGATGACCGTACTATCGACAGCCACATCAAACGCCTGCGCAAGAAGATGCGCGCTGCTGACTCAGAGTTTTCGGCGATCGAAACTCTGTACGGCATCGGGTACAGATACAACGAAGAATAGGCGCGGCCGCCTGCAAGAGGTAATGGGGTCCCGTGCGCGACACCGAACAAGCCAGAGAACCACGCGACGGTGACGTCGTTCTGGGGGATGACTGGGTTATCCCGCAAGACCCCGAGTCGGCAGAGCTTCGTGAGAAACGATCTCGCAGGAACTTGTTTTCCCTGCGCGGCTCTCCCTTGGCTCGCAAAATTATCACCTTTAACCTGATTGCTCTCGTAATCCTGGTGACGGGGTTGCTGTATCTGGACGATTCCCGAAAGGAACAAGTCCAGCAAACGGCGCGCAACTTGATCGGTGATGCGCAGCTGGTCAGCAACGTTTTTGAAACTCAGATGCGTCAGGGCGCGCTTCAAAGTCAACAAAATGCCGGAGATTTGGATGTCAAGGACACCCTTGCTGGCCTGAGCTTGCCCGAAGGCGGCGAAGTCTTCGTCTATGATGCCGATGGTACCCTGATTGGCTGGACGCGTGGCGCGCCGCCGGCATCAGAAATGCCGGTTCTGCTGCGCTCAGATTCTGACGTGCAAACTGGTAGTACCGTAATCAGCGATGGGTTGAACGCTGTCTGGACTGGGATATCACAGATTTTCAACTGGTCTTCGACCGGAGAGGCACCAACCCTGGCACAACGTGTTCAGACCATAGTCCCTCAGGCATTGTTGGGCCAAAATCAGGTGCAGGCTGTGCAGGACGATGCGGGCGATACGGTGATCGTTGCCGCCGCCCCCATCCTGTACGAAGGTATTCCTGCGGGTGCCGTCGCCATTTCCGGCCCTGCTGGAGAGATCGATGCACTGGCCCGGCGGGAACAAGAACGCATTCTGCAGATGTTTGTTGTCGCCTTGCTTGTGTCCGTCGGCCTCAGCCTGGTTCTTGCCTCGACGATCGCCAACCCTTTGGCAGATCTGGCCTCTGCTGCCGAGATGGGCAAAGACCGAGGTACCGGTGTTAATCCGGGCCGTATCCGGATCCCGGATCTTAGTGGTAGGCCCGATGAAATTGGCCGCCTCAGCCGCGCTCTGCGTGGCATGGTGACCGCGCTTTACAATCGCATTGATGCAAATGAGCAGTTTGCAGCTGATGTGGCGCATGAAATCAAGAACCCGCTTGCGAGCCTGCAATCTGCCGTCGGCACCATGCGTATGGTCAAGCGCGACGATCAGCGTGAAAAGCTGCTGGGCGTGATTGAACATGATGTGCGTCGGCTGGATCGACTGGTGAGTGATATCTCTAACGCGTCGCGTCTGGATGCCGAGTTGGTCAAGGAAGAAGAACAACCCTTTGACCTACTCAAACTGCTTGGCAACATCGGTCAGTATCTGGGCGAGGATGCCCGGTCCCAGGGAATTGACTATATCACTGACCTGCCGTCCGAGCCGATTGTTGTTCAAGGGCTTGAAGCGCGTTTGGCTCAGGTCTTTGTCAATCTGATCACCAATGCGATTTCCTTCTGCGAGGAAAGCGATGCCATCCGGGTTTGGGTGCGCCAGCGCGACAACCGTGTTCTGGTCGTGGTTGAAGATACCGGCCCTGGTATCCCCGAACAGGCTTTGACCAAAGTGTTCAAGCGGTTCTACTCGGAACGGCCGGAAGAGCATTTCGGAAACAACTCGGGGCTGGGACTGGCGATTTCGAAACAGATTGTCGAGGCTCATGGAGGTGTGATCTGGGCCGAAAACATCCGACCGACCGAGGCTGATATCACTTCGGATCCGCTGGGTGCTCGCTTTGTGGTGGGGTTGCCAGTCTAAGCTCATGAAAACCAGTAGCTTGTCAGACGCGATGAACCAGGACAGTGCCCGCGTTCATGCAAGCTGTGTCGCTGTTGCAGGTCGGGGGCTTCTTGTTGTCGGGGTCCCGGGGACAGGAAAATCCGCTTTGACGCTGCAAATGATGGCCTTTGGGGCAGAGTTTATTGCAGACGACCGGGTTGATCTGCGTTTGGAGCGGGGAAAGGTCACAGCAATGACCGTGCAGAACATCAGCGGTTTGGTTGAAGCGCGCGGAATCGGGCTTTTACACGCTAGCTCCGCCGGATCAGCTACGGTTCACTATGTCGTCGATCTGGATCAAACCGAAGATGCGCGCCTGCCAGAGCCGATCACCATCCAGTTACTGGGGCAAACTGTGCCATTGCTTCGCGGCGCTGGTGTCCCCAATTTGCCCGCAGCTCTGATCCAATTGTTGAAAATGGGACGCGTTGACCCGGAATGGCCGAGTAAATGATATCGCAAAGTCAGATCGTGTTGGTGACCGGCCCATCCGGAGCAGGCCGTTCAACTGCAATTCACGTGTTGGAAGACCTTGGGTTCGAGGCAATTGACAACCTGCCCATGGGCTTATTGTCCCGTTTGTTGGATGGAGCAGAAAGCGACCGTCCCATGGCGCTGGGGATCGATGCGCGCAACCGTGATTTCTCGACAGTGGGGTTCATAGAACTCGCGGAAAAGTTGGGTCGCATGAAGCAATACGACCTGACGGTGCTGTATCTGGATTGCAGTGACGACGTCCTGCTGCGTCGCTTCTCGGAAACCCGCAGGCGGCACCCTGTGTCCAAAGACGCGGGTCCGGAAACCGGCGTGCGAACCGAAAAGGAGCTGCTGACGCCTATTCGCGAAATTGCGGATACGTTGATCGACACCACAGCCTTGAATGTCCACCAATTGCGGGACGAGGTCGAGCGATGGTTTGCTCCAAAGGGTGGCCGTCATTTGGCGATATCCGTTGAATCCTTTTCGTATAAACGCGGCCTTCCACGCAGTCTTGATATGGTTTTCGACTGCCGGTTCTTGGCAAATCCGTATTGGCGTCCCGAATTACGTGCGGCGGACGGTCGAAACCCGGATGTGGCGCACTATGTGCAGTCCGATACAAACTATGAACCGTTTTTTGACCGTGTCGTAGATTTGGTGACGCTCTTGTTGCCTGCCTTTCGTGCGGAAGGTAAGGCGCATCTGTCAGTGGCGTTCGGTTGTACTGGCGGTCAACACCGATCTGTTGCTATGGCCGAAGCGGTTGCGAAAGCTCTTGCAGAAGGGGGGCAGCAGGTGGCAGTTAGACACCGCGAGATGGAACGTCGATCGTTGAATGTGAGGCCGGGTTGATCGGGATTGTGATCGTAGCGCATGGGGGGCTGGCTCAGGAGTATTTGGCCGCCATGCAACATGTGGTCGGGCCTCAGCCAGGCCTTTTGGCAATTGCGATCGAAGCAGATCACGACCGCGATGAAAAACAGGCTGAAATCAGCCGCGCGGCCGATCAGGTGGATATAGGCGACGGTGTCGTCATCGTAACCGATCTTTTTGGTGGCAGCCCGTCGAACCTCAGCTTGCGGGCCTGTGCCCCACAGGATCGTCGAATCCTTTATGGTGCAAACCTGCCAATGTTGATCAAATTGGCCAAAAGCCGCCACCTTCCGGTCGCCGAAGCCGTTCGACAGGCGATGGAGGCTGGACGGAAATACATCAATGCGCAAAATGTGACATTGGACTAGTACCGGATTCACTGAAATGACCAACCGAAGCTTGAAAATTGTAAACGAAAAAGGCCTGCACGCGCGTGCCTCGGCCAAGTTGGTCGAAGTGGTCGAGGGTTTTGACGCGCATGCTGAGGTGTCGAAAGGCGGACTTTCTGCATCCGGCGACAGCATCATGGGCCTTTTGATGTTGGCAGCATCGCGCGGAACCACTATTGACGTCGAGACGTCCGGACCGGATGCTGAGGCATTGGCGGAAGCTCTGGAGACCCTCGTGAGCGACAAGTTCGGAGAGGGGTTCTAAGCCGCCCCGTTGGGACAGGAAGAACGGGAAGACCAGGAATTGGCGGAAACAACGCACGAGACCAAGACAAGCCCGGTGGTGGATGGGACCGCAGATCAGGGTGAGATCTACGATCGTAGGACTCTGACCTATGCGAACTCGTTCGACGATGTCTGGACTTCAACAGCCATTCGGGCCATCGAGTGGTGCACCGGCAAGCTGACCATTCTGCGAATGGTCAATAAGTTCGAGAAGAAGAACGAATACTATCGGGGACAAAGGTTCTGGGGCGGTGCGCTTAAGATCATGGGCATCGACCTGACCACGCCGCAGGAACAAATTGCCCGCATCCCGAAGGCAGGACCTGTTGTTGTTGTAGCCAATCACCCGCATGGGATGGTCGACGGAATGATCCTGGCGGAACTGATTGGACAGGTTCGCAACGATTACCGAATTTTGACCCGTTCGGTTCTGACCGGGCTGGACGAAGCCGCAACGTCATTCATGATCCCGGTCCCGTTTCCACATGACCCTGAAGCGCAGGCAAAGATGCTGGAAATGCGTAGCAAGGCGATGGAACACCTGAAACAGGGGGGCGTTGTGGCGCTGTTCCCGTCTGGGGTGGTGATGTCTTCGGAAGACTGGTTTGGCCCGGCGATCGAGCAGGAATGGAATGTCTTTACGGCCAAGATGATCCGACGATCCGGCGCGCAGGTGGTTCCGATTTTCTTTCCCGGCAGAAACTCGCGCTGGTATCAGATCGCAAACCGCGTGTCCCCCATCCTGAGACAGGGCCTGTTGCTGCACGAAATCGTGCGCTCGTGCAACAAGCCGCAATCACCGGTCATCGGAGAGCCTGTTTCGGACAGCGACATGGAGTTGCTGGAGCGCGATCCTCGTGGCTTTATGACATGGCTCAGGCAGCACACTTTGTCTCTGGGCAAGTCGCTTAAGCCCTAACCCCGAATCTCCGTCTTGATGGAAATACCGCGCTGATGGTTTTTCTTTTATGCTAGCGCGTCGGAACAGGATGCTCGCCGCGATAGTCGTAGAACCCTCGTTCGGTCTTGCGTCCAAGCCATCCTGCCTCGACATATTTGGTCAAAAGCGGGCAGGGTCGATATTTGGTATCCGCCAGACCTTCGTGCAGGACGTTCATGATCGCCAGACAGGTGTCCAGGCCAATGAAGTCAGCCAGCTCTAGTGGCCCCATAGGATGATTTGCGCCGAGTTTCATCGATTGATCGATTGACTGAACGTTTCCGACGCCTTCATAAAGCGTATAGACCGCTTCGTTGATCATCGGCATCAAAATGCGGTTCACGATGAAGGCGGGAAAGTCTTCGGCACTTGCGGCCGTTTTGCCAAGTCGATCCACAACGGTTTTGCAGGCTTTAAACGTCTCTTCATCTGTCGCAATACCGCGGATCAGCTCGACCAGTTGCATGACGGGGACGGGGTTCATGAAATGAAATCCCATGAAACGCTCGGGTCGGTCTGTGCGGCTGGCAAGGCGTGTGATTGAAATAGACGAGGTATTCGACGTCAAAATCGTATGTGGCAACAGATGCGGCTGGATATCTTCGAATATCGCCTGCTTGATTGCCTCACGTTCGGTGGCCGCCTCGATCACCAGATCGGTTTGACCCAGTTGTGGCAGCTCTAGCGTTGTGTTGATCCGCTTTAGGGCCGCTTGCATGGCGTCGTCAGAGATCTTGCCGCGCGACGCCTGACGCGCCAGATTGCCCTCGATGGTGGCAATGGCGCTGTCCAGCGCGTCCTGACTGACATCGTTCAGCAGAACGTCGTATTCCGCCAGCGCCAAGACATGAGCGATCCCGTTGCCCATTTGGCCTGCGCCAATCACTCCGACCGATTTCACTTCCATGTTCAGCTGCCTTTGCCCTGCGCGTTACGGCGACACTATCGGCAGATCGGGGCAGGCGGCAAGGGCATCAGGCCTGCGGAATTTGCTTCAAATGCGCACATTAGGAATTTCTCAATACCTGAGACAGCAATATGGCAATCGGGTGAATATTTGGGTGAGCGATATGAGCTATCATCAGGCGGGTCCTTGCGGGCACGAAGATGCAGTGTGTCAATACGCTGGATCAAAGCGTTGGTTCCGGGGTCCGGCGTCTGCGCTGGCCAAGCCATATGTGGCATGCGTGGGCGGGGATGAAACCTTCGGGCGTTTTGTGGAAACCCCGTTCCCGGCCGTGCTGGAGGCGAGACTTGGCGAGACATGTGCGAACTTTGGCAGTCTGTTTTGCGGGGTCGAGGCGATGTCGCGGGATCAGGGGTTGTTGGATCTGATCAACCGGTCTCAGCTTTGTGTGCTGCAAGCGCCTTGCGTTTCTTATCAATCGAACCGGTTTTATCGTGTTCATTCCCGTCGAAACGATCGATTTCTTGAACCGATGCAGGATCTGGTAGACCTGTACCCTGAGGAGGACTTCACCGAAGTCCATTTTGTGCGCCACCTGTTAGGCAAGCTGCACGCAAAATCAGACGCTCGGTTTGATTTAATAGCACAGGAGTTGCGCGCGGGATGGGTTCGGAACCTTCAGTCGCTGCTGGGGCGCATCGTACCTCCGGTCGCGCTGCTGTGCCTGCGGGTCCAGCGTGATCACGCGCACGAACAAGAAATGATACCGGTGGAGGACGCAATGATAGATCAACTCAGACCTAAATGTGCTGGTGTCGTCCAGCGATCTGTTTGCGTGTCAGGAGAGTCGGATGAGCTTGAAGATATGCTGTTCGGCACGTTGCAAGTGCCGATGGCAGCGCACATGATCGGTCCTTCTGCCCATAGGGCGATTGCCGATGCGGTGCTGCCAGTGTTGCTGGATCTGAATTGAAAAAGACCCGCCAATTGGCGGGCCCTTCAAATTCAGTTCGACGCTTTGGCTTAGCCGAGCTTTTCTGTCAGCTCTGGCACGGCCTGGAACAGGTCTGCAACCAGTCCGAAATCGGCAACCTGGAAGATCGGTGCTTCTTCGTCTTTGTTGATCGCGACGATAACTTTCGAGTCCTTCATACCAGCAAGGTGCTGGATTGCGCCCGAGATGCCGACGGCGACATACAGGTCAGGGGCGACCACTTTACCGGTCTGACCCACCTGCCAGTCGTTCGGCGCATAGCCCGAGTCGACCGCCGCGCGTGAGGCACCAACAGCGGCGCCAAGCTTGTCGGCCAGCGTTTCGATCAGTTTGAAGTCATCTTCCGAGCCGACACCACGACCGCCCGAGACAACCACGCCAGCCGAGGTCAGTTCGGGGCGGTCGCTTTCAGCAACCTTATCCTCGACCCATTCGGAAAGTCCGGGGTTGTCGCCAACCGAGATGGTCTCAACCGCAGCCGAGCCACCTTCGCCAGCAGCGTCAAAGCTTGCGGTCCGGATGGTGATGACTTTCTTGGCGTCGTTTGACTTCACGGTCTGGATTGCGTTGCCCGCATAGATCGGACGCTCGAAAGTCGAGCCGTCAACCACGCCGGAGGCATCCGAGACGATCATCACGTCCAGCAACGCGGCAACGCGAGGCATGACGTTTTTGGCATCGGTGGTGGCAGGGGCGACGATGTGTTCATAACCGTCAGCCAGACCTACGATCAGCGCTGCGGTTGATTCCGCCAAGCGGTGGCCCAGCGACGCATCTTCGGCCACCAGAACCTTGGACACGCCATCGATCTTGGCAGCGGCCTCGCCGGCTGCGGACGCGGAACCGCCTGCGGCCAGTACAGTCACATCGCCCAATGCCTGTGCAGCGTTGACGGCCTTGGCGGTGGCGTCCATCGCCAGTTCGCCATTGTTAACCTCTGCGAGAAGAAGAACAGCCATTACACAGCCCCCGCTTCTTTGAGTTTCCCGACCAGCTCATCGACCGAGCCCACGATGATACCTGCGGCGCGTGCCGGCGGTTCTTCGGTCTTGACGACTTCCAGACGCGGCGTGACATCGACGCCGTAATCGGCAGCGGTTTTCTCATCCAGCGGCTTTTTCTTCGCCTTCATGATGTTCGGCAGCGACGCATAGCGCGGCTCGTTCAGACGCAGGTCAACCGTTACGATGGTTGGCATCTTGACGCTGATGGTCTGCAGGCCGCCGTCAACTTCACGGGTAATCTTGGCGCTGTCGCCTTCGATGTCCAGCTCGGACGCGAAGGTGCCTTGCGACCAACCCAGCAGGGCCGACAGCATCTGACCGGTGGCGTTCATGTCGTTGTCGATCGCCTGCTTGCCCGCCAGAACGATGCCCGGCTGCTCTTCCTCGACCACTTTGGCGAGGATTTTTGCAACGGCCAACGGCTCGATATCCTGATGGACGTCGTCAGCGGCAATCACCAAAATGGCGCGGTCTGCGCCCATGGCCAGCGCCGTGCGCAGTGTTTCCTGCGATTGCTTTACGCCGATCGAAACAGCAACAACCTCGTCGGCCTTGCCCGCTTCTTTCAGTCGGATCGCTTCTTCAACTGCAATCTCGTCGAATGGGTTCATCGACATTTTGACATTGGCGAGATCAACACCGCTACCGTCCGCTTTGACGCGAACCTTCACATTATAGTCAATCACGCGTTTGACAGGCACGAGTACCTTCATTTTAGCGCTTTCTCCTCAAAAAACGGTAAGCCGCGGAGCGACTCCACCAATGCTCTCGCCGGTCTCAATAGCGTTTCTGCAGCGTTCACAACAGAGCAAAATCGTCACGTCATAGCTTTGAGACGTCGCGTTTTGTGGTTTTTGACACCGGGTCATTTCAATCGATTGGGCAATCATGTCCTTTGAGCGCAATACCTGCGTCAGCGGTTTGCTCCGGGCACCCACAAGACATCTGCGGTCCCGTTTTCATTGGCGCACCGTGCGGCCACAAAGAACCAGTCACTCAGGCGGTTGAGGTATTTGACCGCCACTGGATTGACCGGCTCCATATTAGACAATTCCACAACCAACCGTTCAGCCCGACGTGATACAGTTCGGCACACATGCAAATGGGCGGCCAGGCGCGAGCCGCCCGGCAAAATGAAGCTGCGGAGTGGTTCTAGCACTTCGTTCATGACGTCGATTTCAGATTCCAGCCGGTCGATCTGTGCCGGAGCGATGCGGAGCGGCGGATAGTCAGCCTCTGCATCCTTGTCCATGTCAGGACGGCACAGATCCGCGCCAAGGTCGAACAGGTCGTTTTGTATAAGTGAGAGCGCTGCTTCGACATCTCCGCCTGCTTCGGAACGCGCCACGCCGACAAAGGCGTTCAGCTCATCCACAGTGCCGTAACCGGCGACACGACCGGAATACTTCGCAACCCGCTCACCGTTACCCAGGGCTGTTTTGCCGTCATCGCCGGTTCGAGTGTAAATCTTGTTCAGAACGACCATTTGCTAGCCCCCTTGTCCGCGCAGATAGACGAAGAGCATGATCAGAACTACGGCAATGAATTGAAAGAGGATACGCAGCCGCATCATCTTGTTGCTTTTCTTTGCGGCTTCCATTCCGCTTTTGCCGAAATTCGCGATGCCCATGGTCAACACGACAACAACCGCTGCCATGGCCAGAAGCAAAACGACCATCAATAGGTCCATAACAAGTCACCGTCCGCGTTTTTTGTTACATTGCGCCTCATCTAGCGTCACGCCGTCAAAAAGCGAACTGGTAAAATCGTCTCAGACGTCCGAAAGGATGCGGTCGATGGCTTTGGTGGGTAGGATTCGGCGTAAATACCCGGCGATATAGGTCGGGGTTGTTACGTAGTAGCGGGATTTAGGATTTCGCGCTTCGACGGCATGGGCCAGCTTGTCGGTGACGGCCGCAGCAGGGAGTTCAAACCTATCCGGACCCGAGTCTTTATATAAACGATTGAGCAACGAGGTTTCGTATTTTGCCTTCAGGGCCGAGTTTTCCCAATCGATGAACTTTTCGAACAGTGGAATTGCCTTTTCCCGAAGTTTCGACGTGATCGGACCAGGTTCGATTAGGACAACCTTGATGCCGGTGTCGCGCAGTTCCAGCCGCATGGTATCGGTCAGGCCTTCTATCGCGTATTTGGTGGCGACATAGGCACCTCGCCAGGGAAAGGCCACCAACCCCAGAACCGATGAGCACTGCACGATGCGCCCATAGCCCTGTGCCCGCATGACGGGAATGACCTGACGTGTCAGTTCGTGCCAGCCAAAGACATTAGATTCAAAAATATACCTTAGCCCCTCGGTTGGTACGTCCTCGACCGCGCCGGGCAATCCATGTGCCCCGTTGTTGAAGAGAGCGTCCAAAGTCCCCCCCGTCGCAGCGAGAACTTCTGAAAAACCTGAGGAAATACTGTCGGCGTCCGTGTAGTCGATTCTGGGGCTTTCGAACCCTTGGGCCCGCAACCGATCACAATCTCGCTGCTGGCGACAGGACGCAAACACACGCCAACCTCGTGCACGCATGCCGTGTGCTGCGTCAAGACCGATACCAGACGAGCAGCCAGTAATTAGAATCGATTTCTGCATGTTTTCCCCGAGCGTCATCCTTGCCAAAAGCTATGGCGAGGTTTGGCGCAGGGCAATGACACCCAGACGTTAGTTCGCGGTTTTTCTGATGAGTGAGGCGGAAATCCATCCAACCTGTTGCCCGGGCAACACGCGAAGCCGCAACCAGCCAGTGCCCGATTCACTAAGAACCTCGACCTGCTGGCCGATTCTGGCTTTGCCGATGATTGGATAAATTGTTCCCGGTCCGTCGCGCATGTTCACCCGTGTCCCCGAAACCTCGCGGATGTCTTTCGTCACCTCAACCAGTTCCGGCAATGCAGGCGTTTGGGGGTCGGCATCCGTTGCGACCTGCTGCATTGCACTCACGCCCTCCTCCAACGACGCCAGCGTCAGAGTGACATTCTCATCGTTGAACAAGGAAGGATTGGCTTTCAAACCTGCAGCGACCTGTGAGAGCAAAGCCTTGGTCTCGGTCTCGTTTAAAGCAGGTTCAGGTTCGAGAAGCGGAGGGATTATGTCGTTCGTTTTCAATGCGGTCCGTGTCACCAACTCATCAACAGGCGCTGCAACGACTTTTTTCGGAGCCGCTTTGGACACCGATGCAACCCTATCAGGTTGGGCTGTGCGTATTCCGCGTGGTTCAAAATCGGGACCACCGCTCATCACGTAAAAGGTCCAGCCAAGCATGGCAAAGGTAACAAGTATAAGGCGCGTCATGTCGCTCCCCCAGAGGCAATCGTAACATCAAAAAAAAGCAGCAATTCAATTGATGAAATCTTACCATATTTTGATAGCCGAGTCGAAAAACCGGGGAAATCTGGAACTTGCCTCCCCCTGTTGCAAAAAGCGCGACTTGTCCCCAGCAAAATGTTCGCTGCTTGCTTTACCCAGGCGGCCTAGCGTCGTATCACATCATCTATGAATGACACGATCGACGACCCCAACATGGAGGCCCCCGACAATGGGGGTGAGGTGGCTGAACCGCTGCGCCGAGCAATTGGCGAACGGTATCTGACCTATGCGCTGTCCACGATTATGCACCGCGCGTTGCCCGATGCACGGGATGGCCTGAAACCGGTTCACCGGCGAATCCTCTATGCGATGCGCGAATTGCGACTCAGCGCGGCAGGTGGATTCCGCAAATCAGCCAAAATTTCGGGCGATGTGATGGGTAACTATCACCCGCACGGGGACGCGGCGATCTACGATGCCATGGCACGTCTTGCGCAGGATTTTAACGTTCGCTACCCACTGGTCGATGGGCAAGGGAACTTCGGCAATATCGACGGCGATAATCCGGCGGCCTCGCGCTATACCGAAGCACGGATGACCATCGTGGCCGAGGCCTTGCTTGAGGGTCTGAACGAGGATGCCGTCGATTTTCGTGACAACTATGATGGTACGCTGACCGAGCCGGTTGTTTTGCCCGCGCAATTCCCGAACCTGCTGGCCAATGGCTCCAGCGGAATTGCGGTTGGCATGGCCACAAATATCCCGCCGCACAATATTGCCGAACTGTGTGACGCTTGTCTGCATCTGATCAAAGTGCCCGATGCCCGTGACGATACTTTGCTGAACTATGTTCCCGGTCCGGATTTCCCGACTGGCGGTATCATCGTCGAACCACCCGAAAACATCGCACAAGCTTATCGCACCGGGCGCGGCTCGTTCCGCCTGCGTTGTAAGTATGAGGTCGAAGATCTTGGTCGTGGTCAGTGGCAGATCATCGTCACCGAGATCCCTTATCAGGTTCAGAAGTCCAAGCTGATCGAAAAGATCGCGGAACTGATCCAGACCAAGAAAATTCCGATCCTCGCCGACGTCCGCGACGAATCCGCTGATGACATTCGCCTGATCATTGAGCCGCGGTCCAAGAACGTCGACCCCGAGGTGCTGATGGGCATGCTCTATCGCAACTCGGATCTAGAGGTGCGGTTCAGCCTGAACATGAACGTGTTGATCGACGGCGTAACGCCGAAGGTCTGCTCGATGAAAGAGGTGCTGCGCGCCTTCCTTGATCACCGGCAAGAAGTATTGCTGCGTCGGTCCCGTCACCGGATGGCCAAGATCGATCATCGGCTGGAAGTGTTGGAAGGCTTTATCGTCGCCTTCCTGAATCTTGACCGTGTGATCGATATCATCCGTTACGACGACGACCCCAAAGACGCGTTGATGCGTGAGAACTGGGGTATCGACCACGTCCGTGCCACCAACGAGGCCGACTATGTTTCTCCCGCGCTGGGCGAGGGGGAGTTGTCCGAGGTTCAGGTCGACGCGATTCTCAACATGCGCCTGCGCAGCCTGCGTCGTCTGGAAGAGATGGAGTTGATCCGCGAGCGCGACGCGTTGATGGAAGAACGGGCCAATCTCGAAGATCTGTTGGCCGATGACACCCTGCAATGGGCCAAGATCGCCGAGCAATTGAAAGAAACCAAAAAGACCTTCGGCAAAGACTACGAAGGCGGTGCCCGCCGCACCCGATTTGCCGAAGCGGGCGAGGTTGAAGAGGTGCCGCTTGAGGCGATGATCGATCGGGAGCCGATCACAGTTGTCTGTTCTCAGATGGGCTGGATTCGTGCCATGACGGGTCACATAGACCTGACCCGCGAGCTGAAGTTCAAAGATGGCGACGGCCCGCGGTTCATATTCCATGCCGAAACGACGGACCGCCTGCTTGTGTTCGCCTCGAACGGGCGGTTCTACACTATCAGCGCCGCCAACCTGCCCGGCGGTCGGGGTATGGGCGAACCACTGCGCCTGATGGTCGATCTGCCAAATGAAGCGCAGATCATTGACATCATGATCCACAAGCCCGGGCGCAAGCTGCTGGTTGCCTCGGATGCGGGCAACGGGTTCATGGTGCCCGAGGATGACGTCCTCGCCCAGACCCGCAACGGCAAGCAGGTGCTGAATGTCAAAGACAGTGAAACAGCCATGATCTGCAAGCCCGTCGATGGTGACCATGTGGCGGTCGTTTCGGAGAACGGAAAGTTTCTGGTCTTCCCGATCGAGGATCTGCCCGAGATGACCCGTGGCAAAGGCGTGCGCTTGCAAAAGTACAATATGGCACGCGGACGTCAGGGCACGCTGGAATTGGATGGCGGCCTGTCTGACCTGACAACCTTTAGCTGGGAAGACGGCCTGAGATGGTCCATGGGCGGAGACAAAACGCGGCACGAAGCGGACTTGAGCCCATGGCTGGCCAAACGTGCAAGTGTCGGGAAAAAGGCACCGTATGGGTTCCCGCGAGACTATAAATTCACCTGATCGTGTTTCAGAAGACGTGTATTTCCGCCGATACGGCTTGGCACAAACCGTATCAGTGGGCTACACCCAATAAAAACAGGCCTATCGAGAAGAGAAAATGTTACGCATTCTGACTCTGATTACCGGATTGGCCCTGATGGGCGCATGTACCCAGACGCAGGTTTATGAAGAACCTGAATCGCTGGGTGAATTCAAACTCCGCGTGAACTACGCCTTCGCCGAGAAAGCAAAACAGGGACCTGTGTCTCGCGATGCGACACCCAAAGAGTGGGAAAACGCCATCCAAAATGCGGTGGATATTCGCATGGGCCGCTATGAAGGGGCGCAGGATTATGACATCGGTATCAGCCTTGAAGGATACATGCTGGCGCCGCCTGGAATACCGATAATTTACAATCCCAAAAGCACCGCCATCGTTCTGGTGAACGTCTACGATGTGAACAAGAAAGAGTTTCTGGCCAAGGGTAAACAATTTCAGGTTCTGGAAGACACCACCGGCGGCAGCGCCTTAAAAGGGTCCGGGAATGAACGGACCAAAGAAGAACAGATGAGTGGTCTGGCGCTGAAGGTTGCAGACCGGGTCGAAGAGTGGTTGGCCGAAGAACATCTGGAAAATGGCTGGTTTGACAAGCGCCCGGACCCGATCCAGCCGCTGGATCCTGCCGAGGTCACGCAAAATCCGGCGCGAGCCGCGGCTTTTCACTCAGATGTGCTTGATTTTCCCCTGTGAACCAAATATCTCGCGCGCGCAGATGTAACTTACGGGACCACGGGTCCCCCAAATCGCAAAAGGGCGCCTGAGGAATGGCAAAGGAAAAGTTTGAGCGTAATAAGCCGCACGTCAACATTGGAACGATTGGCCACGTTGACCACGGCAAGAC